>DEPS01000021.1:15524-27665 GCA_002358875.1 Lachnospiraceae bacterium UBA3386 | reverse complement strand
AAGGGCAAGGCGACCGCCCGCCACGCCGTATCCGACTGGATGGAGATAGAGAAGCAGAGGGGAATTTCCGTCACCAGCAGCGTGCTGCAGTTCGAATACGGCGGCTGCTGCGTGAACCTTCTGGACACCCCCGGCCACCAGGATTTCTCGGAGGATACCTACCGCACATTGATGGCGGCCGATTCGGCAGTCATGGTCATCGATGCCTCCAAGGGCGTTGAGGCACAGACCAGGAAGCTCTTCCAGGTCTGTACCATGCGCCATATCCCGATTTTCACGTTTATAAATAAAATGGACAGGGACGCCCTCGATACCTTTGATCTGCTCGACGATATCGAGAAGAACCTCGGCATCGACACCTGTCCCATGAACTGGCCTATCGGGTCGGGAAAGGGCTTTCGCGGCGTGTATGAGCGCAAAAGCTCCGAGATCATCCTCTATTCGGATACGGAAAAAGGTACCAAAGAGGGAAAGCAGGAGCGGATACCGCTCGGGGACGAAGACAAGGTTCTGGAGGCCATCGGGAAGGATCCTTTTGAGACGCTCTCCGGGGAGGTCGAGCTGTTGGACGGAGCCAGCGCGGATTTTGACATCGAAGCTGTGCGCGCGGGAATGCTGACGCCGGTCTTTTTCGGCTCAGCCCTCAACAATTTCGGCGTTGAGATATTTTTACAGAATTTCCTCGACATGGCACCAGCTCCGTCTGCAAGGAACTCGGATGCCGGGCCTGTCGATCCCGTGGAGGAGGGCTTTTCCGCCTTCATTTTCAAGATACAGGCAAATATGAACAAAGCCCACCGCGACCGGATCGCCTTTATGCGCATCTGTTCCGGGCGCTATGAGATCGGAATGGACGTCCGGCACGTGCAGTCCGGCAGGACGCAGAGGCTGTCCCAGCCTCAGCAGCTCATGGCAAGCGACCGGAAGATCCTGGAGGAGGCCTATGCGGGTGACATCATCGGCGTCTTCGATCCGGGTCTTTATTCCATAGGAGATACCTTCTGCCTGCCCAAACGCAATTTCCGCTACGAGGGCATCCCTACCTTCGCCCCGGAGCACTTTGCCCGCGTGCGCCAGGTGGATACCATGAAGCGCGACCAGTTCGTCAAGGGCATCACCCAGATCGCCCAGGAGGGCGCCATCCAGATCTTCCAGGAATTCAACACCGGCATGGAAGAAATCATCTGCGGCGTCGTCGGCATGCTGCAGTTCGACGTCCTCAAATTCCGCTTAAAGAGTGAATACAACGTTGACATAATCCTCGAGACCCTTCCCTACGAGCATATCCGCTGGATCGTGAACCGGGACATCGACGTCATGAAGATCACGGGTACAACGGACATGAAGCGAATCAAGGATCTAAAGGGCAACCCCCTCCTTTTGTTCGTCAATCCCTGGTCCGTCGGCATGGTCCTCGACCGCAACGAGGGACTGGAGCTGGAGAACTTCTCCAGGAACTGATGAAAATATTTACGGTGTTTATAAATACAATCCTTATAAAAAGGCAGTCCGTTTCCAATGCGGACTGCCTTTTTTGTAACCTGTTTTTTACTCTCTTTTTACTTTAGGACCTGTCACGAGATAACCGGGTCATCCTGCGTGTCCTGTTTTACGCCTGCGGCTGTTAAATTTCTTAGCTGACACAAAGCTGCCGCCCTGCCCTGCCTGACGTCAGCCGGGAATCAGCTTTTTTTAGCCGCTGCTTTAAGCAGGGCCTGCAGAAGAGCCGTACCGTTGGACGACGCGCCCATGCTGTCAGGATTCTGGTCCTCTTTCGCGTCTTTCCCCAGGCTAAGAAGGGATCCGAAGATTCCCTGGCCGGACAGTTCGGAAAGCAGGGAAGTCTCTGCCCCTGAAGCCCCCGTACCGGCGCTGTTTCCCGAAACAGGCTTTGATGCCGATGCCGCTGCCGAAACGCCGCTCATCAGGGCAGGAGCGATGATGGAGAGCACCTGATGGATCTGGGAAGCATTGAGGCCTGTCTGCGCGCAAAGATCCTGTGTCACTTTCGCCTCGTTCTTTCCCAGGATGTGGTCTATGATCTTGCTGCCGTCCTTTTCGTCTGCGTCTGCCAGCTGCCTGGCCATGCCCTTTTTGCTGGTATGCTGGGAAAGGGCTCCCAAAAGAGAAAGCGCTCCGCTCCCGGAGGAAGCGTTGCCTGTCATGTACTTGATAAGGAGCGGCAGCGCCAGCAGGATCAGTTTCTGTACCTGTTTGCCGGAAAGCCCCGTCTTTTCGGAAATTGAATTTACAGAAGACTGCGATGTCATGGTTCCCAGTAAGAGCTGCAGCAGATTTGTGTTCATGAAAATACCTCCTTTTATAAAATATTCTTGTTTGCGGGTTGCCTTTACTGTTTTCCAGTATAGCACAATCGGAGGCCTGTTACAGTTCAGGCCGCCACGAAATTCTAGGAGTTTTTACATATGCGAAGCATATATTGCGGTTATTTTCGCGCCCCATCGCTTAAAATTTGCTACTATGCAAATGAGGGGAAGTCTGATAAAATAAAAATCAGCTGTTCGGCTGCCGGGCATCGTACACATAATAAGTGGATGGACCGGTTTTTGCCAAAAGAGTAAATAGATTGCTTGACGGGATCACGATTTAACAGGATTTTACGTATAATAGCGGAGGTTTGCATAGATGGCACAGGAAAACAAGACAGTCACAGTGGCAGATATCGGCACGGTGAGGATCGCGGACGATGTGGTGGCGATGATCGCGGCTTTCGCGGCTCTCGACGTAGAGGGCGTGGCCTGCATGCCCGGTGAAGTTACCCGCGAGATGATCAGCAGCGGCGGGATCAAGAAGATCGCAAAGAGTGTTAAGGTGGATGTGACGAGGGAAGGCGTCAAGGCGGATCTCTCCATCATCGTGGAATACGGTTATAATATCCCTACGACCAGCAGCCGCGTTCAGAAGCGCGTGAAGAACGCGATCGAGGAGATGACAGGCCTGGCCGTGATCGATGTTGACATCCATATTTCCGGCATCTCCATTCCTGACTGAGTCTGGCCGTAAGCGCAGCCGGTCGGGGTGACCCGGCGGGACCTTTTATTGAACGCAGCCGGGGGATAGTCATTGATCCTGCGGTGATGAAATAAGGCACCGGGAAAAAGGATCAGGAAGTCAGAATCTTTTTCTGATCAAAAAAGCACCGGGAAAACAGGATCATCAGGGAAAAGCAAAAAGGATAGTTTAAGAATCAGGACAAATTATGAAGCAGAAGGCATTTAAAGAGCAGGTTTTCAAGCTCCTTTTCAGGGCAGAATTCAATACAAAGGAAGAGCTGCTCGAACAGCTCCCGTTCTATTTCGATATTGGTGATCTGACGGTGAGCGAAGAGGACCGCCAGAGGATCGAAAAGAGGCTGTGCGAGGTTCTGGACCGCCTGCCTGAGATCGACGCCCAGGTCGCATCGGTACTTCGAAACTGGAAGCCGGAGCGCATCGGAAAGGTTGAGCTCGCAGTGATCCGCATGACAGTATATGAGCTGCAGACAGATAAAGTTACTCCGGTCGGCGTCATTATCAACGATGCCGTTGAGCTGGCCAAAAAGTTCGGACAGGAAGGAGCCGGGCAGTTTGTGAACGGTGTCCTCGCATCCTTTGTCCCGGGACAGGAAACAAAAAACGGGAAAAAAGATGTTCAGGGCTCCGGGCAGGAAACGAAGGACGGGCAAAACGAGGTAAAGGGGTCCGGGCAGGAGCCCGAAAAGGAACAGGAAACGAAGCCGGGTCTTGATTGATATGCGAAATGTTTATTCCGTCTCCCAGATCAATGCCTATGTGCACCGCATGTTCGCGGAGGATTATCTGCTCCGCAGCGTGCTGGTCCGGGGAGAAGTGAGCAATTGCAAATACCACGCTTCAGGTCATATATATTTCACATTGAAGGATGCCTCCGGGACGTTGTCCTGCGTCATGTTCGCAGGCCGTCGAAGGGGGCTTTCTTTTCCCATGAAGAACGGGGACCAGGTGATCTGTGCCGGCTCTGTGGATGTCTATGAGAGGAGCGGCAGCTATCAGCTCTATGCTTCCCAGATCATCAGGGACGGTGTGGGTGAGCTTGCGGAGCGTTTTGAACGCCTCAAAAAAAAGCTTCTGGAGCAGGGAATGTTTGATGAGTCCTACAAGCAGCCGATCCCGCGCTATATACGGCGCCTGGGTGTCGTCACGGCGGCGACAGGAGCTGCAGTGCGCGACATCATACAGATCGCGAAGAGAAGGAATCCCTTCATTGAGATCATCCTCTATCCTGCTCTTGTACAGGGGGACGCGGCGCCCGACAGCATCGTGCGCGGGATCCGGACGCTGGACGAATACGGGACGGATGTCATAATCTGCGGGCGCGGCGGAGGGTCGCTGGAGGATCTGTGGGCCTTTAATGAAGAAAAGGTCGCGCAGGCTTTTTTTGACTGCCTGACGCCCATTATCTCCGCTGTCGGCCACGAGACTGACACAGTGATCACTGATTTTGTCGCAGACCTGCGCGCGCCGACTCCCTCTGCTGCCGCTGAGCTGGCGGTTTTTGATCTTCATCAGTATGAGGATGACCTTCTGTTTTTTAGGAGAAGTCTTGACGGGGCAGTTTATAAAAAAATGCAGGAGAAGCGCCTGCTCCTGCGCCGGCTGGAAAGGGAGATCCACCACCTTTCTCCTGAAGCCGGGATCCGGAGTCAGCGCATGAGCGCACTCAGGGCACAGGAACGTCTTGATGCCCTGATGGATCTTCGGATCGAGGGCGTGAGGCGCCGCATTACGGTGAGAGAAAAACTGGATTTTCAAATGGACCGGATTCTGCGGGACGCAAGGCAGAGGGCAGATGTGACAGATCTTCTGGACCACCGGATGGACGATGCGGTCTCAAAGAACCGACACAGACTGGAGCTTACAGCCGGAAGTCTTGCCCACCTTTCGCCGCTTGCACGTCTGTCAGGCGGATATGGATTTGTTTCAAGGCCGGACGGAAGCGCTGTGAGGTCAGTACATGATCTGAAGCCTTCAGACCCTTTCCTTGTGCGGTTAAAGGACGGCAGGGTGGATGCCCTTGTTCAGAAGACTGAGCCTTCCGAAACCGCATTGACCGGAAGCCTCACAGAAAAATAAGAACCGTTGTGATAAACTGAATGTTTATTAAGATGTAAAGAGGTGTTTCATGGCTCGGATTTCTGAAAAGACAAAGGAAGTTTCTGAAAAGACAAATGAAATCGAGGCTGCAGAAGCTGTTTCTGCCCTGGAAGAAGACGTGGATGAGAATGGGCAGGAGCTGTCCGTGGAAAAAGCCTTTGAGGAGCTCGAAGAGCTCGTGAAAAGGATGGAATCCGACGGGATCTCTCTGGAGGAATCCTTTTCCTGTTATGAAAAAGGCATCCGCCTGGTGCGTTACTGTAACGACAGGATCGACCGCGTTGAGAAGAAGGTACAGATGCTGCGCGGCGAGGGGATGACCGGGGACGGCGCACTGGATTGAGGCATGGGGGTATAGAAATGAAAAATGCGAATTCTTTTTCTTTGATCATGGAACAGCTGTCGGCGGAATGTGATGCCGTACTGGACAGATATCTTCCGGATCCGAAAAGCATGCCTGAAGGAGAAGCGCCTGCGGCTACTGTGGCGGATGCCATGCGCTACAGTGTGATGGCAGGAGGAAAACGTCTGCGCCCTCTTCTTATAGCTAAGATCAGCGATCTTTACGGAGGCAGGCGCGAGCTTGCGGAGCCTTTTATGGCCGCGCTGGAGATGATCCACACCTACTCCCTGATCCATGATGATCTGCCGGCCATGGACGACGACGATTATCGCAGGGGCAGAAAAACGACGCATGTCGTTTACGGCGAGGGTATGGCGATCCTTGCTGGAGATGGTCTTTTGAATTTTGCCTATGAGACGGCGCTTGATGCCTTTAATGCGGCAAAATCTCCGGAGGAGACAGCTGCCGTAGTCGGGGCTCTGCGCATTCTGGCCGGGAACGCGGGCATTTTTGGCATGGTGGGCGGCCAGTGCGCGGATCTGGAAGCCGAGAATGCCCAGGCGGCAGGCGGAGGCGGCTGTAATATAGCTGTAAAAGAAGCCTCTGTCGGAGGACAGATTCTTGAATATATACACAGCCACAAGACGGCGTGTATGATCCAGAGCGGATTCCAGATCGGAGCCGTGCTGGCCGGTGCTCCTGCTGAGGATGTGGAGCGCCTGGGAAAGATCGGTTACGATATTGGCGTCGCATTCCAGATCCAGGACGACATACTGGATGTCACGGGTGACAGCGATGAGCTCGGAAAGCCGGTTGGGAGCGATGAAGAGGAAGGCAAGACGACTTATGTATCTCTTTTTGGCCTTGAGAAAGCCGCCCTTGAGGTGAGGGCGCTGACTGACGATGCGCTCAGGGAATTTGACTCACTTAGCGTGAGCGATGATTTCCTTCGTGATCTGATCGAGCAGCTTGTTTCCCGCAGAAAGTAGGACCTGCGTATATTTCCTTTCGGGAGTGTCAGCGCAGAGCGCTTCAACTTATGAGGTGATTATGAAAAAACGTTTGGATGTCCTTCTCACGGAACGGGGACTTGCTCCTTCGAGGGAAAAGGCAAAAGCGCTCATTATGGCGGGTATCGTTTATGTCGATAACCAGAAGGAGGATAAGGCCGGGGCTTCCTTTCCGGAGGAGGCCGTGGTCGAAGTCAGGGGCCGCGGGCTGCAGTATGTCAGCCGCGGCGGCCTGAAGCTGGAAAAGGCGCTTAAATCCTTTCCGATCAGCCTGCAGGGCAGGATTTGTATGGACATCGGGGCCTCCACAGGGGGGTTTACAGACTGTATGCTGCAGAACGGCGCGGCGGCAGTCTATGCGATCGATGTGGGATACGGACAGCTCGATTACCGGCTCAGGGAAGATCCTCGCGTGATCTGCATGGAGAAGACGAATTTCAGACATGTAAAGCCGGAGGATCTGGATCCCGGAAAAATGCCGGATTTTGCCAGTGTGGATGTTTCATTTATCTCGCTGTCTAAGATCCTTCCTCCCGCATACGCGATCCTGCCGCCGGGCGGCGAGATGGTCTGTCTGATCAAACCCCAGTTTGAAGCCGGACGTGACAAGGTCGGAAAAAAAGGTGTCGTGCGTGATCCGAAGGTACACGCAGAGGTGATTGAGCAGGCCGTGAGGAACGCTGAGGAGACAGGATTTAAGGTTCTGGATCTGTCCTGGTCGCCCATCCGGGGGCCGGAGGGAAATATCGAATACCTTATGTATCTGAGAAAGCTCCCTGAACCTGAGGAAAAAACAGTAACCGCTAAAGGACAGGAAGCAGGTGCAAAGGCTGAGGAAGCACTGGAAGCAGAGGCGAAGTCTGCTGACGCACAGGATGCAGAAGTTAAGGCTGAAGAAGGACTGGACGCACAGGCACTGCAGGAGAAGATCAGGGAGCTTGTCCGGCTGTCTCATGAAAATCTTTCAAAGGATTGATTAGCCACAGGCCGCGGGAAAAGGAATGAACATACGATGAGCATTGACCGGTTTTTTATCATTGCAAACAGGAGCAAGGATAAGGGGCAGGAGCTTTCCGTCACGATCCGGGATTATCTGGAGGCACACGGAAAGACCTGCCGCATCGTCTATTCGGACGAGGAGAGGCAGGAGCTTCGCGCCGAGCTAAATAGCAGCACGGACTGTATCCTGGTGCTGGGGGGCGACGGCACGGTGCTGGAGGCCGCACATCTTTCGGCCGGGACGGATACGCCAATCCTCGGGATCAATATCGGGCATCTGGGATACCTGGCGGAGGTGCCGGGTCACAGGTGGGTGTATGCCCTGCAGAGAGTCCTTGAAGGCAGCTTTGAGATCGAGAGCCGGATGATGCTTGCTGCGTCCGTTTCCGATGAGTACGGAGATCCCTATCCGGATGCGGGAGGGCATGCGCTCAATGACGTTGTCATCACCAGAAACCGCGGTCTCCAGGTTCTGGATTTCAATGTCTTTATAGATGGACAGCTCTTAAAACGTTTTCATGCGGACGGTGTAATCGTGTCGACTGCTACCGGATCCACAGCCTATAATATGTCTGCCGGCGGTCCCATAGTGGAGCCGAAGGCAAGGCTGATCCTGCTGACCCCGATAAGCCCCCACTCGTTCAATAACCGGAGCGTCGTCCTGTCGGCTGACGACCGCATTGTGATAGAAATGATCCCTCCCCGCAACGGCGATCCCATGTCTGCGGAATGTGATTTTGACGGCAATCAGAACATAGACCTCAAATGCGGGGACAGAATCAGTATCTCCCGCTCCGAAGGAGTCACCCGCCTGATCCGACTTGACAGGGGAAGCTTCCTTGAGACCCTGCACAAAAAATTTACATCATGAACATAAAAAATACAGAATCAGGACAGGTGGTTTTCAGGCATGGCGGATACACGGAAAAAACAGCACGAAAATCTTTACGAATTAACGGATTTGAGATACAATTTCAGTAAAAGAAATTGTTATCAGGGTATAGAAAGGTCAGTCCGGATTATGAATAACAAGCGTCACGAAACGATACTTGAAATCATCCGCGCAAGAGAGATCTCGACGCAGGAAGAACTGCAGGCAGCGTTGAAGGAACGCGGGTTTGACGTCACGCAGGCGACTGTTTCACGGGATATCCGCAGGCTCCGCCTTGTCAAAAGACTTACGTCGGGCGGTAAAAATGTTTACGCCCTTCCTCAGCCGGGAGGCGGCATTGAGCAGCAGCGCCTTGTGCGTATGCTCAGGGATTCAGTCCGTACCGTGGAAACAGCGCAGAATATTCTTGTGATCAAAACAGACGCCGGAATGGCCATGGGGGCCGCGGCCGCTATTGATGGACTCTCCATCATCGGTATTGTCGGCTGTATTGCAGGAGATGACACGATCTTTGCTGTTCTGAAAACGAACGAGGCGGCGGAGGAAGCCAGGGAGAAGCTCCTGCGCGACCTGCAGGGGAAGCCTTTATTCTGAGCGCAGCGAATTTGGAATGAACGCGGACATTTTACAGGTAACACCTGACTGGAGTGTGACTTGTAAAGAGCGAAAACCGCGTGCAGGGAAAATCTTTCGGAGGAAAAAATGCTTTTAAGCCTTCATGTTAAGAATCTGGCACTGATCGAGGAGGAGGAGGTCTCATTTTCGGACGGCCTCAACATTCTCACCGGTGAGACGGGAGCAGGTAAATCAATCATTATAGGGTCCATAAACCTTGCGCTGGGCGCCAGGGCGGACAAGAGCATTATACGGACGGGCGCGGAATTTGCTCTGATCGAGCTGACGTTTAAGGCGGATCATGAAAGGCAGCTCGAAAAGATCCGTGAGCTGGGTCTTTCGCCCGAGGAGGACGGGATCATCCTCATAAAAAGAAAGCTCTTTCCCAACCGGAGCATCTGCCAGATCTGCGGGGAGACTGTGCCGCTCAGGCAGCTTCGCGAGGTAGGGGAGCTCCTGATCGATATTTACGGACAGCGCGAAAATCAGCGCCTTCTTCGGAGGGAGGCACAGCGCAGGACCGTGGATGATTACGGCGGGGAGGAAACGGCCCCGCTTTTGCTGCGGGCGGCCAAGGTATCCCGCAGCTGGAAGAAGCTTTCGGACGAATGGGAGAAGGATGATCTGGATGAGTCCGCCCGCCTTCGCGAGCTGGATCTGCTGACTTATGAGGCGGACGAGATCGAAGCGGCTGCCATCCGGGAGGGAGAGGAAGAAGAGCTCATCCGTGAGCAGAAAAAGCTGGGAAGCTTCCGCAGGATCAGTGAGGCTGCAGGATCGGCTTTTCGGCTGACGGCGGAGGGCGGCGCGGCGGATATGGTCGGCCGCGCGTGCAGGGATCTGTCTTCGGTGGGCGGTCTTGACGAAAATCTTGACCAGCTTCTGGACCAGATCACTGAAGTCGACGGACTGCTCTCGGATTTTAACAGAAGCCTTGCGGATTATGTGGAGGAGCTTTCATTTGACCCTGAAAGGCTCTCACAGATCGAGGACCGCCTCGACGTCATCCATCGCTGCGGCGATAAATACGGCCGCTCCGTTTCCGACATCATGGATGCCCTGGAGAAACGCCGCAAAAGGATAGAATTTCTGGAGGCCTATGACGCCCGCCGCAGGGAGCTGAAGGCCATGATGGATAAGGAGCGGGCAGAGCTTGAAGATGTCTGCGAGAGGCTGACCCTGGCCCGCCGGAAAGCGGCTTTGGTTTTTGCGGATAAAATGAAGGAGGCCCTTCTGGACCTGAATTTTCTGCGTGTTGAATTCGCAATAAAGGTAGAACCTGACAGGAATCATCCCGGACCTGACGGCTGGGATCAGATATCCATGCACATCTCCATGAACCCCGGCGAGCCCCTGCGCCCTCTGGAGCAGATTGCCAGCGGCGGAGAGCTGTCAAGGATCATGCTGGCGCTCAAGACTGTCTTTGCAGGCAGGGATGAGCTCTACACTTTTATTTTTGACGAGATCGATACCGGCATCAGCGGACAGACAGCCTGGAAGGTTTCTGAAAAGATGGGAAGGCTTGCCATGGACCATCAGATCCTCTGCATAACCCACCTTCCTCAGATCGCGGCCATGCAGGACAGTCATTATCTCATCGAAAAGGTGGCGGGCGACGACAATACAAAGACACACATCCGGAGGCTGACGCATAAGGAGAGCGACAGTGAGCTCGCCCGTCTTCTCGGGGCGGGAGAGATCACTCCCGCCGCTCTGGAAAACGCGCGGGAGATGAAAAAGATGGCAGAGCGGGAAAAGGGAAGAGAAGAGAATGTCAATTTATGAAAAACTGAACAGGGAACAGCAGAAAGCCTGCTTCCAGACCAAAGGACCGGTTTTGATCCTCGCGGGTGCGGGGAGCGGAAAGACGAGAGTGATCACCCACCGTATCGCCTATCTGATCGAAGAGCGCGGGGTGGATCCATGGAATATCCTGGCGATCACTTTCACCAATAAGGCTGCCGGTGAAATGAGGGACCGCGTCGAAGACATTCTTGGAGGCAGCTCGCAGGGAGTATGGATCTCCACCTTCCACTCCATGTGCGTCAGGATCCTGCGCCGCTATATCGACCTGCTCGGTTATGATCCCAAATTCGTGATCTATGATACGTCGGATCAGAAGACTCTGATGAAGGAGGCCTGCAGACAGCTGAGGATCGATACGAAGACCCTGAAGGAGAGGGAGATCCTGTCTGCCGTCTCGGCTGCCAAGAACGAGCTTATGACGCCCCTTCAGTACCACGAGGAAAATGACTGGGAGAGCTTTCGCAAAAAGCAGATCGGAATGGCTTATGAGGAGTACCAGCGGCTGCTCAGGAAAAACAATGCTCTTGATTTTGACGACCTACTGATGCTGACTGTGGAGCTTTTCAAATCTCACGATGAAGTGCTGGCAACCTACCAGCAGAGATTTACCTATATTATGGTGGACGAATACCAGGACACCAATACAGCCCAGTTTGAGCTTGTCAGGCTTCTTGCCGGGAGCCGCAAAAATCTCTGCGTCGTCGGGGACGACGATCAGTCAATCTACAGATTCCGCGGCGCGGATATCCGCAATATACTTGATTTTGAAAAGATTTACCCCGAAGCGCTGGTGGTGCGCCTGGAACAGAATTACCGTTCCCGGCAGAACATTCTGGAGGCGGCCAACGCTGTTATCAAAAACAACACAAACCGCAGAGACAAACATCTGTGGAGCGACCGGGGGGAGGGAGATCCGGTTCATGTGCGCCAGTTTTATGACGCGCAGGAGGAAGCGGCCTTCGTCGTCCAGGATATCCGCAGGAAGCTGGCTGCCGACAGCTCTCTTTCCTACAAGAGCTTTGCCATCCTCTACCGGACAAACGCCCAGTCCCGTGCCCTCGAGGAGCGGCTCGTCCTTAGCTCCGTTCCCTACAACGTCATCGGCGGGACCAATTTTTACGACCGCCGTGAGATCAAGGACGTGCTGTGCTACCTCAAGATCATCGACAACGGGCGGGACGATATCGCGCTGGGCCGCATTATCAACGTCCCGCGGCGGGGAATCGGCCAGACGACCCTGACCCGTGCAGCCGACTATGCCGCGCTTGAGCAGGTCAGCCTTTTCGAGGTCATGGAAAAGGGAGACCAGATCCCGGGAATAAAATCGGCAGGCAAAAAGCTCCG
>DEPS01000021.1:2595-15384 GCA_002358875.1 Lachnospiraceae bacterium UBA3386 | reverse complement strand
GACGCGGAAGACAGGGCGGACAATGTCGGGGAGCTTGTCAGCAAGATTGCCGATTACGAAAAACGAATGCAGGAGGCAGATGAGGAGGCGGATCTTTCCGGTTTCCTGGAGGACGTTGCCCTTGTTGCGGATATCGATTCCATGGAAGAATCTGACGACCGGGTTCTGCTCATGACACTACACAGCGCCAAGGGACTGGAGTTTCCCCATGTCTATATCACTGGCCTTGAAGAGAACATTTTCCCGAGCTATCAGTCGCTGCAGGACTTCGATCCGGAGAGCATCGCAGAAGAGCGGCGCCTGGCTTACGTGGGCATTACCAGGGCAATGGACGACCTCACCCTGACCTGCGCACGGTCGCGAATGGTCCGCGGGGAATTCCGCTACAACCCCATGAGCCGTTTCCTTGCGGAAATACCGGAAAACATTACCGAAGACGGCTCCAGGTCCCGCAGGGTACGTACAGGCTTAAATGCAGGAGACCGGAGTTTAAGCAAATCAGACATTTTTGAGTCAGACAGAAATTTTTCAGGAAAAGCGGACGGCATTTCTACAGGTACAGGTTTTACAGGAAAAGCGGGTGGAGCAGGACTTACAGGCAAAGCCGGCAGCCAGGGCTCAGGATTAAGGACAGGTTATGGTTCGGGAACGGACTCAGCTTTGAGGAAAGGCTCAGGTCTTGGGACGGGCTCAGGCCTTGTGACGGGCTCCTCCGGGACAGCTGAATCAGGGAAAACAGGATCCCTGAAACAGCCCGTTCTGCGCAGCCGCCCGAAAGCCATTTATGTTAAGCCCCACACTCAGGAGGAGAAAAAGCCTTTCATTGCAAAAGTCTCCGGGGCAGGGTCGGGAAGTCTTTCTTCCCTGACCAAAGGCATGCCCGCCCCAAAGGCACCGGATTATTCCACCGGGGACAGGGTCCGCCATATCAAATTCGGAGAAGGTGTTGTAATGGAAATAGAAAAGTCACCCAGAGACTACAAAGTCACCGTTCAGTTTGATGAGTGCGGTCAGAAAATCATGTATGCAGGATTCGCGAAGCTTCAGAAGCTGTGATTTTTTGATTTTTTTAGTGGAAAAGAGACCCCGCAGGTGGTATAGTAGTAACAGTATAAACAGGAGAAAACCTCTGTGGGATTTTATTCGCCGGAGGTGCTCCCGCGAAAGCTCTGCCTGCCCGTTTCCATATATTTGGAAAAAAGGCGGGACAACATCACCCTGCGCTGGAGAAACGGCGTCAAATAACAGGTACAGGAAGGAGTAAAGGCAATGTATATTGAAATTACCAAGGCAAAATTTCAGGAACTGATCGATGCGGTCAAGGCTAAGAATGAAGAGACAGAGAATAAGCTGATCTGGGGTCTCGCCCTGCTTGGAGGAGTCGTTATCGTAGCGCTTATTGCCTATGCCGTCTACCGCTTCCTCACACCTGACTACTTCGACGACTATGATGACGATGATTTCGACGAGGATTTCGATGACTTCGACGAAGATGACGAGGATGACGAAGATGATGCGGCCAAAGAAGAGGCTGCCGAGGAAGAAAAGTCTGAAGAAGAGTGATCTTATACAAAGCAGATTTTTGAAGGTAGGATGTCGAAATCTGATCATCTGAATGTTCAAAATAACTGATTGTTATTAATATCTGAAATAATAAAGAGCAGGGGCTGTATATGAGCCCCTGCTTTTTTGCCTTTACAGGATATACTGTTTTCCACCTTTACAGGATATACTGATGACTTTTTATTCAAAAGGCAATATAATGTGTATTCAGGATCAGCTGCTGATCATATATTGTAAAAGACAGAGCTATTTTGTTTTGTCGTTATTGATAACAGCAGACTGTTCCTGAGAAGGATGCAGGTGCCGTCCCGCGTCAGGGGGGAGGGTGAAAAGGGAAGCAGGTGAAAGTCCTGCGCTGTCCCGCAACTGTAAATGGCAGGCTGCCTTTTATAAGCAGCCGGGAGTCCCGATATGCCACTGGCACAAATGATCAAAAAAATGCCGGGAAGGCCGGGAAAGGCCTTAGCCATGAGCCAGGAGACCTGCCTGTATCCTTCAGAGAATATCGTTGTTTGGCAACTGTTCATCGTCTTAAAACGTCTGTGGCTTCGTAAAAATGAAGCATCTAATGGAAGGCGTGGTGATCAGCTGCCGCTTTTGTGCTTCCGTGAACGGGTCCGGTGATTTAAAAATCAGGGGATCGGTATCACCATCATCATGCGGAACCGTTAAGCGGGCTCGAGGAGGCCCGGCGGGAGCGCGGCACGAAAGGAGAGACAGCATGAAAAAGAAACTGGCGGCTATGGTATTGGCGGCGGTCCTTGCGGGCACGCTGACTGTCGGCTGCGGGACCAGCAGTTCCGGCACTGACGCAGGCTCCGGCAGCGAAACACAGGAAAAGCAGGAGGCTTCCGCGGCAGAGGAAAAGCAAAAGGAAAATACCGGAGAACAAGGGCAGAAAGCAGATTCTTCAGAAGAACTGAAACAGGAAGAATCCTCCGCTGCAGAAGGAACCCTGGAAGAGGCTTTAGCGGCTAAGGACAATCAGGCAGATGCAGGTGATACGGGAAATACTGCCGCGGCGCAGACGGATCAGGAGGCGGCAGATGCTGTGGCGGCTCTGATCGACGCTATATATGTGCAGGAGTGGACAGAGGAAACAGATATGCAGATTGAAGCGGCAAGAGCGGGATGGGATGCCCTGACAGATGAGCAGAAGGCCCTTGTGCAGGGTGAGGAAGCAGATCCCGATTATTTCGGACGCGACACGGGTGATGCCTCGGCGGACGATCCGCTCAATGCGGATGAGATCGGAGAGAATGAACTGCTTGTCGTGAGCTTTGGAACCTCTTTTAACGAGAGCCGGGCCCGGGACATCGGAGGGATCGAAGCGGCGCTGCAGCAGGCAAATCCTGACTGGTCCGTGCGCAGAGCCTTCACCTCACAGATCATTATCAATCACATCCAGGCCAGGGACGGCGAAAAGATCGACAATGTAGAGCAGGCGCTTGCGCGGGCAAAAAACAACGGGGTGAAAAACCTTGTCCTGCAGCCTACACACCTGATGCACGGAGCGGAATATGATGATCTGGCTGCAACGGTTCAGGCGGCAGCGGGTAATTTTGAGTCTGTCCGCATCGCGGAACCTCTTCTGGGCGAAGCAGTTGTTGACGCCTCTGTGATCAACGAGGATAAGGAGGCTGTGGCTAAAGCTGTTGTGGCTCAGGCTATGGAGGATGCAGGCTATGCCGACGCGGCGGCAGCGGCGGAGGACGGAACTGCCCTGGTCCTGATGGGACACGGCACGGCGCATGCCGCAAAGGTGGCCTACAGCCAGATGCAGAAGCAGATGGATGCCCTGGCTTATACCAATGTTTATGTCGGGACCGTGGAAGGTGAGCCGGAGGAGACCGCATGCGACGCCATCATTGAAAAAGTTCAGGAAGGCGGATTTAAAAAAGTCATCCTCAGGCCTCTTATGGTGGTCGCGGGAGACCATGCCAATAACGACATGGCAGGCGACGATGAGGATTCCTGGAAGAGCAGGTTCACGGCGGACGGAAGCTTTGAGACCGTCGAGACTCAGATCGCGGGACTTGGAAGGATCCCTGCAATAAGCGAAATTTATAAAGCACACACTGCGGCAGTGCTCGCGGCAGAACCCGATTCATCAGCGGGCGCAGCGGACAGCGATACAGCGCTTGCGGACGGCACCTATACTGCGTCATTTACGACAGACGGCAGTATGTTCCATGTTAATGAGGCAAAGGACGGCAAAGGCATTCTGACCGTAAAGGACGGAAAGATGACCATCCATGTCAGCCTGACATCTAAAAATATCGTCAACCTCTTTGTCGGTACTGCCGAAGATGCTCAGAAGGAGGGAGCGGAGCTTCTCATGCCTTCCGAGGATGAAGTGACCTACAGCGACGGAACAAAAGAGACTGTAAATGGCTTTGACATTCCCGTTCCCGCCATCGGCGAGGAATTTGACTGTGCTCTGGTAGGTACAAAGGGAAAATGGTATGACCATAAGGTCAGGGTATCCGATCCCGCTGCTGTTGAATGATAAAAAATGAATATGGAAAGAAAACAAATTAAGGTAGTGGCTGCACTGATCCGAAGGGACGATCTGGTCTTTGCCACGCAGAGAGGATACGGGGAATATAAGGACTGGTGGGAATTTCCCGGAGGAAAAGTGAAAGCCGGCGAGACGCCGCAAAAAGCCCTGGCCCGTGAGATCAGGGAGGAGCTGGACACGGAAATATCGGTAGAGTCATTTCTGACAAGAGTGGAATATGATTATCCCGAGTTTCACCTTGTAATGGACTGCTTCTGGTGCAGGATCATAGAGGGCGAACTGAGGCTCCTGGAACATGAGGCGGCGAAGTGGCTGCCGCTGAGCGATCTGCGCCAGGTGAACTGGCTTCCTGCTGATGTGCTGGTGATTGAGGAAATTGAGAGAAGGCAGGCTTTTGCGCAGTGATTTTCACCGCGCAGTAAACCCGGCCTGCAGTCTGTATGCCGGTTTTCCTGATGATATGCCGGTCAGGCTTCTAAAAAAAGCTGGCCGGCAGACGGCAGCACCGGCCTGTGGCTGGTGTTGCTTTTATAGAGGTGAATGAATTATATGCTCCATGGCGGAGAGATATACGGAAATAAGCATATTTTGTACGATTTTTCGATCAATATTAATCCGCTCGGCCTCCCGCAAGCGGTCTTGCGGCGGCTGGCCGGATCCCGGGAGATACTGGAAAGGTATCCTGACCAGGAATGTTCAAGGCTCCGGCAGGCTCTGGCAGTCTTTACGGGACTTCCGTCTGAGAAAATCCTGTGCGGAAACGGAGCTTCCGAACTGATCGAGACAGCGCTGAGGACGATTCGGCCGAACCGGGTCGTCCTGACTGCGCCGTCTTTTTCAGGTTATCGCAGGGCGGCTGAGAACTGCGGGGCAAAGATCAGCTATCACATGCTGCGCCGGGAAGAAAACTTTGCTTTGACAGAAAGGTTTCTGGAGGAGCTGGAAAGACCGGGAAGAATAAAAGAAGCAGAGGGAGAGGAAATGGTCATCCTCTGTTCGCCCGCCAATCCGGTGGGAAACCTGATCGATCCTTCACTTTTGGAAAAGATTGCAAAGACCTGCGAGGAGAAAAAGATCTGGCTGATGGTGGATGAGTGCTTTCTGGGGTTTGCCCGGGATGAACAGCGGCGGACCATGCACAGATTTCTGGCAGGAGAGGACAGCAATACCGGCTGCAGCAGGCTGCTGGTCCTGGACGCATTTACAAAGCGTTTTGCAATGCCTGGCATCCGCCTGGGATATCTGATGGCTAAGGACAGGGAACTGCTTCGCAGGATCCACGAAAAACAGCCGGAATGGAACGTTTCGGGACTGGCGCAGTCGGTGGGACTGGCTGCTCTGGAAGAAGCGGGACCCTATATGGAGAAAGCCCGGGAACTGATCTGTTCGGAAAGGCTGAGAATGACATGGGCACTTGAGTCAATGGGCTTTACTGTCTTTTTAGGAGAAGCGAATTTTATATTTTTTTCTGTAGATCCTGTAAAAGGACTCGGGAAGATGGCTGACAGTGGAGATTTGGGCGCGGAGCATCCGGCACTGGCCTCGGCGCTTCTGGAAAAGGGGATCCTGATCCGCGACTGCAGCAATTATCCCGGGCTTGGACAGGGTTATTACCGCGCTGCCATAAAGCGGCCGGAGGAAAATGATGTTTTTTTGCAGGCTCTGAAGGAAATAGTCTGCATGTAAACATCCAGTCAGGAACTGTCCGTATTTCAGAAAATCCGGCCCGAAAAACCGCCGGAGATGAGCGAGAGTTAATGTTTATGCCCTCAGGAGGGGGAAAAACAGTAACGAGTGAGACAGTGATTCCGGCAGGAGGGAAAACAACATATGCAGCTGGAACATGTACTCCCGGCGGATATTGAAAAGACAAGCTTTTCAATTATAGAGAGAGAGCTGAAGGAGATGGGCCGGGAGATTCCGGAGGACAAAAAACATGTGCTTTTGCGTGTGATCCATACAACGGCGGATTTCGATTATCTGGATACTATGGTTTTCAGTGAGCATGTACTGAAAAAAGCAGAAGACTCGATTCTGCGGGGGGCGCATATTGTCACGGACACGACCATGGCACTTTCAGGGATCAATAAGCGCCGCCTGGCCCGGTTTGGCGGAAAAGCCCACTGCTATATTGCAGATGAGGATGTCGCGGAGGCGGCAAGACGGGGGGGAACGACCCGGTCCGCCGCGGCAGTAAAAAAGGCGGTCCATGAGGCGCAAAGAGAGGGCGTACAGCTGATTTTTGCAGTAGGAAACGCTCCGACCGCTCTGCTTGCACTTGAAGAAGAAATACGATGCGGATACCGGCCCGAAATGGTGATCGCGGTTCCGGTCGGATTTGTGAATGTCGTGCAGGCAAAGGAAAGGATCATGGATACGGGAATACCCTATATATGTAACCGCGGCAGAAAGGGCGGCAGCAATGTGGCCGCCGCGATCTGCAATGCGATCCTGTACAGCCTCTGATATCTGCTGTGATTTGCAATGCGATTCTTTACAGCCTTTGATATCTGCTGTGATCTGCAATGCGATCCTGTACAGCCTCTGATATCTGCTGTGATCTGCAATGCGATCCTTTACAGCCTTTGATATCTGCTGTGCTGAAAATCCCGCTTTTTTCAAAAGCATAATAGACGAGGGGGGCCGGACATAAATGAGAGCAAAAGAACGGCGACAATATGAGAAAATGGTCCTGACTCCGGTCAGGAAGCTGATCCCGACACTTGCAGTTCCGACCGTGATCAGTATGATGGTCACAATGATCTACAATCTGGTGGATGCCTATTTTGTCGGAAAGCTGGGGACCAGCGCGAGCGCCGCGATCGGAATCGTTCTGGGGCTGCAGTCTATCATACAGGCATTCGGTTTTATGCTGGGACACGGGTCAGGGAGCCTGCTCAGTGTCCATCTGGGCCGGGGGGAGAGAGAAAAAGCGGACAGTCTGCTGTCCACGGCTTTTTTTGCTGCGCTGGGGTTCGGGATCCTCCTGTCCGCATTCTGCCTGCTTCTGCTCACACCCCTGATGCGCCTTCTGGGAAGCACGGACACGATCCTTCCTTTTTCCAAAAACTACGGGTTCTATATACTGCTGTCCGGGCCTGCCCTGATGTGCAGCTGTGTCTTAAACAATGTCATGCGCTATGAGGGCAAGGCGGCTCTGGCAATGGTCGGCCTGGTTTCAGGAGGGGTATTGAATATGATCGGCGATCCTATCCTCATGTTCGGACTGGGGCTGGGAATAGACGGAGCGGGACTTTCCACGGCGATCTCCCAGACGATCAGTTTCTGCATTCTGCTGTATATGTTTCTGTCCCACAGGACCATTACACGTTTCTCCGTTCGCAGTATTTCCAGAGATCCCAAAGACCTTATGCAGATTCTGCAGGTCGGTTTTCCCAGCCTGATCCGGCAGATGATGAGCAGTATCTCGACAATGACGCTCAACAATTGCGCCATGCCTTACGGAGATGCGGCGATCGCGGCCATGTCGATCGTAGGACGGATCACTATGTTTATAGGTTCGGCAATGATCGGCATCGGTCAGGGCTTTCAGCCGGTATGCGCCTTTAACTTTGGCGCATCAAAATTTGCGAGGCTGAGGGAAGCTTTTTTCTTTACCTTCCGGCTCGGAACGGTGATCCTGGGTGCTCTTGGCATTTCAGGAATGATCGCGCCTGATGCGGTCGTCAGGATCTTCCGCGATGACCCCGCCGTTGTGGAAGTCGGCGCCCTCGCCCTTCGATTTCAGTGTGTGGCAGCCTTTTTTCAGCCCTTCAGCGTGACCTCGAACATGATGTTTCAGGCGGTTGGACGAAGCAGGGAGGCATCGTTTCTTGCAACCCTTCGCAGCGGTCTCTTTTACATTCCGCTTCTTATCGTTCTTCCGCGCTTTTTCGGTATTTTTGGCATTCAGAGCGCACAGATGTGGTCAGACATATTTACGGCAGGGGTCTGCATCCCTTTTGTGATCCGCTTTTTGCGCGAGATACCGCGCGGGGATCAGGAGACGGAGATCGATCTTGCCTACCGAAGGGAAAAGTAAGGTCCACCTGCATCAGTTTGTTTTTTGCATGAAATAATAAGCTGTTCAGGATAAAAGAATATGATAATACCAGAAACAGGAAGAATAAGCGAACCGTTTTGGAGGAAGAGAAAAATGAGAAAACTGTTGATCGTCATTGATATGCAGAATGATTTTATCGACGCGGCGCTGGGGACAAAAGAGGCTGAAGCGATCGTTGAGGCAGTAAAAGAAAAGATCCGGTCCTTTCCGGCGGAAAATGTGATCGCGACCATGGATACTCATGAAGAAAATTATATGCAGACGCAGGAAGGAAAGTACCTTCCTGTTCCCCACTGCATCAGGGGTTCGGAAGGCTGGCAGATCCGTTCGGATATCGCTGCTCTTCTGACCGGAGCAAAAATCTATGAGAAGCCGACCTTCGGCAGCACCGCACTGGCTGCGGATCTGAAAGAAATGTCAGAGAAAGAGGAGATCGAGATCGAGCTGGTCGGACTCTGCACGGATATCTGCGTCGTCTCCAATGCCCTGCTGATCAAAGCCATGATGCCGGAAGTGAAGATCTCGGTCGATGCTTCCTGCTGCGCCGGTGTTACGCCGGAAAAACATCTGGCGGCCCTGGAGACGATGCGCTCCTGCCAGATACAGATCCTGAACGGTTAAAAGAGATGCTTGCACTTATTATCGGAGGATCCGGGAGCGGAAAAAGCGCTTTCGCGGAAAAACTGGCGGCTGAGAAAGCAGAAGCGGGCGCAGGCATATATTATATTGCCACCATGGAGCCGTTCGGGGAGGAGGGCCGCGCACGAATCATGAAACACAGGGCTCAGCGCGAGGCCTTCGGTTTTAAGACTATTGAGCGGTATAGGGATCTGGCCGGTGCTCAGCTTCCGCCGGGTGCGGATGTCCTTGTCGAGGATCTTTCCAATCTGCTTGCAAATGAGATGTTCAGCCCTGAGGGCGTGGCAGCAAAGACAGAAAACAATGCAATGGACGCTGTGCGTCTGGGGATCAGCTGTCTGGAAGATAAATGCACAAATCTGATCATTGTCACGAATGAAGTATTTTCCGGCGGCAGCCGATATGAGGGGGAGACGCTTTCTTTTATGAAAAATCTCGCCATTCTCAACCGGGAGATCGCCCGGCGCGCAGACCTTGTTGTCGAACTTGTCTGCGGAATCCCCAACGTTTTAAAGGGAAAATGCTGAAGGGTATTAAAAGGGCCGGCAGGTCAGCTTTTTCATGTCTGGAACAAGGCTTTATAATGTATGCTTCCTGTATGTTTTGCGGCGCCTGTTGAAGGAAGCTGGCAGGGCGATTTTTTAAAAAGATTTATTCAGGGGGGAAAATCTTGATTTTTGTGACCGGACCCATGTTTGCGGGCAAAAGAGAATACATCAGAAACGCTCTGAAAATGGACGAGGAAGCTTTTGCCGCCTGTGCTGTCTGGGATGTCCAGAAGAGGGTGCTGCTGCCTGAAAACAGTAAAGCTCAGGATCAAGCCCTAAAGCCGGGAGATCCTGATGTAAGCGTGCATTCAGTGTCGTCGGAAGGATCTGACGCCCTGGAGCAGACTTCTGTGGCGGAATTCCCTGTTGAGAAAGAGCAGACATGTTCGTCGGAAGATTTTGAAAAAAACACGGTAATCACCGATTTCGAAGAGCTAAGGGCGCTTGCGGACAGTCTCGCTAAGAAAAAGATAGTCATCGCTGCGGAGGTGGGGGGAGGTATCGTCCCTGCAGACCCAGGGGAGCGGGCGGCGCGCGAGGCGGCTGGACGGCTCGCCTGTCTTCTTGCCGCAAGGGCGGATGTCGTGATCAGAGTCTGCTGCGGTCTGCCGCAGGTTTTGAAGGGGGAGTGGCCGCTTTGTCAATAAAAATCTGGCTCATAAGACATGGCCTCACACGTCTTGGGGAAGAAAAGCGTTATCAGGGAAGTGTTGATGAGGGGCTTTCCACGAAGGGACGCTCAATGCTGAGCCGGGCAGAGGATCTATACCCGGAATTTGGAGAAGTCCATGGTTTGGAGACATTTCCTGGCCACCTGTATGTTTCGCCGGCTCTTCGGGCCAGGCAGACTGCATCGATCCTTTTCCCCGGGGCAGACCAGATACTTGTGCCTGATCTCAGGGAGATGGATTTTGGCGCTTTTGAAGGCAGAGGCTGGTGGGAAATGGAAAAGGATCCCCGGTATCGCGCGTGGGTTGACGGCGGATGTCTTGGGCGCTGTCCCGGCGGAGAGGACCGGGTTTCCTTTTCCGGACGTGTCTGCGGGGCTTTCCGGGAGATATTGAGAAAAGAGACTTTGGACAAAAGCGATCTTAAAAGAAAAAACCTGGTAATCGTGGCACACGGGGGCACGCAGATGGCGGTTCTGGAAAAATGGGGCCGTCCGGTCAGGGATTATTACGCATGGCAGACGCCGTGCGGCTGCGGATGGCTGCTTGAGTTTGGGGAGGAGAGAGAGCCGCTGAAAGTGGTAAAGGAAGTAAGCTTTTTAAATGAACCCTGATTTTTACGAGATGTCAGGGCGCCCCAATCTTTTTTAGAGATGTTAAACGCACTTATATAATTTTTAGATGTTTTTCATAAGAGAAAATCAACTGGAGAGATGAATTAATGGAGTATGCGAGGGTGAAAGCGGCGCGGAGGCTTCGGTATACAGCTGTATTTGCGTCGCTTGCGGCTGCGATATTTCTGATCATCATTATTAATATTAACACGGGGAGCGTCCATATACCCGCGGCAAGGATCCTGCGTATCCTGTTTACCCGGATGGGAGAGGAAAGCGAGGTCAGTATAATCTGGAAGATCCGCATGCCCAGGATCGTTACGGCTGCGGTGTTGGGAGGGGCTCTGGCGCTTTCGGGTTTTTTGCTGCAGACATTTTTCGGCAATCCCATCGCCGGACCTTTTGTGCTGGGCATTTCCTCGGGAGCAAAAATGTGTGTTGCATCTGCCATGATTTTTATGATCGGGCGGTTCGGCGCGGTCTCCTCCTGGACGCTGATTTTGGCTGCCTTTATCGGAGCCATGCTCTCGACATCCTTTATCCTCATCGTCTCGCGATCAGTGCGCCAGATGGCGGGGCTTTTGGTCGCGGGCATCATGATCGGCTATATCTGCAGCGCAGTGACAGAGTTTCTGGTCACTTTCGCGGAGGATGCAGATATCGTAAATCTGCATGGCTGGTCACAGGGCAGCTTTTCAGGAGCTGACTGGCAGACGGCAGGAACGGCGGCCCTGATCACCTGTACCGCGGCGGGATGCGTCTTTTTTCTTTCAAAACCCATGGCCGCATACCAGATGGGGGAAGCATATGCCCGGAGCATGGGGGTGAATATCAGGATCTTCCGGATGGAGCTTATCCTGCTGTCAGGAATTTTGTCCGCCTGCGTGGCGGCCTTTGCGGGGCCTGTGTCCTTTGTCGGAATCGCTGTTCCTTTTATGGTGCGCAGGATGCTGGGCACATCCAGGCCTGTCATTGTGATTCCCGCGGCATTTCTGGGCGGCGCGGCTTTCTGCATGTTCAGCGACCTGCTGGCACGGATGGCTTTTGCTCCGACAGAACTCAATATCAGCACTGTGACCTCATTTCTGGGTGCCCCGGTAGTCATATACATGCTGGTAAAAAAAACGAAGAAAAGCTGAAAATGTTATTTTCGACCTGTGGGGCTGTTTTTTCCAGGTAACAGGGATAACATCACCAGAACGGAATAAGCGAATATTGGAGCAACATGGACTATCTGAGCCTGAAGAACCTTGCCGTCGGCTATAACGGCAGAGCTCTTATAAAAAATATAGAGATCGGCGTCCGGCGGGGGGAGATCGTGACGCTTGTGGGGCCGAACGGTTCCGGCAAGTCCACGATCTTAAAAAGCATTGCGAAACAGCTTGCGCCTGTTGCAGGCAGGGTTGAGCTGGAAGGCCACGGGCTGGAAGGGTATATTCCTTCGGAGCTTGCAAAAAAAATGGCGGTAATGCTGACAGGACAGATGCAGCCTGAGCTCATGACCTGCCGCGATATTGCTTCCATGGGCCGCTATCCTTATACAGGACGCCTGGGTATATTGTCCGAGGAGGATGAAGCCCTTGTGGAAAAGGCGCTTGCCTGCGTCCATGCGCAGTCCTTTGCGGACAGACCCTTTGACGCGGTCAGCGACGGAGAAAGGCAGAGAGTCCTGCTTGCACGAGCCATTTGCCAGGAGCCCGAGATCATAATTCTGGATGAACCGACTTCCTATCTGGATATCCGCCATAAGCTGGAGCTTTTATCAATTCTGCGCAGCATGGCAAAGAAACAGGGAATCACAGTTGTGATGTCGCTTCACGAGATCGATCTTGCCATGAAGATATCGGACCGCGTGATCTGTGTGGGCGGAGAAGAGATCTTAGCCTGCGGCGCGCCGGAGGATGTTCTCACAGAAGATGTGATCCGGGAGTTGTACGGACTTATAAATGAAAGCAGCCTCGCGGGCTTTTTTGATTCCCTTACAGGCAGTGTAGAGCTTGCTCCCCAAAAGGGGAAACCGGATGTTTTCGTGCTTTCCTCCGGAGGAACAGGAATCCCTGTATACCGGAAACTGCAGCGGGAGGGCAGGCCTTTTATCGCCGGAATATTGTATAAAAATGATATTGACTGGCACACTGCCCGCTTTCTGGCATCGGAAGTGATCGAAGAGGCC
>DEPS01000021.1:0-2417 GCA_002358875.1 Lachnospiraceae bacterium UBA3386 | reverse complement strand
TGCGAAAACTGAAAAAACAGGAGATTATATGAGGACAAGGGAAGAAGCCCTGGAGTACGGCCTGTCCTTTCCCGGCACATACAGGGAGGCGCCTTTTCATGATGATAACTGGCAGCTTGTCCGGGTGGAGGGCAGCCGCAAAGCGTTTTTGTGGACCTATGAGAGAGACGGATATATCAATCTGAACGTCAAGGTCGATCCGGCCTGGAGGGATTTCTGGAGAAAATCCTATGCCTCCGTGATCCCGGGCTGGCATCAGAACAAGGATCACTGGAATACCATCATTCTGGACGGCAGCATTCTACGTCAGGACATTGAGCGCATGATCGCGGAGAGCTATGATCTTGTGACAGACAGCCCGTCGAAACGGATCTACAGGGCTGTCAGACAGATCCCGAGAGGAAAAGTAGCTACTTACGGCCAGATCGCGGAGATGGCAGGAGACAGGAAAATGGCCAGAGCGGTCGGCAACGCGCTTCATAAAAATCCCGATCCTGAAGGGATCCCCTGCTACCGCGTCGTAAATTCCAAAGGAGAACTCTCCGGAGAATTTGCTTTTGGCGGCAAAGGCCGGCAGGCGGAGCTCCTCATGGCGGACGGGATCGAAGTCGTGGACGGAAAGGTGGATCTGGAAAAATACGGGATGAAGTCCGGATCGTAGGTCGTCAGATTTTTTATGAGTTGAATAGACTGTTGTTATACTCTTTTTACAATACCGGTAACTCTTCAGGCTTTCATAAAAATGGCTCTCATAAAAATGGCTGACCCCGGGTTTTCGCTAAGAATGCACAAAAAATGCCACGAGTTCGGTACCTCGTGAAGAGTAACAAAAAAATCTTAGGGATAAAAGAGGCAAAAAAGAGATATGGTTCATTTTGTCGGAGCCGGTCCGGGAGCGCCGGATCTCATTACAGTGCGGGGACAGCGTCTTCTGCAGGAGGCGGATGTGATCATCTACGCCGGCTCCCTGGTAAATCCCGCTCTTCTGGATAATAAAAAAGAATCGTGCAGGATCTTTGACAGTTCCCGCATGACCCTGGAAGAAGTGGTCGCAGAGATTAGGAAAGCTGAATCGGAGGGGCTTGTGACTGTCCGCCTGCATACCGGGGATCCCTGCCTTTACGGGGCGGTGCGTGAGCAGATGGATCTTCTGGAGGAGTCCGGAATCTCTTTTGACTCTGTCCCGGGGGTCAGCTCTTTTTGCGGAGCGGCATCTATGCTGAATATGGAATATACGCTTCCTGACATTTCACAGAGCGTCGTGATCACGCGGATGGCCGGCCGGACGCCGGTTCCTTCCCGGGAATCGATCGAATCCTTTGCGTCCCACGGGGCGACCATGGTCATCTTTCTCAGCACCGGCATGCTGGAGGAGCTGGCCAGGCGCCTGATCCAGGGCGGCTATGCCCCTGACACGCCCGCTGCCATTGTCTATAAGGCGACCTGGCCGGATGAGAAGGTATTTATCTGCAGCGTGTCGACACTCGCGCAGACGGCTGCCGCCAACAGGATCACAAAAACAGCCCTGATCATTGTCGGACAAGCCGTGCGCCAGAGCGGTTACGCGCGGTCTAAGCTATACGATCCGGGCTTTACGACAATGTTCCGGGAAGCAATAACAGACACAGTAAGAGTGGAAACATTAGAATGATTTGAATGCGATACAGGAATTTACAAAATTTAAATAGAGCGATTCCTGCATCGCTGCTGTTGTGGAGAAAGGACAGATTGTGACAGCGTTTTCATGGCAGTTTTTATTACGAAAGAAAAGACGGAGTAAACTATGAAAATCGCATGGTTCTGTATTCCGGCTCACGGGCATACCAATCCTACACTGGGACTGGTGAAGGAACTGACTTCTGCCGGCCACAGGGAGTTTTTTCGTAGCTGCATTCATGCGCTGGCAAAGACGGACTGGCAGGTCATTATCTCCATGGGAACAAACACGGAGCGATTTGACCATCTTCCTGCTAATATCCAGATACATGAATCAGTCGACCAGATGGCAGTACTGTCGATCGCCGACGCTTTCATCACTCACTGCGGCATGAATTCCGCGTCAGAGGGATTATATTTCAGGGTCCCTCTTGTGCTGTTCCCGCAGACACCTGACCAGGGCGCGGTGGCAGGCAGAACCGAAGAGCTTGGCGCGGGCATCCGGTTGAGATCGATCTCTGAAGATGACATTCTGGACTGCCTGAGACAGGTTTTAACAGTTCCTGATTACAAAAAGAACGCGGAAAAGATATCAGACAGCTTCCGCTCCTGCGGCGGCGCGGCGGAAGCCAAAGAATTTCTGAAAAAAATAGCCGGAAGACGGGATAGCGATTGAGAAACTGCTCAGAAATCTTAGATTTCTGAGCAGTTTCAAAGAAAATGTATTTTTACGTATTGTATTGGTGTTAGTCAAAAAATGT
>DEPS01000108.1 GCA_002358875.1 Lachnospiraceae bacterium UBA3386 | reverse complement strand
CTGATGGGGCGCTGGAAAAGGCGGCCGTCCCGCACTGACAGCTCTCTCGGGATGGTCATCTGGCCAAACCAGGGAATGCTCTTGGTGTGCAGGCTGCAGGTATCCCAGTTCTGCATCCAGGCGATCATGATACGCCGTCCATCCGGGGCAAGGACGGTCTGCTCCGCATAAAAATCGATGCCGTAATCGACAGCCTGGTCATGCTCGGGTATAAAATCACCGGTAGCCGGATCCTTGTGTCCGATCAGGCAGAAGGCACCGTTCCCGTTGTGGTACTCCAGCCCCTGCGGAAGCATGTCCATTGCACTGGCAAGGATGACATCCTTTCCGTCAAGGGAAAACAGGTCCGGGCACTCCCACATCCTGCCGATACGGTAACCGTTCACAGCAATCTTTCTGTCAAATCTCCAGTGAAGACCGTCAGGACTTTTAAAGAGCAGGATCTGACCGCCTTCCTCCTCCTCGTGGATCCGAGTGGAGGCGAGGAGTCCGTCCGAATTGTCGCTCAGACGATCATGGACAGGCACCTTGTGCTGCAGCTTTGAGTAGTTCACCACTGCGGCACAGAAGGTTCCGTCTTCCTCCTGCCAGATTCGGGGATCACGGAATTCAGTCTTGTCAGCACCTTCCGGAAGGTCTTCGATAGTCAAAACCGGGTTGCCGGAATATTTTTCATAATCCACGCCGTCACCAAAGGCGACGCACTGGGTCTGCACATCGCAGGGATCCCCGTTTTCTCCGATCTCCCTGCTGACGCCGGTATACATAAGCATCTGACGGCCGTCCGCAAGCTCCATGGCTCCGCCGGAAAAACAGCCTTCCCGGTCATAGGGCATATCCGGTGCGATCGCCGCGGGCAGATACTCCCAGTGCAGGAGATCTTTGCTGACTGCGTGTCCCCAGTGCATGGGGCCCCAATGGGAGTCATAAGGATGGTACTGATAAAACAGATGGTACTGATCCTTATAACGTGAAAAACCGTTCGGGTCATTCATCCAGCCCACACGCGCAGACAAATGGAATGCAGGGCGGTCCTCCGCCAGAATTCTCTTTTCCCTTTCTTCCTCATAACTGCGTGCTCTTTCAAGTTCCTGGCTTGACATAAGATCCTCCTGCATTCCTAAAGTTATTGTTTTTTCTTTCCTTGTTCTTGTTCTATTCCTTTTTCCTGCGTACGAACTTTTTCTTTTTCCGCACGCACTTTTCCTTTTTCCCGCGCACGCACCGCTCTGCGCCCTTCGCCTCAGGATCCCTGCAGCCAAATTCTCAAAACATTTCAGGCTGTGAAAATCCGGAGAGCGTCTCTTGTTTTGCTGCGCAGCCCCGGGCTTTTCAGCCCATCCGCTGCGCAGCATTTCCCTTATATTTCTTAATTTTCAGACTGGACTTTATGATGCCGGGATCATCAGGTCTGAGGCTGTACCAGGGTTTGTCAAAACCGCCTTCTGCCCCCGGCATAAATATATGTCCGGACTTTTGGTCCGCCGGTAACTTATAGAAAACTGCACGCTTTAGCACTTTTTCGCGATTTACTTTTCCGCCTCCATGTAGCGGTCATAGGCCGCCTGGTAGACTTCACGAAGATCCTCGAGACCGCAGCTGTCGGTGAGTGTTGCCTTGAAGGCCTCCCACTCAGCATCTGTGGGGCCGCCGTCCTTAAGCCACTTGCCCTCGTTTTCGGAGATAGTGTTCTCAAAGTCGGTCTTGTACATATCAATGGTCTCGAGCTCATCGGGCGTGTACACGGCATCGATGGGATATGTGGAATCGTCGGTCACGTAAGGCATCCAGAAATCGTTGAGATCTGTCAGACGCTCGATGGCGCGGGCTTCCATCTTGAAGGTCGTCTGATAGTAATCGCTGAGGATGAGCTTGGGACCTGCCACTTCGTTCGCGCTCTTGAGCTCGCCGGCGCCTTTCCCGAACTTCGCCTGCGCTTCTTCCTCGGTGATGGACAGCCACAGGCCGTTCTCATCCTGGCCCGTGAAGAAGACATCCTTGGGGCCGTACTGAAGCTGCATGGTGTTTTCCGGAATGTACCACTGGTCGTAGAACTTCAGAAGGTTGGCGGGGCTCTGGCACTTATTTGTGATGCTGAGCTGGCCGCTGTTGGTGCCGCCGCCTGTGCGGATCGTCACATTGTGGGTGCCGTCGGGACCGTCAAGGACAGGCAGAAAAACATAGTCAGAGGCATATTCGCCCATGAGTTCCTCGATGTACCACCATGTGGATACGCCCACATAGCCCTGCTGGCATTTTGCCATGAGCTGGGTATCCTGCATGGAGAACATCTCCTGATCCATCAGGCCTTCCGCGTACCAGTTGTGGAAATAATTCATCGCCTCGCGGTATTTATCACTCGTGCAGACAAAATCGACCTTGCCGTCCTTGACAACGATATCGCTGATGACGTCGTTGGGCCAGTCTGTGAAGCCGAATCCCGCAAAGAAGATGTTCTGGCCCCAGCACCACTGGTTGAATCCTGTGGACATGGGGATGGTCGTACCGGCATCATTGCCGTAGACCTTGTGGCTCATGTCATTGTCCTTGAAGGCCTTGAGTGCTGCGTGCAGCTCATCCAGGGTCTTGGGGACCTCCAGTCCAAGCTCGTCCAGCCACTTCTTGTTGATCATGGCGAACTGCGGAATGGAGAAAATACTGTAATCCTTCTCGGCACCGATCGCAGCGGTTCCCATCTGCTCTGCAGCGGGAAGACCATAGATGCGGCCGTCCGACATGGTGATGGCACTGCGGATCTGGGGGTGCTCCTCAAGGATCTTCGCCAGATTCGGCATATATTCTTCGGTGAGATAGGGAGTCAGATCGATGAAGGTGCCGTCCTCACCGTAGTTTGTGAGCTCATAGTTGGAGAAGCCCACTCCCTGGAAAGCGTCCGGCAGCTCGTCGCCCGCAATGCGGATATTGACCTGCTCGGCAAGGGAATCGCTCATGCACTCCCAGTTGATCTTGATGCCGGCATTCTGCATCATCTCGTTCAGGACCGGATTGTCGTCATAACCGCTCGAAAGAGCGCTCATTCCGGACAGGACCTTGAAATCAGTCTGACTTGTGTCATCGCTGGCCTCGGCTGTGCTGCCTGTGCTGCCGCCCGAACCGCTGCCTCCGCAGCCGGCCAGGAGAGAGACAGCCATCATGCCCGCGGCAGCTGCCGCGAACAGTCTCTTAATGGATTTCTTTTTCATACCTGTTTGTTTTTCCTCCTGTTCACAAACATGTATGAATAAAACCCCGCGCTGCTTCGCGCGTCCCGCGAACCGCTTGCGGTTCGCTGCTCTCGCAGCGCTCCACACATTCGCATTCCCGATCTTTTTTGCGCTTTCTGCGCAAAAAATCTCTTCATGCTCATGTGTGACGCTCGTCAAGGCCTCTCGAACATTCGTGCAGGCACGATGTTCGTTCGGCTTTTCCTCGCTGTTTTATTCATACTAATCCTCTCTTAGTTTTTTAGCAATACCCAGTTTACAGAAATTTTTTCCTTTATTTACCCTTTAACGGCGCCGGCCATCATACCCTTTTCAAAGTACTTCTGAACAAAGGGGAAGATGACAAGCATGGGGGCCGCAGCGACGATGATGGATGAAAATTTGATCATCTCTGTCAGCTTGTTCAGTTCCGCGTAACCGCCCGAGATCGTGCTGGCCTGGCTGGCTGCGACGGAGCTCTTGATGAGGACGTTTCGCAGGACCAGGGGAAGGGGTGCCTTTTCCTGTCCCGGAAGGTAGATCAATGCCGTAAACCAGTCGTTCCAGTAGGCGACCATGCTGTAGACGACCATGACTGCCATGATCGGCTTGCTGAGCGGGACGACGACCTTGAGGAATGTGGTCCATTTGCTGGCGCCGTCGATCTCCGCCGCCTCGATCAGTGATTTGGGGATACTGTTCTCAAAGAAGTTGCGGACGATGATCATGTTTCCGACCGCCACGCCGCCGGGAAGGAACAGGGCCCACATGTTGTTGATCAGGCCTGTCTGTTTGACAACCAGGTAAGTAGGGATCAGGCCGCCGCTGAAGTACATTGTGATAATGAAAAAGATGCTCAGAAATTTCCGTCCCGGCAGGTTCTGTACGCTCAGCGGATATGCCGCCAGATACAGCATCGAGACAGAGAAGACAGTTCCGATCACCGTGTATTTGATGCTGTTGACAAAGCCGGTGAAGAGGTTTTTGTCAGCAAAGACCGATGTGTAGCCCTTCAGCGTAAAACCGCTGGGCAGCAGGAAGGTTTTTCCCGCATACACGTCATACGGGTTGGAGACAGACGCCACCAGCACGTAGTACAGGGGATAGGCGACGATAAACGCTATGACCACACTCAGCACGACGAGAATGATGTCGCTGGTCCGGTCGGACAGGCCGCCCGGCGTCCCCGCTTTTGATTTGGTTCCCATACGCCCCTCCTTTCTTTACACAAAACTTACGTCTTCCGAGATCCGGCTGGCGATCTTGTTGACTATGATCAGCAGAACGATGTTGACTACCGTGTTGAAGAGACCAACTGCTGTCGCGTAACTGTATTTTGCGTTTTCGATACCCTGCTGATAGACGTAAACCGCGATCACATCGCTGGTGACCTTGTTCAGATCTGTCTGCAGGAGCCAGACCTTCTCGAAGCCGATATTCATCAGGCCGCCCGCCGCCATGATCAGCATCAGGACGATGGTGGGCAGAAGCTCCGGGAAATCGATGTAGCGGATCCTCTGGAACATGGACGCGCCGTCGATCTTTGCCGCCTCATAATGGGAGGAATCGATTCCGGCGAGGGTCGCCATGTAGACGATGATGCCCCAGCCTGCGTCCTGCCAGATTCCGGACGCAATATAGATTGTACGGAAAGCTCCCGGCATGGAGAGGAAATCCAGCTGCGTGCCCGCGATCAGGTTGATGAGACCTCCGGACGGGCTCAGGAAGATGCGCAGCATACCGCAGACGACCATGGTCGAAATAAAGTGGGGCGCATAAAGGATCGTCTGGACAGCTGTCTTGAGCTTCTTGAACCGGAGCTGGTTCAGGAGCAGCGCCAAAATGACCGGGATCGGGAAACTCCACAGCAGGCTGAAAAGACTCAGGGTGAAGGTGTTGCGGATCATCCGCACGCAGTTCGGCGAGCCGAAAAACCTCTGAAACCATTTCAGTCCCACCCAGCTGCTTCCCATGATCCCTCTGCTGGCCTTGTAGTCTCTGAAAGCGATCTGGATGCCGTACATGGGCACATATTTATAGATCACAGTCAGAAGGACCGGAACCAGCAGCATCACGTACAGCTGCCAGTTATCGCGGAGGCTGTCGCCCAGAGACTTCGCAGGCTTTGCGGGGACAGGCACTGCCGCAGAGGTTGTTTTCACTTTGCTCATTTTCTCAGTGATGACCTCCTGTTCATGAACTTACGTGAAAGAGCGGAGTAATTTTTCATCATATTCGTGAAACTTTTCATGACCTTTCGAACAATCAGCGGTAGCCCTCAGTTCATGAGCACCCTTAGCTCTTTTCATTACTTGTTACCAGCTGTAGTTTCGCGCGTGAAACGATACATCTTGTGTTTTTCACTATAACACTGCTTTTTTCTGCTTGTAAAGACTGATTTTTACCACTTTTTTCTTTTTTACCTTTTTACCAAAATTGGTTTCGTGAAATTGTGAACTATGACAAATGTGAATCGTTTCATGAAATTACCCCATTGACATCCGCCAAGCTTTCACGTATAATTTTCATTAGAATCATTCTGCGGCATGCCGCAGCCAAAGTCGGAGAGGTATCAATATGAAAACAGGAACAAACCCCACTATGAAAGACGTCGCCAGGGAAGCAGGCGTGGCACTGGGAACTGTTTCCAAGGTCGTCAACGGAAAACCCGTCGGCGAGGACTATGAAAGGAAAGTCCAGGAGGCGATCCGCAGGCTCAATTACCGCGTAAACAGCTACGCACAGGGGCTCAAGGCCAGCCGGACAAATACGATCGCCGTCATTCTCCCCAGCACATTCCATCCCTTCTACGGGTCTCTGGCATTTTACCTGAACAAGTCCCTCTATCAGCACAATTACAGGATGCTTCTGTGCTGCAGTGATTTTGATCCGGGCAGGGAACAGGAATATGTGGAAATGGCCCACCAGAATAAGGTGGACGGGATCATCGGCCTGACATATAACCCGGATCTGAAGATTCCTCCGGATGTACCCTTTGTCTCCGTCGACCGGTCCTTCGACTCCAACATTCCCTGTGTCTCCTCCGATAATTTTATGGGCGGACAGATCGCCGCGGAGAAGCTGGCGGATCTGGGATGTACAAAAGTCGCTTTTCTCCGCCAGGGATCCGGCCTCAAAAACGAACCCAACAAAAGAAAGGCAGGGTTCGAGAACGGATGCGCTCTGCGAAATCTGCCTTACGATATCAAAATGGTCGACGACGGCGTTCCCGTCTCTGTCTTCGGTGATTTTCTTCTGGAACACTTCCATGAAGGAAAGCTGGATTATGACGGTCTCTTCTGCGTGACGGACAAGCTGGCACACGAAGTCAGGATCATGCTGCAGGAAATGGGGCTTTCCGTCCCCGAAGACGTCCAGATCATCGGCTATGACGGCACCCGCCACTTCGGATACAAGGAATACACCTGTTCCACCATCGTCCAGCCTGTCCCGGAGATCGCGGAGGTCTGCGTCGAGTTCGTCACTCAGGACCAGAGCCGCTTCCGCCCCCAGCTCTCATGCCTTCCGGTCTCCTACGCCCCCGGCGGTACCACAAAGGATTCCCCGCCGGTGAGCTACCTGCATGTTTCAAAATAAAAATGCGGTCCAAACTGCCTGATCCCATCGCCGTTTTCGCCTTCGCGAAAACTTTCGCCTTCGCGAAAACGTCTCAGGATGCCGCACCGGCATGCGGCGCAGTGTATAGTTTTAGAAAAATGCTTCAGCATTGAGGTAAGGATGAAAAAAAAGATCGGCAACTGGTTTTATTATTACAAATGGTATCTTGCCGCCGCCGTGATCATCACAGCCGTTCTCGTGCGCTGGGCCGGGAATATACTCGGGATATTTGAAAAAAAGGCGGACCTGCAGGCGGCTTATATCGGCAGACAGCCGCTCTCCGCAGAGACTGTACAGATCCTTGAGGACGGGCTTGCCTCATATGCCGGAGACTACAATCACGACAGCACGGTGAAGGTTTCCGTCCATGTATACCTCTCGGCCGGAGAAGACTCCACGACGGAAGCGCAGCAGTCGGCCGCAGCGGCGGAGATTGCCCTTGCCGGGGACATCAACGACTGCGAGAGCTACATCTTTCTAATGGAGGATCCGGCCGCCGTCCAGCTTGACTGGCAGATCCTGGCAGAAGCGGACGGAAGCTGTCCCAAACCGACTGACTACACAGTGGAAAACAAGGTTGTGCCCCTTTCTGACCTCACCCTGGATCTGTCCGGGGTCACGGCCGAGGGAGACCTTTTGGCCCTCGGCAGGCTCCAGGTCGGGCGCCGCTGTTTTTATACCGACAGGACCTGCAGATATCCGGAAGACCTCGACGCCTTCTGGAAAGCCTTGACCGCAGCCGCCGGGCTGAAGCACCAGTGATCCGGCTTTCGAAACTGAAAGCTGCCCGTCATTACTAATAAGGTAAAACACGGAACAGTCCTTGCTCCGCGGAAATCATTTTTTAACACATTTTTGCACATTTTTTAAAGGAGATTTTTGAGATGCGTTTTTCTCCCCGTCTGTCACTTATGCTTCTGGTCCTCGCATTTGTGCTGAGCGGCTGCTCTTCCAGGGCAGGTTCTTCATCCTCCTCTGCCGCCGACACCTCCCTGAAAGCAATCCCTCAGTCGGACGCGCAGGGTCAGATTCCGGTCGGCTCTTTCGTGACAGCTCCATCCGAGATCGATGGTTTCGTACTGAATGAATACAACGAAGCCCTGACGGCAAGCGGATATTTCTATGCCACCTGGACCGCAGGCACAGCGACTGACTATACCAACAGCGAAGGCAAGGAAGCTAAGCTCTATGACGCCCAGATCTATATGATCGTCTATGAGGGGACCGATGCGGAAGACGCAGCCTCCCGGGCAGCCGGATGGCTCGCAGCCGCACAGCAGAATTATGACATCCAGGAGGAAAGTACTGCCGGGATCGGAACGGATCCCGCGGCGCCGTCGGACTGCCATATCCTCACCTATTCCATTGAGGATGATGCCAACCCCTACACCGGAGGAGCTTCCGCCTTTGTCTCCTCAGGCTCCGCCGCCGTCTGCGTGGAAACAGTCCGCACTCCTTCGTGGGAAGGGGACACAGAGGAAGTCCTCCGCAGCTTCCTGAAAAAACTGGAAATCCTTTCAGAGTGACATGCTGCTTTTTGGATTCGATCGAAAAATTTCCGGATTCATCCTCTACTCTGAGCCTGAGCGCACGGGAGGATTTGACCCTGCTGTTTTCATTTTTCCCAGCTGCTCCATTCCACATGCACACCCATTTTTGTAACATCATCGGAATAAAACTTGCGGTATCTGTCCAATTATGCTACTGTGATAAAACTATTTCCGATCAGGCCCTGTCGCAGCCGGCTGCGACAGGATCTTATATACATAAACAGCTGTCAGGAGGTTATATGGACTACACAAAAGTGGCTCTGGAAAAGCATGGTGAATGGAAGGGTAAGATCGAGACCGGGCTGCGTGTGACCGTGGACTCAGCGGAAGCGCTGAGCATCGCCTACACACCCGGCGTCGCGGCGCCCTGCCTGGAGATCCAGAAGGATATCAATAAATCGTATGAATATACGCGCAGATGGAATACTGTTGCCGTCGTGACGGATGGCACGGCAGTCCTGGGACTTGGCGATATCGGCCCCGAGGCGGGAATGCCGGTAATGGAAGGAAAATGTGTCCTCTTCAAGGCCTTTGGCGGCGTGGACGCAGTGCCTCTCTGCATCCGCTCAAAGGATGTGGACACGATCGTCGAGACCGTTGCCCTTCTGGCCGGATCATTCGGCGGCGTAAATCTGGAGGATATCTCCGCCCCCCGCTGCTTTGAGATCGAAAAAAAGCTCAAGGAGCGCTGCGACATTCCCATCTTTCACGATGACCAGCACGGAACAGCTGTGATCGTGCTCGCCGGTCTGATGAATGCGTTAAAGGTCGTCGGCAAAAAACTGGAGGACGTAAAGATCGTCACATCCGGCGCCGGAGCTGCAGGCATCGCGATCATCCGCCTGCTCATGGCAATGGGATTGAAAAACGTGATCATGACCGACCGTCAGGGCGCGATTTACGCCGGGCGCAGCGGATTAAATCC
>DEPS01000205.1 GCA_002358875.1 Lachnospiraceae bacterium UBA3386 | reverse complement strand
ATTAATTTTTGATTTGGAAAGGAATGGTAGTCTATGATTCATCCGTCTTATGTGGATCTTATGAAGGTAGTCAACAAAAATGTCGAAGAAGGCGAGACTCCGGTCATCAACAGCCGTTATTCGATCGTTATGGCAACAGCAAAACGTGCCCGCCAGATCGTGGACGGGGATGAGCCTTTAGTAAAGGTCTCAAGGGGAGAAAAGCCCCTTGCGATCGCGATCGATGAACTGAACCAGGAGGAGATCAGGATACTGGCAGAGGACGAGATCGAAGAGGAGTATGTCGTTCCTGCGGCGGAAGCTGCGCAGGAGAAGGGGAATCCTGACGGGGCAGCCGGCCAGGAAGAGCTTTCAACAGAAGCAGGGGAAGCAGTATCAGTAACAGAAGAAGGTTCTGCGGAAGCCGCCGTGATTGAAGGAGCTTCAGAGGAAGGTCCTTTGGCTGAACAGGCACAGGTTGACCCTGATTCGGATCATGAAGACCTTGTTTCCGGGGAAGAAAAATAAATGAAGGTATTGTTTGTTTCCCTTGGCTGCGATAAAAATCTGGTCGATACTGAGGAGATGCTGGGCGATCTTGTTGATGCCGGCTATGAGATCACAGATGACGAGGAGTCGGCGGAGGCTGCCATCGTCAATACCTGCTGCTTTATCAATGATGCGAAAAAAGAAAGCATTGAGACGATCCTTGAGCTTGGGAAGCGTCGTACGGCGGGGCAGCTGCGCGCGCTGATTGTCACAGGCTGTCTTGCGCAGCGTTACAGTGAACAGATCAGGCAGGAGATTCCCGAAGTCGACGCTGTCATCGGCACCACTGCCCAGGAGACTCTTTTAGAGACACTCAGGTCGATAACCTCTGAGCAATCAGCATCAGAAGAAGAAAGTGCTGATCCGGAGGAATCCCACGGCCTGATCGTCCGTTTGAACGACCTTCGCAGGATGCCGCGCACAGACGCAAAGCGCGTCCTCACTACAACGAACGGATTTGGCTATCTGCGTATCGCGGAAGGCTGCAGCAAACACTGCACATACTGTGTTATTCCCTCGATCCGCGGTTCCTACCGGAGTATTCCCATGGAAAAGGTCCTTAAGACAGGGCGGGAGCTCGCAGATCAGGGAGTGCGGGAATTGATCCTGGTGGCGCAGGAGACGACACTCTACGGTACAGATCTTTACGGGAAAAAGAAGCTGCCTGAGCTTTTGCGCGGACTTTCACAGATTGAGGGGATCCGCTGGATCAGGCTGCTCTACTGTTATCCTGAGGAGATCACACCTGAACTGATTGAAGTGATGCGGGATGAACCAAAGGTTCTGCATTATATTGATATGCCGATCCAGCACGCCTCAGACGATATCCTGCGCAGGATGGGCCGCCGGACGAATAAAAAGGAGCTGGAGGAGAAGATCGCCTGTCTGCGAAGGGAGATTCCGGACATCTGCATACGGACGACCCTGATCTGTGGTTTTCCCGGTGAAGTGGAAAAGGATCATCGCCAGCTGATGTCCTTTGTAAAAAAGATGAAGTTCGACCGTCTTGGTGTTTTTGCCTACTCAAGGGAAGAGGGCACACCTGCTGCAAAGATGTCTCCTCAGGTTCCTGCGCCAGTGAAAAAGAAACGGCAGAAGGAGCTGATGCTGCTCCAGCAGGAGATTGCCTTTAAAAAGGCGCGCCGCATGAAGGGCAAAGTTCTGGATGCTATCATCGAGGGCAGGATCGTCGGGGAGGATGTCTATACCGCCCGCACATATATGGATGCGCCTGGCGTTGACGGAATGCTGTTCGTAGAGACAGAAAGAGAATTATTAAGCGGTGACATTATTACTGTGAAGATCACAGGATCTGACCAGTATGATCTGATCGGCCGACTGCAGGAATAAAAAACTGTATGATCCGTAAGGTGTGTCGGTCCAGGGGCGGATATAAGCGCCCACGGGAGGTATAAACTATGAATCTGCCAAATAAACTGACTGTTCTGAGAGTAGTGCTGGTGCCTTTTTTTGTGGCATTTCTGCTTCTTTCCGGTGAGAACGAATCCTTAAAATGGGTTGCGCTCGTGCTCTTTATCGTGGCGTCCCTGACGGACCTTCTCGATGGAAAGATCGCGAGAAAATATAATCTCGTTACGACTTTCGGAAAGTTCATGGATCCTCTCGCTGACAAGGTGCTCACGATTTCAGGCATGATCTGTCTGATCGAGCTGCACAGGATCCCGTCCTGGATCGTCGTGATCATTGTAGCCAGGGAGTTCATCATCAGCGGCTTCCGCCTGATCGCGACTGAGCACGGCATCGTGATCGCTGCCAACTACTGGGGTAAATGGAAGACGACATTCCAGATGATAATGATCATCCTGATGATCATTAATATTGAAAAATTATCGATCGTCACAGCGATCACCATGTGGATCGCTCTTGCTCTGACAATTATTTCCCTTGCGACCTATATCATGCAGAATATGGAAGTTGTCAGGTCGATGGAAATGAAATAAATGACACAAAAGAGAGCTGTACTGATGTGTGCGGGCGAATACGAGTCTATACCGATTTCTGTGAAGCCCGGCGATTTTATCGTTGCTGTCGATGCAGGGCTTGAGAGGCTTCTCTCGCAGAAAATCGAGCCGGATCTGGTTCTGGGGGATTTTGACTCCCTTGGTAAGGCTTATTTTGACTTTCTGGAAAAGCTGGAAAGGGAACATCCGGAGAAACTAATGCGCCTGCCTGTCGAAAAGGATGATACGGATACGATCTATGCAGCCCGCATCTGCTTAAAACGTGGATACAGGAAATTCATGCTTTACGGCGCTCTGGGCGGCAGACTGGACCATACTGTGGCCAATATTCAGACTCTCGCCTGGCTGAAAGACCAGGGGGCAGACGGCGTCCTCATCGGAAAAAATGTCTTTGTGACAGTTCTCGAAGGAGAAAAGCTCCTGATTCCTGACGGATATGAAGGAACTTTTTCGCTGTTTGCGCTGGATCCAAAAGTGAAGGGAGTTACAATTGAAGGGATGAAATATCCCCTGTCTGATGCGGTACTTACAAGCACCTTTCCACTGGGCGTCAGCAACGAAGTTTCTGCAGGCCATCGTGCTTCTGTGGAAGTCCGGGAGGGGAAGGCTCTTATGATCCTGCATGGCCAAACAACAGAAAAAACGTATACAGAGGAGTTCGAAAGAATTCAATTATAAAAAAAGGCAGAGGAACCGGTAATGGTCCTCTGTCTCTTTTTTTTAGATCTCAAAAGCAAAATAGTTTGACTGACAACTATTGCAGGTCTGTACAGGCAGAGCAGCCTTCTTTCCTGTTCTTCAAGGCTGCCGGCGGTGAAAATCAGGATTTATCTGCCTGGTCAGATCTCACTGAACAGGAGGTCGGAGTAGACGGGGATTGGCCAGGCGTCGCGGGCGGTGATTTTCTCCAGCTCATCGGCAAAGCTGCGGCACTCGTTCATATCAGGAACCAGAACGGTGTGGCAGTAGCGCATTGCGTCTTCGGGATCTACGGGCACCTCGCGGAGGTCTTTTTCAAGCTTTCCGCAGGCATCGCTCAGACAGGTCGAAAGAAGACAATTGTTGAGGGCATTTTCCTCTTCATATTTTGAGGGAAGGCTCAGGGCTTTTCTACGCTCAAGCCCCTTACAAAGCGAAGTTCCGTATCGGGAAACAGCGGGCAGGATCTCTTTGTGCAGCATATCGATCATGGTCCTGGCTTCCATGGTGATGGTTGCAGTGTAGTTCTCAACATGGATGTTGTAGCGGGCAAAAACCTCGTCGCGGGTGTATATTGCGTGATCCGTGAAAAGGCGGATATTCTTTTCCGTGACATAAGCGGGAAGCGCATCCACGGCAGAAATATTGTTGGAAAGGCCGCGCCTTCTCGCCTCTTCGATCCATGCCTCATCATAGCCGTTACCATCGAAGATAATGCGCTGGTGGGCTGTCAGCTCCCGCTTTATCAGAGCATTCAGAGTGCTGTGGAAATCAGCAGAGTTTTCCAGTTCGTTTGCGAATTCTCCCAGTTCCTGAGCCATCATGGTATTGAGTACGATGTTGGGGCCGGAAATGGAAAGAGAAGAGCCCACCATGCGGAATTCGAACTTGTTGCCGGTAAAGGCCATGGGGGACGTACGGTTTCGGTCTGTGTTGTCGAGAGGGATGGGCGGCATGGCGTCAACGCCGATAGAGAGCGTGCGCTTTCCTGCGTTTTTGTACTCAATGTCGTTGACGATCGCGTCCACAATGGCGCTCAGCTCCTGGCCAAGAAAGATGGAGACCACTGCGGGCGGAGCCTCCTGTGCGCCCAGGCGGTGGTCATTGCCCGGAGTCGCTACAGTGGCGCGGAGCATGTCCTGATACTCGTCGACGCCCTTGATAAAAGCCGTAAGGAACAGGAGGAACTGGGCATTCTCTCTGGGGGTGGATCCCGGCCTGAAAAGGTTTTCACCTGTATCGGTACCAAGGGACCAGTTGTCATGCTTGCCTGATCCGTTGACGCCGGCAAAGGGCTTTTCATGCAGGAGGCAGACCAGACCATGGCGGTCGGCGACCTTCTTCATGATCTCCATCGTCAGCTGATTCTGGTCACATGCCATGTTTGCGTCCGTGTAGATCGGTGCCATTTCATGCTGGGAGGGAGCGACCTCATTGTGCTTTGTCTTTGAAAAAACGCCCAGCTTCCAGAGCTCGTTGTCAAGATCCTGCATGTAGGCCTGCACCCGGGGACGGATCGCCCCGTAATAGTGGTCCTCTAGCTCCTGACCGCGGGGAGGCTTGGCGCCAAAGAGGGTGCGGCCGGTCATGATCAGATCCTCGCGTTTTTTATACATCTCCTTGTCCAGAAGAAAGTATTCCTGTTCCGGACCTACCTGAGCGATGACCCGCTTTGTCGTATCGTCTCCAAAGAGACGCAGGATCCTGACGGCCGCCTTGCTCACTGCATCCATTGAACGCAGAAGCGGTGTTTTTTTATCAAGAGCATGTCCGGAATAGGAGCAGAAGATTGTCGGGATGCACAGGGAGTTTTCCTTTATAAAGGCAAATGAAGTGGGATCCCATGCCGTGTAGCCGCGCGCTTCGAACGTTGCCCGCAGACCGCCGGAGGGGAAGGACGAGGCATCCGGCTCTCCCCGGACCAGCTCCTTGCCGGAAAATTCCATGACGACCTTTCCTCCCCCTGCCGGGAGGATAAAGCTGTCATGCTTTTCCGCCGTGACCCCGGTCATGGGCTGGAACCAGTGTGTAAAATGAGTGGCTCCCTTCTCAACGGCCCACTGCTTCATCGCCTCCGCGATCTCGTTGGCTGTAGAGAGATCAAGAGGCGTGCTGTCGGAGACAGATTTTTTCCATGCCTTATAGCAGGCCGGTGAGAGCCTGTCCTTCATTGTTTCCTCATCAAAGACCATGCTGCCGAAGAGCTCCGGCAGCCGCCTGGATGTCTTGCCCATATTGCTTTCCTTTCCTTACTGTTAAAAAAACGCTGTCCCTGCTCCGGGCAGTACTTAAATAACACTGATGAACTATGTATAGGCCAAAAAGCTGAAGTGATGCTTTGCGCCTGCTGGACTGTACAGGAAAACGACCGGATTTAGCGGCCGAACCATCTGTAAGAGTATCATTTCAGCACGAATTATACAGAATAATAAAAAAAAAGGCAAATTTAAAAGAATCCTTCCTGTTTCCCCGAGCCTGCAATCAAATGCTATTAGTTTAGCCATGGTTGAATTGTGCGATCGTTCATGATATTATGTCAAATGAATTTTTTTGTCATAATAGGTTTTAATTCAGATTGTATATGGAAATTTTGAAAACAGGATAGTCTGGATACAGAAATTGGATATAAGTTTATAAACTTAGTTGAAGAGGAATGGATGAAGGTAATATTCTGGCGTAAAAGTTATGTTCTTTTGGGTATAGCTGTAGCTTTTCTTGCTCCGGCGGGGATCATGTTTGCCATAGCGCCTGATACGCTGTCAACAGCGATACTGGGCCTGATGTGCTTTACCCTTGTTATCGGCTATTTTGCCGGTCTCATGCCCACGATCCAGTATGTACAGGGATTCCGCCGCTGCAGGGCAAAGATCGAGGAATCACTTTCTGTACAGACGACTGAACCCTGGATCGCCGTTTTTAAGACAGAAAACATTTTCGGGGTGCGGACTCTGGATGAAGCGTTCCGTCTCTATAAAGGGGCTATTGAGGAGGAGCGGGAAAATGAAGAGTATCTGACAGACATCGAGGAATATATCAGCGAGGAATATCTTGCGCTGAGGGCCTGGAGAGGTCTTGTGCAGCAGGTTCCGGGAACGCTGACTGGTCTTGGAATCCTCGGAACCTTCATCGGCCTTGTTCTGGGTATCGGGTCCATCACCTTTACTACTATCGAGACCGCTCTGGCCAGTATCAACCAGCTGATCTCGGGCATTGAGATGGCCTTCTTTACCTCAATCTGCGGTGTTATTCTGTCCATTATTTTCAATATGGTTTCTCAGATCGTCTGGAATGTGATGATGAGAGAATACGGCCTGTTCATGGACTCCTACCATAAACTTGTCATTCCCACCGTCGAAGTACAGAAGCGCAAGAAGACCAGCGAAAATATGAAGTCCATTCTGGAACGCCTGGACCGGCTTCCAAAGAATCCGGGCTTCTCCCTGTCACACGGCGGTGCCGGGCAGTCAGATACCTTCAGTAACGAGCAGGTCCTCATGTCACAGATCGTCACAGGTCTGCAGAGAGGGGAATTCACATTCTTCCTGCAGCCCGCGGTGGAGCTCGCGACCAGAAAGGTCGTTCGGGCGGAGGCACTCGTGCGCTGGAACCACGAGACACTGGGTATTCTGCCGCCATCTTCTTTTGTGCCCGTACTGGAAAAAAACGCTTATATTACCAAGCTTGACATGTATGTATGGGAGGCGGTCTGCCAGACGATCCGCAGATGGATCGATGCGGGAGTCCGTCCTGTCCCTATTTCCATCAATCTGTCCAGGACGGATATTATGGCCATGGACCTGGCGCCTTTCTTTGAGGGAATGCTGAAAAAATACCGCATCCCGCCCCGTTTCCTGGAGCTGGAGATCGCGCAGAATGCCTATCGTGACAACCCGGGGATGGTCAGCGAGGTCTCGGGTTCCCTTCGCCAGATGGGATTCAAGGTCGTCATGGACGGATTTGACGGCGACTTCATTGCCATCAACATGCT
>DEPS01000075.1:20528-37326 GCA_002358875.1 Lachnospiraceae bacterium UBA3386 | reverse complement strand
GGTCTGGATGGTCCTCGCCCACGTCATGACCGATGAAGAGAACAAAAAGATCATGCAGACTGCGGTCAGAGACCTGTTCCCCGTGAGGAATATCGCGACACCTTATATGTATCATCACATTGTCGAAGCCCTCTTTGAAGCGGGACTTAAGGAGGAAGCCGTCTCTCTCATGAAAGAATACTGGGGAAAGATGATCGACCTCGGCGCCGACACCTTCTGGGAGGCATTCGATCCCGACCAGCCCGGTTACTCGCCCTACGGATCTCCGATCGTGAACAGCTACTGCCATGCATGGAGCTGCACTCCGGTCTACCTCATCAGAAAGTATCTGTAATGTTCCATCCCTTTATCCCCCGGCAAGGCTGCAGAAGCTTTGCCGGGGGATAAACTTATTGTTTTTTGAGCAATATACTTTTACAATCAAAATATATAAGTATTGTGAGTAACAGGCATGAGTTATTGCGGACAGGCATTCATGACGGTCTGACGGAGATTTGATAAAGAAAATGGGGACGGCTTGCGGGTCTTCGTGCCTGCCGTGCTCCGGGAAAAAGATAAGGAGGAAGAAAATGCTTAAAGTTTATTGCTACAGCAGATGCACAACCTGTAAGAAAGCCCTGAAATGGCTGACTGAAAAGGGGATCGAGCACGAGGTGATCGACATCAAGGAGAATCATCCGGATGAGCAGACTCTGCGCGAATACTACGCATTGAGCGGCCTGCCGCTGAAGCGCTTCTTCAACACAAGCGGAATGCCTTACAGGGAAATGGGGCTCTCAAAGAAGCTTCCGGATATGAGCGAGGACGAGCAGCTGGCGCTTCTTGCGACAGACGGAATGCTTGTTAAGCGTCCCCTTTTGGTCGGTGACGGGTTTGTACTGACGGGCTTTAAGGAAAATGAGTGGGTTGAAAAGCTGAAATGAGTGGACCAGGGGACGGTTCCCTGTTTTAGGCAGACCGTCCCCTGTTTCACTGGCTCAAAACGTTTTGCAGTGCTTTCGCGTCAAGTATTTTTATTACAGGCGGTGAGTAGGAGATCATACCGTCTGCTTCCATCCGCTTCAATTCTCTGTGGAGCGAGGGTCTTGAGACGTTCAGGAGCAGGGCCCATTTGGAAACGGAGCCGGGGACAGGCACCTTGTCATTTCCTGTCTGCCTGGCCCTTGTCAGCAGCCAGAAGGCTGCTTTCTGCACGATGCCGTTGTAGGAAAAGAGCTCCAGCCGCTGCTGCAGCATGTAAGCGGCAGACGCGAGTTCTCTGGTGAAATTTTCCAATATTTTTACATCCTTTTGCAAAAGCCCCAGCAGATCGTCTCTTTTGAACATCATTACCGTGACCGGTTCCAGGGAGACGATATCGCAGGGGTATTTTTGATTTCTTGAAAATACGGCGGCAGGTCCGATCATGTCGCCGGGCACGCGCACGGAGACATTCACCTGGCTTCCGTTTGGAAAGGATTTCTGTGCTTCCACTCGTCCTTCCAGGATGATGCCGATCTTTTCGGCGGGCTCCATAAGGTGCAGTATCGTCTCGCCCTTGTCATAGCATTGGATATGGTGGGGCGTTTCTTCCAAAATCTTTCTCAACTCTGCGGCAGTCATATGGGCAAACAGAGAACTTTTCTCAAGAACGGAATAATCCATCGCGGGCCTCCTCCCGAACGGCTTTTGGCTGTCTGACTTACTGACAGTCTTTTGAGGGCAGTATTATGTTTTCTGTAAAGTAATAAGAATATTATAAAAATGATAAACATATTATACATCAAAAATATCTTTTATCTGTATCCCGGGATACAGATTTTTTATGTGCAAATCATATAATTGAACCAGAACGGGAGAGGGAAGGTGCCGGGGGGCAGGATTTGTGAGAAGCTCCGAACGTGATGGTATTAACGAATAATGGAATAAAGCAGTAATGAAAAAAGCATGATGGTACAAAAGAACGATGCTATAAGCGCATGAAGGTAAAAGCGAATGAAAGAGAAGGTTGGAGAGGTTTTTTCAATAGTAAAAGATAACGCGCCGGTGAGCGGATGCACGATATCAAAGGAAGTTCACAGCGGTAAAAACGATATCGTCTATTTCTCACTGGCAAAAAATACTGATATCAGCGCCGAAATCTTTCCTTACCGCAAGCTGCTGATTGTGGCGGATGGAAGTCTGGAAGTGTATGGCGCAGACGGTTATCAGAAGCGGCTTGCTGCGGGTGAGGCGGTGCTGACTTACGCCGACAGGCCGGTGGGAATGAGGACAAAGGAAGGTACGATCTACACGGAAATTTCGATAAGGAGGGATGATAAAGTGAATGATGTGATCAAAGCAGGAGAGGTTTTTAAACTGGCGGAGCTTGTTCCCTATGCGGAGGGCAGGATCGTCAATATGGATGTCGTCCATAATGACAAAATGAAATTTGTGGTCATGGCATTTGACAAGGGAACGGGACTTTCCGAACATGCCGCGCCCGGCGAGGCGCTGATCTTTGCCCTGGACGGACAGGCGGTGATCGGCTATGAGGGAAAAGAACATCCCATTGCGGCCGGTGAGAATTTCCACTTTGCCAAAGCGGGACTGCACTCGGTCAAAGCTGTGGAAAAATTCAAAATGGCTTTACTGCTGACGCTGGAATAAATATCAAAATTACAGGAGGTCCTCATGAGAAAACATGTAAAGGGTAATGTGAGCTGGATCGGCTATATTGACTGGGAGCTGGAGAGCTTTCACGGTGACGATTATTCCATCATGAACGGGTCCAGTCAGAACGCCTATCTGATCGAGGAGGAGAAGACAGTTCTCATCGACACGATTTGGACGCCGCACAGATTCGATTTTGTTGAGAATCTGAAAAAAGAGATCGACCTGAAGAAGATCGATTTTATCGTAGCCAACCACGGTGAGTGCGATCATTCGGGCTCTCTGACTGCTCTGATGGATCAGATTCCGGAGACGCCGATCTACTGCACGGCCCAGGCGGTAAAGAGCATCGAGGGACAGTACGGAAAGCGCGGCTGGAACTTCCATGTGGTCAAAACCGGCGACAGTGTGGATATCGGAAACGGAAAGCAGCTGGTTTTTGTGGAGATGAAGATGCTGCACTGGCCGGATTCCATGGCGACATTCATGACCGGCGACAACATCCTTTTCTCAAATGACGCCTTCGGCCAGCACTATGCGGTGGAAGAGCTGTTCAACGACAAGGCGGATCAGTGCCTGCTCTGGAAAGAAGCGATGAAGTATTTTGCCAACATACTTAATCCCTTCGCGCCGTTCCTGACAAAGAAGCTGGCGGAGATCACAGGATTCAATCTGACCTTTGAGATGATCGCTCCCTCCCACGGCGCAATCTGGCGTGACGATCCCCTGCAGATCGTCAAAAAGTATGCCGAGTGGGCAGGCGCCTATCAGGAGGACCAGGTGACCATCGCATACGATACCATGTGGGAAGGCACCACCAAGATCGCCCACCGCATTGCGGAGGAGATTCACCGTCAGAGCCCGGATACAGTGGTGAAGGTCTTCAATATTGCAAAATCGGATAAGAATGAGGTGATGACAGAGGTGTTCAAATCCAAAGCCATCGCCGTCGGTTCTCCGACTGTGAGCAACAGCTATCTGTCCTCCGTGGCGGGCTGGCTGGAGTTCCTCAAGCAGCTCAAATTCAAAAATAAAAAAGCCGCTGCCTTTGGCTGCTACGGCTGGAGCGGAGAGAGTGTGAAGCTCCTTCAGGCTAAGCTGAAAGAATCAGGCTTTAATGTTGTCGAAGAGAATATCCGCTGCCAGTGGAATCCTGAGGAAGCGGATCTGGCCGGAATTCCCGGGATGGTCAGAGCTTTGCTGAACTCTGCAGAGTGATAAGACTTTTCTCCGAATGTTTTGGAGAAAAGTCTTTTGGAGAAAGCTCTTTTGAGGAAAGTCCTCTTGGAGAAAGCTCTTTTGAGGAAAGTCCTCTTGGAGAAAAGTCTTTTTGAGAAAGCCAAACCGCATTTGTGCCGCTCATGCGATCTGGATTGCCTGATCTGATCGGAGCATTTGCCGGATGCATGCGCTTGTTTGCGGCATGGAAGATAATTTTGGAGGAAACCCTATATGGAAAAAAAGATGTTCTGCTTTCAGTGTGAGCAGACAGCGGGAGGCTCGGGATGCATGGGCAGAGCGGGCGTCTGCGGGAAGACTGCCGACGTTTCAGGCCTTCAGGACAGACTGACCGGTGCTCTGATCGGGCTTGCCAGATCAATCGCCGGCGGTTCAGAGCCGACAGAAAATACCTTTAAGCTGCTTATTAAAGGGCTTTTTACAACAATTACCAATGTGAATTTCAATGAGGAGACGTTAAAGGCGCTGATCGAAGAAGTTCATGCGGAGAAGGAAAGACTTGTCCCGGACTGCCTGGCATGTGGTTCGCCCTGCGGGAAAAATACAGACTATGAAATGTCTGAGCTCTGGAATGCGGACGAGGATATCCGTTCTTTAAAATCCCTGATCCTCTTCGGCATTCGCGGCATGGCTGCATATGCTTATCACGCTGGCGTCCTGGGTTATTCGAACGATGAGGTCAACCGCTTCTTTGTAAAAGCCCTGTTTTCCATCGGTGAGGACTGGGGGATGGACCAGCTTCTGCCCGTTGTTCTGGAGGTCGGACAGGCCAACTTTACGTGTATGGAGATGCTGGACAGGGCCAATACCGAAACCTTTGGCGATCCCGTCCCCGTCAGCGTGCCGCTTACGGTTGAAAAAGGTCCCTTTATTGTCATCACTGGCCACGACCTTTATGACCTGAAGCAGCTTCTGGAGCAGACAAAGGACAAGGGCATAAATATTTACACGCATGGCGAAATGCTTCCCGCCCACGGCTATCCCGAACTGAAAAAATATCCCCATCTCAAGGGCAACTTCGGAACGGCCTGGCAGAACCAGCAGAAGGAATTTGCGGACATGCCAGCCCCTGTGCTTTTCACCACCAACTGCCTGATGCCTCCTAAGGACAGCTACAGGGACAGGGTATTCACCACCGAAGTTGTCTCCTATCCTGGGATCGTCCATATCGGTGAGGACAAGGACTTTACGCCCGTCATCAACAAGGCTCTGGAACTGGGAGGATATGGAGAAGATAAGCAGTTCACCGGCATCAACGGCGGCAGTAGCGTAATGACCGGCTTCGCCCACGGCACGGTTCTGGGTGTGGCGGACAAGGTCATAGAGGCGGTCAAATCCGGCGCCATCAGGCACTTTTTCCTGGTGGGCGGCTGCGACGGCGCAAGGCCCGGCAGAAATTATTACACGGAGCTGGTGAAAAACACCCCTGCCGATACCGTGATCCTGACCCTTGCCTGCGGCAAGTACCGCTTTAATGACCTCGACCTTGGAACCATCGGAGGCCTGCCCCGCATCATGGACATGGGCCAGTGCAACGATGCCTTCAGCGCCATTAAAGTTGCCGTGGCCCTTGCGGATGCCTTCGGTTGCGGCGTAAATGAGCTGCCCCTGTCCATTATTCTTTCCTGGTACGAGCAGAAGGCTGTCTGCGTGCTGCTGACGCTCCTTCATCTGGGAATAAAGAATATTCGTCTGGGCCCGACCCTGCCTGCTTTTGTTTCGCCCAATGTTTTAAACCATCTTGTAGAGCATTACAATATTGCGCCTACAGGATCGGCGGAAGATGATCTGAAAGCCATCCTGGGATGCAGAATGCGGCGATCAGGATGATGGTCAGGATCCCTCTGGAATACTTCGGGATATCTTTATCCTTGACTGATTTCTTAAATACCAGAACATAAACGTCTGTCAGGAAGGTCGTAACACCTGCGATCGCGTCCGAGTCAGCGGAGGACATGATGGCGGACAGACCGGCGATCAGGCAGATCAGGCCGATTGCGGGAGGGAAAACAGTGGTTGCCATGTAAGCGAAGGTGAAATCGGGGTTCTCAAGAACTGCGGTTGCACCGGTATTGGTTGCCATAGTGAATGCGGACATACCGACAAGTGCGGGCAGAATGGAGAAGCATGCGACGACAGCGGCTGCTACAAGGATGGCCTTGCGGGCAGTTTTTGTGCTCTGAGCGGTGTAGACACGCATATGTGCTGTAGGGCCCGCCATGGCGCCGTAGTAAGAAGCCAGAGCGACAGCCAGAACACCGAGAACACCCTTGGCACCGACGCCGAAAGGAGTCAGGGCACCGGCATTTCCTGCTTCGGTATATGCGGTCCTGATTGCGTCAAAGCCGCCTGCGGTCGGAACAGCCATGATGGCGATCAGGATGAAACCGCCGAAAAGAAGGACGGTCTGGATCGCGTCTGTCCAGACAACAGCCATGTAACCGCCGATGAAAACATAGATACCAAATGCCAGAACAGTGATCAGCTTTGCGACGATCATATCCATGCCGATCAGGTAAGCAAGATAGTTCGCGCCGCCGTTGATGGCGCTGCCGACCCAGATGATGGAGACGATGAAGAGGACGACAGACATGAATTTGCGCATCTTTGGGCTGCCGTCATAGTAGAACTGCAGCTCTTCGGCCAGTGTGCGGAATTCGTGCTTGCGGACGACTGCGAAGCACAGGGCTACTGTAACCAGGCCGATCGCGTTGGCCAGCGGATAGACAGCGCCCAGCCAGCCGCTGCGGAAACCATTTGCCGTCGCGCCGACGGAGGTGCCGGTCCCGACTGCTGTCGCGGCAGCAGTACAGATCAGAAGAGGAAGACTCACGCTGCGTCCGCCCATCAGATAATCTTCGCCTTCAATGGATGTCTTTTTGCTGGTGACGTAAGCGATGAGGATCATCAAGGCGATATACAGGAAGAATCCCACCACGAACAGCACCGTGTAACTGTTTGAAATCATAATTAATACCCCTCCTTCATTAAGTTAAGATGTATAGTGAAAAAATTAAGTTGTACAGACATCAACTAGTTAAGGTATACACCTCTTCGAGAAAGTTGTCAATACATCTTTTAAGTTTCGTCGATTTACACATACGGTTGTACAAATATTTGTGTATATTGCATAAAAAAACATCCGGCATACACCGGATGCTTTTTTTATGATTGTCGAAAGGCGTATATCGCCTGAAGGCGGACGGCGGCCTGCAGGACTTATTCCACGCTGAATTGATAGATGGTATGTGAGCGGCAGGCTTCGCCCGCTTTGAAGACAGGCTTTTTCCAGTCTTCCTTGTTTACGGCATCAGGATAATACTGAGTCTCAAAGCAGACTCCGGTGCGGGGAAGGTAGTCCGCTCCGTCCTTGCCGGGACATGTGTTCTTAAGTCCGTTGCCGGAGTAGAACTGCATGCCGGGGAGGTCGGTGTAGACATCCATGCGGCGGCCGGATCCGGGATCGTAGAGTAAGGCTGCGTGGCACATGCTGCTTCCTGTGCAGTTGAGCGCGTAATTGTGGTCATATCCGTTCGCGAAGCGGAGCTGGTCATAGTCCGCGCCGATGTCGTCGCCGATTTTTTTCTTCTTTGTGAAGTCAAACGGAGTACCCGCCACGCTGCGGATCTCTCCGGTCGGGATGGAGAATTCGTCCGCAGGGGTGAAGCTGTCGGCATTGATCCAGACCTCATGGTCCAGAATGGTGCCGCTGCCGTTTCCGGCGAGATTGAAATAGGCGTGGTTGGTGGGATTGATGACCGTGGTCTGGTCGGCAATGGCTTCGTAATCAATCTTCAGTGCGTCTTTATCCGTCAACGTATAAGTGACAGAGAAAATAAGGTTTCCGGGAAATCCCTGCTCGCCGTCTTTTGAGAATTTCGTGAAACGGACACTGCAGCCCTCCGGGCCGTCGGGAAGAGAGCCATTAAAGAGGTGTGAGCACCATTTGTCCGGTCCGGAATGAAGGTTATTCCTGTCGTTGTTGTTTTTTGCCAGCTGATAGCGTTTTCCCTCAATAACGAAGGAGGCGCCGCCGATACGGTTGGCGTTCCGGCCCACGCACTCGCCGCAGCTGGTGGGATTATGGAAGTAAGCATCCGCGTTGTCGTATCCTATGACGACGTCGGCAAACTTTCCCTCCCTGTCCTTCACCTTCATGGTGACCCAGGCTGCTCCGAGGTCGATGAAGGAACACTCTGTGCCGTTTTTGTTTGTGATCGTGTAACTGGTTACCTCGACACTGTTTTCGGCAGTGCCGAACGGTCTGACATGAACTGACATCTTGCCCTCCTGTCCTGCATAAATTAATGGGTTTCTATAGATTGGCTGCAATGCTGTCTGCATACCATGATGTGTTTCTTCTTAATATTAAGAGTAACATTGCAGGATTTTTTTTACAAGATACATAGTTGCCCTCTTGTGAGGACTGAGGGTTACTCCTGTTCATGGGGGCACCGAATTCGAGGCTTTTTTGCGCGCATCTTAGCGCCAAAACCCGACTTGAACTACTGAGGCTTTATCAGGCTGCTCAGTTTTTTGCTGTAAAAGAAATCGTGGGTGAGCTGATTGTATTCCTCCCACATGGGGAGGGTCTGGCAGGCCGCCGCCCGCGGGCACTCGGCCGCGTGTTCCGCCAGGCAGGCAACAGTCGTCATCGAAGCGTTTTCTGTCATATCAAGGATCTCCCCGATGGAGTAATCCTCCGGTCTGCGGCAGAGCCTGTAGCCGCCGCCTTTGCCGCTGGCGCCGACGACCAGTCCGCCCTTCACAAGATCTTTGATGATGATTTCAAGATATTTTTTGGAAATTCCCTGCCTTTGCGCCACATCTTTTAAGGGAATATATTTCCCGTCCTCCTGTTCAGCAAGATCGATCATGATGCGGATCGCGTAACGCCCCTTTGTAGAGATCATCCGGAAGCCTCCTTCTGTTCTGTAAATAACTTGTTATGCATACAACTTCTTCTTTTTATAACATGCTCTGCTTATAGCTTGTTCTTCCTGTAACCTATTCTTTTTATAACGTGATTGCCGGAAGCAATGACTCGCATAAAGACTCATATTTGGGACGGACGTCTCTGTGCCTGTGCCTCCGAAAGATTTAACCTATTATATCGTAGGTAAATAGGCAAATCAAGAGAGAAATGTTTAATAAACCTATTGACACAGTAGGTAAAAGGATTTATAATCACCACAGTCTTGAACAAGCCAAGACATTTCAGAGAATATTGTAACCCTGGCTGCAGTATTTACTGAGCTGTTCCGAAAGGTACTGCAGACTGTGAGAAGGGAAATCGTTACAGTTACAATAAATATGAAATAAGGATATACTTCGGCAGTAATTAATGGTGACAATTAATATATAGAAGTATTTCGGGAGGAACACTGGTAAGGCCATGAAGATTTATGCGGATAATGCGGCGACGACAAGGATGAGCCGGACGGCCATCGATGCGATGATCCCTTATATGGAAAATGTGTATGGAAATCCGTCCAGTCTGTATACCATCGGTCAGGAGGCAAAAGAGGCTCTTGAGCAGGCCAGGGAGGATGTGGCGGCAGTCATTAATGCCGGCCGGAACGAGATCCTGTTTACCTCCGGAGGGAGCGAGGCGGATAATCAGGCCCTGCGTTCCGCGGCGGCGATCGGTGCGAGAAAAGGGAAAAAGCACATCATTTCGTCCGCGTTTGAGCATCACGCCATCCTGCATACTTTGAACCGCCTTGAAAAAGAAGGATTTGAGGTCACGCTGCTGCCCGTTCATGAAAACGGAATCGTAGATGTCGGAGAGCTGGAAGCTGCGATCAGGGAGGACACCTGTCTGGTGTCGATCATGACAGCCAACAATGAGATCGGAACGATCCAGCCGATCAGAGAGATCGGAGCTGTCTGTAAAAAGCACGGAGTTCTCTTCCACACGGATGCCGTGCAGGCTGTGGGACATCTGAAAATCGATGTAAAGGCGGACAATATCGACCTTCTGTCCGCATCGGCCCACAAGTTCCACGGTCCCAAGGGCGTCGGCTTTTTATACGCCAGAAAGGGCGTCGCGCTCACGAACCTGATCGAAGGCGGCGCACAGGAGAAGGGTAAGCGCGCAGGAACGGAGAATGTACCGGGCATCATGGCCATGGCGGCGGCTTTAAAAGAGGCCGCGGAAAATCTTGAAAAGAACGCGTCTCATCAGACGGCCCTGCGCGACAGGCTGATCAAAGGGCTGTCGGAGATCCCGCACTCGGCCCTGAACGGCGACCCCGTGAGAAGACTTCCCGGAAATGTGAATTTCTGTTTCGAAGGGATCGAGGGCGAATCGCTTCTTCTGCTTCTGGATGACCGGGGAATCAGCGCCTCCTCCGGCAGTGCCTGCACATCCGGGTCCCTTGACCCCAGCCATGTGCTCCTGGCCATCGGCCGCGTTCACGATGTGGCACACGGTTCGCTCAGGCTCTCCCTCGGAGAGGACATCACTCAGGAAGAGGTCGACTATCTGATCCGGAACGTAAAGGAGGTTGTCACTTACCTCAGGAGCTTCTCGCCCGTCTGGCGCGATCTGGAATCCGGGAAGACCCCGCACCTTCTGTAGGCGGAAAGGCCCGGGATCATCCTGCGGAAAATATTTACAGTACTAAATACTGCTATTGATAGAGAAAAAGGAGAACGACATGGCTCTTTACAGCGAAAAAGTAATGGATCATTTCCGGAATCCCCGGAATGTCGGAGTGATCGAGGACGCGAACGCGGTCGGGGAGGTGGGAAACGCGAAATGCGGGGACATCATGAAGATGTACCTAAAGATAGAGAACGATATCGTCGAGGATGTGAAGTTTGAGACCTTCGGCTGCGGGAGCGCGATCGCATCCAGTTCGATGGCGACGGAGCTGATCAAGGGAAAGCCGCTCAGCGAGGCAATGAACCTGACCAACAAGGCGGTGACGGAGGCCCTTGACGGACTCCCGGCCTATAAGCTCCACTGTAGTGTGCTGGCTGAGGAGGCGATCCAGTCAGCCCTCGAGGATTATTACACCAGATATCCCGAAAAGCGGCCTGCTGATTTTCAGAAGAAGCCGGCGCACGACTTACATGAACAGGGCGGGACTGCTGAAGAATAATACTGTCTGCGGGAGGAAGTACCATGAACCGAAGACCAGAACTGATCAGAAATCCAGAATCTCATTTCCGAATGCGATGTCGATGCAGAGGATGACAGGCTGTGCCTGAAACGAAAGAAGAGAGTTATTCCCGGAAAATGCTGCGGCATGGGATGAAAGGAGAGAGATTCATGGGTGATAACAAAAATTATAAATTTGAGACACTTCAGCTGCACGTGGGACAGGAGCAGCCGGACCCGGCGTCGGACGCAAGAGCCGTGCCGATCTATCAGACAACGTCCTATGTGTTTCGAAACAGCCAGCACGCAGCGGACCGATTTGGCCTTGCGGATGCCGGAAATATCTACGGGCGTCTGACGAATTCCACGCAGGAGGTCCTTGAGAAGCGCGTGGCGGCCCTCGAGGGAGGCAGCGCGGCCTTGGCAGTGGCCTCCGGTGCTGCGGCCATTTCCTACACGATAGAAGCCCTGGCGGCAAACGGCGGCCATGTGGTGGCGCAGAAGACGATCTACGGAGGCAGCTTCAACCTCCTGTCCCATACCCTTCCGCAGTACGGGATCTCAACGACGTTCGTGGATGCCCACAACCTGCAGGAAGTGGAAGATGCCATTACGGAAAAAACAAGAGCTGTTTATCTGGAGACATTGGGTAATCCCAACAGCGACATTCCGGATATTGACGCCATCGCCCAGATCGCCCATAAGCACGGTCTTCCCCTGGTGGTCGATAACACCTTCGGCACCCCCTATCTGATCCGCCCGATCGAGCACGGAGCGGACATCGTTGTACATTCCGCGACCAAGTTCCTGGGCGGCCACGGCACGACACTGGGCGGCATCATTGTTGAATCCGGAAAATTCGACTGGAAAGCGCACAGCAAATATCCCCAGATAGCTGCTGCCAACCCCAGCTACCACGGAGTCTCCTTCTATGACGCTGTCGGACCCGCAGCCTTTGTGACATATATCCGTGCCATCCTTTTGCGGGACACCGGGGCGGCCATATCTCCCTTCAACGCTTTCCTCCTGCTGCAGGGCGTCGAAACCCTGTCTCTGCGCCTTGAGCGCCATGTGCAGAATACGGAAAAGGTTGTGGATTATCTTGCGGATCATCCGCTTGTCGAGAAGGTAAACCATCCGCTGCTTCCGGGCCATCCGGACCACGCGCTGTATGAGAAATATTTCCCCAACGGGGGCGGCTCCATTTTTACATTTGAAATAAAGGGAGGAAAAGAAGAGGCCTGGAAGTTCATTGATAACCTTGAGATATTCTCTCTTCTGGCAAACGTGGCGGACGTCAAGAGCCTTGTGATCCATCCGGCCTCCACCACCCATTCTCAGCTCTCCGAGGAAGAGCTGCTGGATCAGGGTATCAAACCCGGGACCATCCGGCTCTCTATCGGAACCGAACATATCGATGACATCATCGCGGATCTGGAGAGAGGCTTCGCGGCGCTCAAATAAGGAGTAATTTTGCGCCGGTGTATCGGTGAACACGGGACCATAACCGCAAATATGTGGTAGAATGTACAAGGAAATGCAGATACATGTCGAAATGACACGGCTGTGTAAACATATAAATAACGTTAGACAGAATATGTGGCAGAAACGGCATATATGACACAATGGTGACCCAAAAGGAATATAGGCCGGAAAAAGAAAGGATCGAAAGTCATGGCAAACATTTATAAGGGAACACTCGGACTGATCGGAAATACTCCTCTGGTAGAGGTTGTCAATATTGAAAAGGAGCTGGGGCTGGAAGCCACCGTTCTTGTAAAGCTTGAATATTTCAACCCGGCGGGCAGCGTCAAGGACAGGATCGCAAAGGCGATGATCGAGGACGCTGAGGAGAAGGGTCTTCTGAAGGAGGGTTCCGTGATCATCGAGCCCACGTCCGGCAATACGGGCATCGGACTTGCTTCCATAGCAGCTGCCAAGGGCTACAGGATCATCCTTACCATGCCTGAGACGATGAGTGTGGAGCGCAGGAACATTCTCAAGGCGTACGGGGCCGAGATCGTCCTGACCGAGGGAGCAAAGGGCATGAAGGGTGCCATCGCCAAGGCCGAGGAGCTGGCTAAGGAGATTCAGGGAAGCTTCATTCCCGGACAGTTCGTCAACCCCGCCAACCCTGCCGTCCACAAGGCGACGACCGGACCCGAGATCTGGAATGATACCGACGGAAAGGTTGATGTTTTCATCGCGGGCGTCGGTACGGGCGGCACTCTGACCGGGACGGGAGAATATCTCAAGTCAAAGAATCCCGATGTGAAGATAGTGGCCCTTGAGCCCGAGGATTCGCCGGTCCTTTCCGAGGGCAGAGCGGGAGCACATAAGATCCAGGGTATCGGCGCGGGCTTCGTGCCGGATGTCCTGAACACGGGCGTGTACGACGAGGTCTTCAAGGCGGCCGGCGATGATGCATTTGCGGCAGCCAAGCTTCTGGCAAAGAAGGAAGGCATCTCTGTCGGTATTTCCTCCGGCGCGGCCCTGCACGGCGCCATCCAGCTCGCGAAGCGTCCTGAGAACAAGGGCAAGGTCATTGTCGCCCTGCTCCCCGACAGCGGTGACCGCTACTATTCGACCGCTCTGTTCATGGATTGACCTTTCGGAGCCATTGCCGGTGTTATCTGGTCCTCTCCCCGGCAAAATACACTTCATACGGCGCTTTGCGCATAAATAAGGAGTGCGGGTTTTGGGCCTGATATAAAAATATTTTTAATTAACACCATATAAAAAAGTGAGAAGGGCGGCTTTCTGTTGCGGCAACGGCGCAGAGGGCCGCTTTTTTCGTACTTATGCGGACTTTTTCGTGTTTTGGGCCTGTATAGCTGCATCCTGCATTTGTGCAGGCGCGCAGAAGCGATTTTATGGCAGCTCCCTGCCAAAAAACATCTCCTGCATGGCTTTTGCTCATCAGAAGGGATCGGCCTTTCCCCGCAGCTGTCCAGTGTATCCGAATGCCCCGGCGCTGCGCAGGGCGGTTCCTTGTATTATTTGCTGTTATTTTTTAAAAAAAACCGGACAAAAGTTGTGTAATCTGTTCATGATATAGTTGAAGTTCGCTAACTGTTAGTATATAATTGCGGAGTACCCGCCAATTTTAAACGGAGATTTTTTCCTATGAACCCCAAAACAATAAGCTATATCATCAAACGTCTGATCCTGGCTGTCTTTACGGTCTGGGTCGTTTTTACGTTGACCTTTTTTATCATGCATGCTGTTCCCGGAGGGCCCTTCGTCGGTGAGAAGGCGATCTCAAAGGCGGCGCAGCAGGCACTGGAAGCCAAGTACGGTCTCGATAAGCCGCTTTCTACCCAGTATTTTACTTATCTGAACGATGTCGTCCACCTGCGCTTCGGGCCTTCGCTCAAGCAGAGGGGCAGGATGGTCATCGACATCATGGGCGACGGACTCAAGACCAGCGCGAAGCTGGGTATCGTCGCCGCGCTTCTGGCTTTGGTGATCGGGGTGGTCCTGGGGGCTGTTGCGGCGCTGAGGAGAAATACGGTCCTTGACCGGATCATCATGGTCCTCACGACAGCATTCGTCTCGATGCCGTCCTTTATCATGGGATCTCTCCTTTTAGTCGTCTTTGCCATCAAGTTTCATGTACTGCCTGCCAACGGGGCGACGGCGGGAGGCCTGATCCTGCCGATCATCACGCTGATGCTTTATCCAATGGCTTATATCACCCGCCTTACGCGCTCCTCCATGCTTGACGTGCTGGGGCAGGATTATATCCGGACCGCGAAGGCAAAGGGCGTACCTGCAGGAAAAATCATCTTCGGGCATGCCCTGAAGAATTCCCTGATCCCTGTCATCACTTATTTCGGCCCGATGCTGGCTTACATCGTGACAGGCTCCCTGGTCGTCGAGCAGATCTTCGCAGTGCCCGGCATCGGAAGGGCCTTCGTCAGCAGCATCATCAACCGTGACTATATGATGATCATGGGAACTACGATCGTGCTCGCGTCCCTGATCGTCATCATGAATCTGGTCAGCGACATTCTGTACAAGATCGTCGATCCGAGGATCTCGCTGGAATAAGCTTTTTAGCCCTGCAGTAAAGGCGCTGCCGTCCGCGCGGCGGGAGAGGCCGGGGAGCAGAACTGCGAAAAGCATCTGTGAAAGGGATCTGTAACGATCCGGAAATCTGGAAAGTTGGAGGAAACATGGACAGCAATCTGAAAAGGCTGAGCATGCAGATCAATGTGGATGACCTGCTGCCGGCAAGCGAAAAAGAAAAGGAATACATGGTGAAAATGCGGCCGTCCACAACTGCGTTTCAGGACGGTGTGCGGCGCCTTAAAAAGAACAAGGTCGCGATGGCAAGCTTCTGGATCATCATTCTGATCACTCTGTCATCGATTTTCGTCCCCATGTTCTGGCCCTATAAGTACGAGTCCATGCTGGGGATCACGCCCGGCAAGCCGGTAGATGCTTCATATAATAACCTGAAACCCTTCGAGTATTCCAAAACGGAAAAGGCCAGGATCGAAGCCGGCGAGAAGATCTTCCCTCATGTGTTCGGGACAGACTCCTCAGGGCGCGATTATTTTATCCGCATCGTGTACGGCACGCGCATTTCTCTGGCTGTAGGCTTTTTCGCGAGTATCATCGTCCTGGTGATCGGACTCATCGTGGGATCGGTCGCGGGCTACGCGGGAGGGATGGTCGACATCATCATCATGAGGATCGTCGACGTCATTTATTCCCTGCCTGACATGCTGATGGTCATCCTCCTTGCTTCTGTCATGAGAGAGACCCTGGGCAAGATCCTGGAGGGAACCATCCTGGAAAAGATCGGCTCAAATATCATCTCCCTGTTCATCATTTTTGCTCTCCTGTACTGGGTATCCATGTCCCGCCTGATCCGCGGGCAGATTCTGTCTCTTCGAGAGCAGGAGTACGTTCTGGCGGCGCAGGCCAGCGGCGCGAAAGCCGGCTGGGTCATCAGGAAGCACCTGATCCCCAACTCGATTTCGGTCATCGTCATTTCCACGGCTCTGCAGATCCCGAACGCGATCTTCACGGAGAGCTACCTCTCCTTCCTGGGACTGGGTGTCAACGCGCCTATGCCCTCCCTGGGCTCACTTGCCTCGGACGCGCTCAACGGTCTCAAGTCCTATCCCTACAGGCTGGTCATCCCCGCTATCGTGATCTCGCTGATCGTTCTGTCCCTGAACCTTTTCGGAGACGGCCTGCGCGATGCGTTTGATCCCAAGCTCAACGGATAAAAAAAGACAGGAAGAACCGAAACAGGACAGATAAGGCCTGCCTGCGGGAAAACTGCAGGACAGACAGGGCCTGCCTGCGGGAAAAACCGCAGGACAGGATATGGAATTTTAGAAGAGGAAAACAAATGGCACTCCTGGAAGTTAAAGATCTGCACACATCCTTTTTTACCGATGCGGGCGAGGTGCGTGCGGTTAACGGCGTTTCATTCAATCTTGAACGGGGAAAGGTTCTGGGTATCGTGGGTGAATCCGGCTCCGGCAAGTCGGTTACAGCCTATTCCATCATGCAGATTCTGGCATCGACCGGAAAAATCGTCTCCGGTTCGATCAAATACGACGGGCAGGAGCTGGTCGGCGCGGATGAGAAGGTGATGAAAAACATCCGCGGCAACAAGATCTCGATCATTTTCCAGGATCCCATGACCAGCCTGAACCCGACTTACACGATCGGGAAGCAGCTGATGGAAGCGATCCTGCTCCATACGGACCGGAACAGACAGCAGGCCTGGGACAGGGCTGTGGAAATGCTGCGTCTGGTAAATGTGAACTCACCTGAAAAGCGCATGAAGCAGTATCC
>DEPS01000075.1:4040-20470 GCA_002358875.1 Lachnospiraceae bacterium UBA3386 | reverse complement strand
CAGAGAGTCATGATCGCCATGGCTCTGGCCTGCGAGCCGGACATTCTGATCGCCGACGAGCCCACGACGGCTCTGGACGTGACGATCCAGGCCGGCATTCTCGAACTGATGAAGGATATCCAGAAGGAAATGGGGATGGCGATCATAATGATCACCCATGACCTTGGCGTTGTGGCCCAGCTGTGCGATGAGGTCGTCGTTATGTACGCCGGATCCATCTGTGAGCAGGGAACGGCGGACGAGATCTTCTACAACCCCTGCCACGAGTACACAAAGGGACTGCTTCGGTCGATCCCGACGGTCGGTAACGAGGGCCAGAGGCTGCAGCCGATCACCGGCACACCGATCGACCTTCTGAACATGCCTAAAGGGTGCGCCTTTGCTCCCCGCTGTGACGCGGCCATGAAGATCTGTATCCAGAAAGCCTGTGAGCGCTTTACTATTAATGAGAATCACGCCGCGGCATGCTGGATGAACGTAAAAAAGGCAAAAGAGGCAAAAGAGGGCTGACCGCAATGTTCGCCTTTGCAGAGGGATGTGTTTTGACACGAAGGTGTGTCACAGCACAAAGGTGTGTCCCGGCACAAAGGTGTGAAACAGCGCAAAGGTGCGTCTGTTTGAAAAGATGTATCTCAGCATAGAGCTTCGACATGGAGGAAGCAATGAGTAATTCCAACCAGAACGGCGAGCCGCTCATCCGGGTCAGCCATCTGAAACAGTATTTTCCGATCAACGTCGGTTTTTTCAAGACAAAGCCCCTGAAGGCGGTGGATGACATCTCCTTTGATATCATGGAGGGAGAGACTCTGGGTCTCGTAGGTGAATCCGGCTGCGGCAAGACGACGGCGGGAAGGTCGATCCTTCACCTGTACAAGCCCACGGGCGGCGAAGTGATCTACCGCGGAAAGCCTGTCAGGACCAAAAAGGACATCGAGCAGTTCAGGACAAAGGCGACCATGGTTTTCCAGGATCCCTATTCATCGTTGGATCCCCGCATGACGGTCGCGGATATTATCGGCGAACCCCTGGATGTCCAGAATATGTACAAGACAAAGGAGGAACGCAGGGAGCGGATCCTGCAGCTGATGGAGCACGTCGGGCTCAACTCCGAGCATGCGGCGCGCTATGCCCATGAGTTCTCCGGCGGCCAGAGACAGCGTGTCGGTATCGCCAGATCTCTGGCGGTCAGGCCGGACTTTATCGTCTGCGATGAGCCTGTCTCCGCCCTGGACGTCTCTATCCAGGCGCAGGTCATCAACATGTTTGACGAGCTGCAGGACAAGCTGGGCCTGACTTATCTTTTCATTGCCCATGATCTTCTCGTCGTGCGCCATATTTCCGACCGGATCGCGGTCATGTATCTGGGCCATCTGGTGGAGCTCGCGGACGCAAAGGAGATCTATGACCGTCCCCTGCACCCTTATACCCGCGCCCTGATCTCTGCCGTCCCGGTTCCGGATCCGGTCGCGGCCAGGGCAAACAGACGTATCGAGATGACAGGAGAGATCCCCAGCCCTCTGAACGCTCCCGAAGGCTGCCCCTTCCACACCCGCTGTCCTTATGCAAAGGAACAGTGCAAGGAAAGCAGGCCGGAGCTCCGCCAGATCGAGAAGGGCCGTTTTGTGGCCTGCCACCGCATCGAAGATATTGGATGACCCTGCGCCTGCTGTGCGCAGATCATTAATATGTAACTATTTTTAATTTTTAGGAAACTGTAAAAAATAAGGTCAGGGGATGATCCTCTGAAGCCTTTTACAGGTTCCAAGGGAGGAAAAACATGAGAAAACTTGTTGCATGGGCGCTGTGCGCCGCAATGGTACTCGGTCTCGCTGCATGCGGTGATTCCGCTGCTTCGGGCGGAGGAAGTGCAGCTTCCGAAACCCCGGCAGAAGCGGTCACCGGAGCAGAACAGACGGAAGCACAGGATGTAGTTGTGGAGAGCGAAACTCCTGCGCTCGATGAGTCTCTTGTCGCTGCGGACGGCATCAACGTCTGCATCGCGTCTGAGCCCGATAATATCGACCCCGCCCTGAACAGCGCGGTCGACGGCGCGACGCTGATCATTCACACCTTTGCGGGACTTGCAAAGTGGGAGCAGAAGGAGGACGGTTCCTTTACGATCGCTCCTGACTGCGCCGAAGAACTGGTAGAGGGTGTGCAGAATGAAGACGGCACCGTGACTTATACCTATACCCTTCGCGACGGCCTCAAGTGGTCCGACGGGCAGCCTGTCACGGCAGCGGATTTTGAATTTGCATGGAAGCGCGCGGCTGATCCCGCGACCGGCTCCGACTATGGATACATGTTTGACCAGATCGTCGGCTACGACAAGATGACGGCGGAAGCAGAAGCTGAGGCGAGCGGAGCTGAAAGCACTGCGGCAGAAGCAAGCGCGGCAGGAAGCACCAAAGCGGCTGAGACGACTGCCGCTTCCGGCGCGGATCTCCTTGCCATCAACGCTCTGGATGATAAGACTCTTGAAGTTAAGACCAAGCAGCTGGTCTCCTACTGGAACGAGCTCCTTGCTTTCCCGACATATATGCCGGTCCGCGCGGACGTCGTCCAGAACGAAGGATGGGCAACAGATCCTTCCACTTATATCGGCAACGGCCCTTATGTCATGAGCGCATGGCAGCACAACAGTGTCATCACCATGGTCAAGAATCCGAATTATCACGATGCAGACAAGATCACCATGCCTGCCATCAACTTCTACATGTCCGATGATGCCAACAACATGCTGACCAACTTTGAAAACGGCGACTGGAAGCTGATCGACGATGTTCCGACCAACGAGATCGCGGCTCTGAAAGAGCAGTATCCCTCTCAGTTTGTCGTGACCGGCCAGCTGGGCACCTACTATGTCTGCTGGAATGTCAACCAGGACATCCTTCCCGAGAATTCCGGCCTGGAGGGCGCAGAGGCCGAAGCTGCCCGCGCCGAGATCCGCAACGCGATCGCACTCCTCTTTGACCGTAATTACATTGTCAACGAAGTCTCTCAGGGTGGAGAGGCCCCCGCTTCCTCCTTTGTCTCCAGCGGTCTGACCGAGGCGGACGGAGTGACCGATTTCAGCTCCAAGGCCGGCCACAACGACGGATTTGCGGGTTATTACAATGTTTCCGCGGATGCTCTTGAGAGCAATTATGCGGCGGCGATCGAAGTTCTGAAGAAATACTATGAGTTCGACGAGTCCACTCAGCAGGTCAAGAACTTCCCGACCCTCACCTACCTTTACAACACCAGTGAAAACCACAAAGCAATCGGTGAGTACCTGCAGAGCGCGCTGGCGGCTGTCGGCATCACCATGAATCTGGAGAACCAGGAGTGGAACACCTTCCTCAACACCAGGAAGGCCGGCGATTTCTCTGTCGCCCGCAACGGCTGGCTCTGCGACTACAACGACCCGATCTCCATGCTCGACATGTGGATCACGTCCTCCGGCAACAATGACTGCCAGCTGGGCAAGGGTGATCACAAGGATACAAAGGCCTACAGCTTTGATCTCACCGACCTCGATCTCACCGACACCGGCATCCTTGATCTCGGCAATAAAACCAAGGTCGAGAACGGCACCTGGGCGGAGACCTATGATGTCCTTATTGCCGACATCAAGGCCTGCACGGACAACAATGTCCGCTATGAGCTGATGCACCGCGCTGAGGACCTGCTCATGAGCACCGGCGTCATCTGCCCTCTGTACTATTACACCGACCTCTACATGATCGATGACAGCGTCAAGGGCTTCTTCAGCACTCCTCTGGGCTTTAAGTACTTCATGTACTGCACGGTAGAAGAATAAAAAGAACTTCCCAGGCTGATTCCCTGCCTGTAAGGTTCGAAGTAAGATAAGGACATCCCTTCGCGGTACGGGTTTATATGCCTGCTCCGCGAGGGGGTGTTTTCTTTTTTGTTTCAGAAGAAATAAAACCCTTAAAGGTCATTAGGGATGCCCTCATGGAAATCATAAGCTATTGCGTGCAGGACGGCATCTATGATATCTTCAAGGTGAATGCGATCTTGTCAGACTATGACCAGCCTCTTTCGGGGATGTAAATCTTCCGGGGGAAAAAATGTCGCTTCAGGAACGACCTTTTTCTCTTCCTGTCCTGCTATGCTGTAACTGTTACAAAACATATCGAAACAGACAGATCAAGACAGGCACGGCACGCGGCTTTCGCCGCGTAAGCGGACCGGAACGGAGGTAAGGAAATGAAGAAAGGTTTGACAGAGCTGGTGATGATCCTGGACCGCAGCGGTTCCATGCAGGGACTGGAGGCGGACACCATAGGTGGCTTCAACGGTATGATCGGGAAGCAGAAAAAGGAGGACGGGGAGTGTCTTGTTTCCACTATCCTCTTTGACGACAGGTCTGAGGTGATCCACGACCGTGTGGCGGTCGAAAAGGTCGAGGAGATGACGGACAGGCAGTATTATGTGCGCGGATGTACTGCGCTCCTGGATGCCGTTGGAGCTGCCATCCATCATATCCGTAACATTCATAAGTACGCGAGGGCGGAGGATGTGCCGGAAAAGACCATCTTTATGATCATCACAGACGGCATGGAAAACGCGAGCCGGGCATATTCGTATGGGGCGGTGCGCAAAATGATTGAGGAGCGTCAGGAAAAAGACCACTGGGAGTTTCTGTTCGTGGGTGCAAATATCGACGCAATCGCCGAGGCTTCCAGATTCGGGATCCAGGCAAGCCGCGCCGCCAATTATGTCCATGACAGCGAAGGCACAGGGCTCAATTTCGACGTCCTCTCCAGGGCAGTGAGCAGGGCGAGGGCCGCCGGGAACGCAGCCGAGATGAACGACATGTTCGACACGGGTGAGCCCATGGAGGAGATCAGAGAGAACTACGCCCGCCGGAAACGGGGGCGCAGGTAAACAGATCATCCCGGAAAGGGAGAGATCCCCGCGGAGGCAATTGTTTTTTACGGTGATTAACGCTTTTGGGGGACGGATTTTTGGGATGAGAAAGGATGCATAAACAGGAGGCAGTATGGGAAAAGGAAAGCTTTACGTGATCGAGGGACTTGACGGTTCGGGAAAGGCGACGCAGTCGGAGCTGCTGTACAGGACATTTCTGGAGCAGGAGATTCCCGTAAGGAAGGTGTCTTTTCCGAATTATGAATCGGATTCCTCCGCGCTCGTGCGGATGTACCTGCGGGGGGACTTCGGGCAGGATCCTTCTGACGTAAATGCCTATGCTGCCTCCAGCTTTTATGCGGCAGACCGCTACGCGGGATATAAATCGGACTGGGGCGCTTTCTATGAAAAAGGAGGCGTCATCATTGCGGATCGGTACACTACTTCCAATGCTGTCCATCAGTGTTCCAAGCTGCCGGAGGAGGAGTGGGACGGTTTTCTGGACTGGCTTTTTCATTATGAATACGGGCTTTTAGGGATCCCGGCCCCGGATGCCGTGATCTATCTCGAGGTGGATCCGCAGATTTCGCAGAAGCTGATGGAAGGCCGCTACGGGGGTGATGAGGGGAAAAAGGATATCCACGAGCGAAATGTGGCATATCTGCAGGACTCAGCCCGCGCCGCGGCTTACTGTGCCCGCAGGCTGGGCTGGCACACTGTGCAGTGCTCTGCCGGAGGACGGATGCGGACTGTCGGTGACATTCAGGCCCGGATACGGGAGATTCTGGGGCTTTGACAGGAAATTATATGCTTGCTATTTTCGAATTGTTTCAGTATAATATCTCTGCGTTGTGCTAAATTAATAAAGCATATGTTGCAGGAGGATTATTATGAGAAAGAAATTAGCATTAGCGTTGGCAGTACTTCTTGGGGCAACCATGCTTGCGGCCTGTGGCGCAAACGGTTCTTCCGGCAGTACACCGGCACAGGAAGAAGCAAAGACAGAGACCGAAGCGGAGTCCAAGGTGGAAACCGAGGCTGAAGCCGTTACGGAAGAAGCAGCACCGACTGCCACCACAGAAGCGGAAGCACAGATCGCGGATGCAGCACCGGCCGCCGCGACAGAAGCAGCAGCTGAAATAGCAGCTGTAACAGCGGATACGGCAGCAACTGCAGAAGCAGCGGCAGCTGAGACAGCGGATGCGGATTCTGACTGGGCTTATATCCAGGGTAAAGGGAAAATGGTCGTCGGCATCACCATGTTTGCGCCGATGAACTATGAGGACGAGAACGGCGAACTGGTCGGCTTTGATACAGAGCTCACAAAGGCTGTCTGCGAGAAGCTGGGCGTGGAGCCTGAATTCCTTGAGATCAACTGGGACTCCAAGGAGATCGAGCTCAATTCCAAGAACATTGACTGCATCTGGAACGGCATGTGCATCACAGAGGAGCGCAAGCAGAACATGAACATGTCCGCGCCTTATCTGCTCAATACACAGGCTCTGGTCATGAAGGCTGACCGCGCTGAAGAGATCATGGCAAACGGCCCTGCGGGTCTGTCAGTCGTTGCGGAGCAGGGCTCCACCGGCGAAGGAAAGCTGACCGGCGATATTCCGGATGACGAGACTGTGCAGGTCTCTGCTGTCGAGTACTTCAAGGATGCCAATTATACACCCGTTGATTCCATGGCGAAGGCTCTTATGGAAGTCAAGGCCGGAACAGCTGATCTGGCTATTGTCGACAGTGTGTGCGCCCTGGCTATGGTAGGCGAGGGAACAGATTACAGTGACCTGGTCGTCAACCTGGACAACAATTTCGGCGAGCAGCAGTACGGTATCGCTTTCCGCAAGGGTTCTGATACTGAGGCAGCTGTCAGCGCAGCGATCCAGGAGCTCTATCAGGATGGCACAGTCGAAGCGATCGCGGAGAAGTACGGTCTGAGCGATATTCTGGTTAAATAAGAATGCTGCTGTCTGACAGGTTTTCCCGATGACAGCTATTTACAAGCTCATTTAAAAAGAAACCCAATTCATTGCTGCCTGCAGCTGATTTCAGCTGCAGGCAACAGTTTATCTTTAGGTTTTTTACCACAAGTTTTATTATGAGGTTCCCATGACCACGACAAGTACAGTACTCGCTTCCCTCAACGGCGGGTTATTAGAAAACCTGAAACTATTTGTTGTGACAATCCTGCTTTCACTTCCGCTGGGGCTGGTGATCACTCTGGGGTCGATGACCCGGATCGCTCCCATCCGCTGGCTGACAAGGACATATGTCTGGATCATCCGCGGTACGCCGCTCATGCTGCAGCTCTTTGTGGTGCTTTATGCGCCGGGGCTTTTGTTTGGCATGCCCATGTCCAACCGTTTTTTTGCGGCGGCTTTTGCATTTGTGATCAATTATTCCGCGTATTTTTCCGAGATCTACCGCGGCGGCATTGAGAGCATCCCCAAAGGCCAGTATGAGGCCTGCGCGGTTCTCGGCATGACCCGCACGCAGACCTTCTTTAAGGTCATTCTGCTTCAGGTCGTCAAGCGGATCACACCGTCTATGGGCAATGAGGTCATAACGCTGACAAAGGACACATCTCTGGCGCGTGTCATCGGCCTGACCGAGATCATCATGTGCGCGGAACGCTTCACCAAAAAGGGCCTGATCTGGCCCCTGTTCTCAACCGGCCTGTATTTCCTTTTGATGACAGGAGTCCTGACGATCCTGCTCAACCGGCTGGAAAAGAGGATGGATTATTTCAAAGCATAGTCGGATCAGATCTTTATTGACTGGAGGGCATAAGCAAAGTATGAAAGGCAATCTGCATGAAAGCAGCGGACCTCTTCTGGAAGTGCGCGGGCTGAAAAAACGATTTGACAATCTGGAGGTGCTAAAAGGCATTGATTTTTCTCTGAACAAGGGCGAGGCATTGGCGCTGATCGGTGTTTCCGGCAGCGGCAAGACGACACTTCTGCGCTGTCTGAATTTTCTGGAGCAGCCGACGGAAGGCCAGATACTCGTTGACGGGAAGGTCATCTATGATGCGCAGAATCCGTCCATGCTCAGCGAACGTGAGATCCGCAGGAACAGGCTGCATTTTGGGATGGTGTTTCAGGCTTTCCACCTGTTTCCTCAGTATACAGCGCTGCAGAATGTGACCCTGGCCAGGGAGCTTTTGGAAAAGGATTCGGACAGCTTCAAGGCTGACCGGAGAAAGGCGATGGAAAAGATCAGGCAGGAGGGGGCGGCGGTCCTGGACAGCGTAGGCCTGTCCGACAAGCTCGATTATTATCCCCACCAGCTTTCCGGCGGCCAGCAGCAGCGAGTCGCGATCGCCCGGGCTCTGATGCTCCGCCCGGACATTCTGTGCTTTGACGAACCGACTTCCGCCCTGGATCCCGAGCTGACCGGCGAGGTGCTCAAGGTCATCCGCGGGCTGGCGGACAGGCACACGACCATGGTCATCGTCACACACGAGATGAAATTTGCCCACGATGTGTCAGATAAGGTCCTCTTTATGGATCAGGGCAACGTTGTGGAGAGCGGAACCCCGCAGGAGGTTTTTGAAAATCCCAGGGAAGAGCGCACCAGACAGTTCCTTGTGCGCTATTTTGAGGGAAACAATACGTGAAAATTTCGATCTGTACGGTTGTAAGCTAAAAAGCAATCCAACCGTACAGTCAGAAAAATTTGTCGGTATCCGGCAGATCCATGGAGTTCATAGAATTTCATGGAAAAGAAGCTGTTTTTTGAGGTGAGGGCATCAGCGTGTGTGCTCCAGCTTTTCCGCGGCTTCTATGATCTGTCCGGCAGTGAGTCGATAGGGGAAGTGGTCGAGATCTTCGTCGTGGACGAGGCGTTCGGCCACTTTTTTGACATCCTGCAGTGAAACGCCGATCTCATCGAGGCTCACAGGGAGTCCGATCCGGCGGTTGAAGGCGTACAGCTTGTCAAATTCATCGGTCTGACCGTCGATAAGGAGCTGCAGGAGGACGCCGAAGCCGACAACGACCCCGTGGATGTGGGTCTCTTCGAAGCCGGGAAGTTCGCACAGGCTGTAGAAAAATGCGTGTGCGACGCCGCCGTTATAGTCCATGTTGTGGTCTCTGGCAACGAGCATGGATACCCAGCCGGTGGTGATGATGATGGCCAGGGCGCAGTCCCGCAGGGCGCTGCTCTGGGTTCCTGCGCGGTTATCAGCAAGAGCCTGCTCACCGTGCTCCACAAGTGTTTCCATACACATCCTGCTCATATGGACCCCTGTGGCCAGATAATGAGGAAGCTTTTCCCCGCGCGCGGAGAGAGACACTTCATAGTATTTGGCATATGTGTCTCCGATCCCTGCCCAGAGATATTCTGAAGGAGCCCCGGCGATGATCTCCGTGTCGATAAATACATGGCGCGCCGTGTCCAGATAGTGGACAAAATCGCAAAAGCTCCCGTCTGTGTTGTAGACGATCGCAAGCGAGGAAGCTGCGGCGCAGTTGGAAGCAATGGTTGGAAAGGTGAAAAAGGGCTTTTCCAGCTTAATTGCCACAAGCTTGCAGGTGTCAACGGCCTTTCCTCCCCCGACAGCAAAGATCATGTCTGCCTCCCGGACCTGAGGGAGGACGCAGAGTGCGTCCGCGGCCTCATAGGTCGCGTCTGTACCGTACAGAAAAAAGCCGGTTATCTGGACGGATGATCCTTTCGTGGCTGCAAGGAGCTTTTCGCGTGCTGCCTGCATGGCTCTCTGCCCTCCGATCACGACGGCTTTATGTCCATAAAGTGAGCAGTATTTCGGGATTTGTCGGTAAGCATCACAGCCGACAGTGTAGGAAGGAATGAGGATCGAGTAGTTGTCCATAAAAATGCTCCTTATATTGCAGTTTTAATTGAGTCGCCTTTTGGCCGGGAGAGACTGAATCGTTATTATGATGCCGGGGACAAAAGGCGGTTTTGACGAAGCTCCCTATAGTCACAGAACTTTTGAGCCTGACATCTTATTATGGATTAAGAATGCGTCCATTGCAATGGATTAACGTCCTTCAACCGGAGCTTTTGCCTTGTGAAGCTGCGCAAAACACCTGTTTCATAGCGGGCTGTACTGGAACGACAAATCTACTGATTTGTCTACGGGATCGATCAAAAAACTGTTTGAATCTTTTACAAAACAATGATATGCTTTATAACAAGTTAATGATCGCGTCTGGAGAGGAGAGAGTATGGCTGCAAAAGGGATGAAAAAATCCCTTTGGTTGTAGTGCATATTCTTTTTTTGTACCCAAAAACACGCGTATAGGCCTTATGGGGGCGTACGGAGTACTTATCTGCATTGTCAGCCATCGGTTCTGTCCGGCGGCAGATCCTGATATTGAAGAGGAAACAGGGTATGACGGAATATCTCAGAATCGTGATGGCGGATCCGGCAGGGAACAGGACGGCAATCGTCAGGACCAGGGTTCCTTCCGAAAAACGGGCAAAGATCGCGGCCCTTATCATGGAAGATAATGAGCTGAGAGCAGAGCAGGTGGGTTTTGAGACGCAGCCTCTGTTCGGAGGCGCGGGACGACTGGAGATGATGGGCGGGGAATTCTGCGGAAACGCGGCCCGCAGCTACGGATACCTGATCTGGCGTGAAAAGCTTTTGAATGGCGAAAAGATCAGGGAGGCTGGACAGGAAAGGGAAGATGAGGCGGAAAAGGGTACTGTCTGCAGGGGAGAGATCCGTATTGAGATCTCCGGCGCACAGGGGCTGCTGAGGACGGCCTGTGAAGGGGGCGGACCTGTCGGGCGCTCGTATGCCCGGATGCCAATACCGGTCGGGTTGAAAGTCTCTGAAGAAGGATATCCGCTGGTTGTCAGCGAAGGAATCGCCCACATGATCCTTTTGGACACGGAACCTGACGAGAAGCTGGCAGAGAGTCTGATCCGGCACTATGGAAAAAGCTTTCCTGCTTTTGGCCTGCAGTTTATAAGCGGCGATTCTCTGATTCCTCTTGTTTATGTGGCGGAAGCCGGGAGTCTTGTCTGGGAGTCTTCCTGCGGAAGCGGCACCCTTGCCGCAGCCTGGTATCTGGAGCAGAAAAAAGTTCATAAGGAGGGCCTTCCCCTTTCATATTCCTTCCGGGAGCCCGGAGGAATCCTTGATGTCCGATTTTTTGAGGATGAAGACGGAAAACTCTGTGCTGAAATGGGCGGGAGCCTGTCGCTTGAAGATGAAATCGACTTTCCGATCAGTTTTCGGGCGTAAAAGAAATGCGGTTTTTGTCTGGCCAAAATGTGAATAATAACTGAAAGAGAGGACGGAGAACAGCGGGACAGACGACAAAATCTCTAATTTGTTTACTGATTTTTAAGAATTTATATTGCATGTTATACAAATTAGTGATATGATTTATAACAAGTTAATAAACGCGCCTGGAGAAAAGAGAGTATGGCTGCATTGGGGGTTACAGGAACCCTTTGGTTGTGGTGTATATTCTTTTTTTGTGCCTAAAAATGCCCGAAGAAGGGTAGAAAGAGAGGCGGAAGGGAGCTGAATGCCCAGAAAAACAGAGTTTGTTGAGAAGATTGAAGCGGCGCCCGTCATTGCAGCGGTAAAGGATGACATGGAGCTCATGCGCTGTCTGAAAACCGATGTCGAGGTAGTCTTTATCCTGTACGGCGACGTCTGTACGATCACAGGGATCGTGGAGAAAATCAAGGGGGCCGGCAGGATGGCGATGGTCCATCTGGACTTAGTGGCGGGCCTGAGCCAGAAAGAAGCTGCGGTCGATTTTATCCGCCAGCGGACCCGGGCGGACGGGATCATTACGACCAGGGCGAATCTTGTGCGCCACGCGAAAGAGATTGGACTGTTCACAGTTCTCAGGTTTTTTATTCTGGACAGCCTGGCGCTCTCGAATATCGAAAAACAGTCCCAGCTCAGCTACGCGTCGCAGCCGGACGTGATCGAAGTGCTTCCGGGGATCATTGTCCCCAAGGTAATGAAACGGATCTGCAGAATGAGCCGTGTCCCGGTCATCGCAGGAGGCCTCATTCATGACCGGGAGGACGTGATGAACATGCTGAACAGCGGGGCGGTTGCGATCTCGACCAGCTCTTCGGCAGTCTGGGAGATGTAAGAGGATGCCGTGGGCTCGCGGACTTTGCGTTTTATCTGGAGCAGCTATAGCTTCGTATGCAGGCATGTCGGTATGGCAGGGCAGTCTGACGGTCAGACTTGTGCAGGACAGCATTAAAGCAGTATTGTGTTAACTATTGCGCTCTGGCGCTCAAAAAATAAGGAGGGAATCAAAATGGCAAAATACGTAATGGCACTCGACGCTGGTACGACCAGCAACCGCTGCATCCTTTTTAACGAAAAGGGTGAGATCTGCAGCATGGCTCAGAAGGAGTTCACGCAGTTCTTCCCTCAGCCCGGCTGGGTTGAGCACGACGCGAACGAAATCTGGCAGACCCAGCTCTCCGTCGCTCGTCAGGCGATGCAGAAGATCGGCGCTACCTATGAGGATATCGCAGCGATCGGCATCACGAACCAGAGAGAAACTGTCATTGTATGGGACCGCAAGACCGGCCAGCCCGTCTATCACGCCATCGTGTGGCAGTGCCGCAGGACAGCTGATATGAAGGCAGAGCTGATGGAGAAGTACCCTACGATCGCGGATGACGCGTATCACAAGACCGGCCTTGTTTTTGACCCTTATTTCTCCGGCACAAAGCTTCGCTGGATCCTGAACAATGTCGAAGGCCTCCGCGAAAGGGCAGAGGCGGGCGAGCTCGCATTCGGTACTGTTGATTCCTGGCTGGTTTACAAGCTGACCAAGGGCAAAGTACATGTTACGGATTATTCCAACGCTTCCAGAACACTTCTGTTCAACATCAACACTCTGGAATGGGACGACGAGCTTTGCAGACAGCTGGAGGTTCCCAAGAGCATGCTTCCTGAGGCAAAACCTTCGAGCTGCATTTACGGCGAATCCGATCCCGAGTTCTTCGGCGGCCCGATCAAGATCGCGGGTATCGCGGGCGATCAGCAGGCTGCTCTGTTCGGCCAGACCTGCTACACTCCCGGCGAGGCAAAGAACACCTACGGCACCGGCTGCTTCCTGCTGATGAACATCGGCGACAAGCCCAAATATCCCAACAACGGCCTGCTGACCACCATCGCATGGGGTCTTGACGGCAAGGTCGAGTACGCTCTGGAAGGTTCCGTCTTCGTAGCGGGCGCCGCGATTCAGTGGCTGCGCGATGAGCTCAAGGTCGTGGACCAGTCTCCGGATTCCGAGTACTTTGCGACCCGTGTGGATGACACCAACGGCTGCTATGTTGTTCCCGCCTTCACCGGCCTGGGCGCTCCTTACTGGGATCCCTATGCACGCGGCGCGATCACCGGCCTGACCCGCGGCTGCAACAAGTACCATATCATCCGTGCAACACTTGAGTCCCTGGCTTTCCAGACGGGAGATGTCCTGGCGGCTATGGAGGAAGGCTCCGGCGTTAAGCTGAGCGCTCTCAAGGTCGACGGCGGCGCCTGCAAGAACAACTTCCTCATGCAGTTCCAGTCCGACCTGATCGACACTCCTGTGCAGCGTCCCGAGTGTGTTGAGACCACCGCTATGGGCGCCTCCTATCTGGCAGGCCTGGCAGTCGGCTTCTGGTCCAGCAAGAACGACGTCATCAAGAACTGGGCTCTCGACAGAGAATTCGAGCCTGCCATGGATGATGCCAAGAGGGCTGAGGAGCTCAAGGGCTGGAAGAAGGCAGTCGCAGCGACCCGCGGCTGGGCGAAGGACTGATCGGATCTGTTGTCAACAGAGACAGTAACGGTCTGAAGTATTGTAAAAATCCCGTGAATCAGGAATTGTTTCAGGGGGATTGAGTAACTCTGATAATAATCATAAGGGTGCACAGGTCCTTTAAAAGCCTGTGCGCCCGGAAAAAAATCGTTACATCATCGTGAGGGCGCTCACAGGTCCGGCCTGAGGGCGCTCAGCGGGGAGAGATAACACACAGTTTTATTTTTTCAAAAACCTAAAAGGGGGTTGTATCATGAATATTCTTATCTGTGAACTTGTCGGAACGATGCTTCTTGTTCTTCTGGGCGATGGCGTCTGCATGAACATTTCTCTTAACAAATCCGGCCAGAAGGGCGGCGGCGCCTGCCTCTGCGGCATTGGCTGGGGTCTTGCGGTTATGGTTCCCGCTTTTATCTTCGGAAAAGCTACCGGCGCACACTTCAATCCTGCTGTTACGATCGCTCTTGCGGTCCGCGGCGTGGCCAATGGCGGAATCTCCTGGGGCGTAGTTCCGTTTTATCTGATCGGCGAGATGCTGGGCGGCTTCATCGGCGCCTGCATTCTGACCATTATGTATCATGACCATCTGGCGGCTACTCCCGAGAACGATGTCAAGCGCGGCTGCTACTGCACAGCTCCTTCCATCCGCAACACCGGCCTCAACTTCTTCTCTGAGTTTGTTGATTCCTTCGTGCTGATGTTCGCCATCCTCGGAATCGGCCAGACTGTCGCGGGCGAAACCGGCCTCAACTATGTCTTTGTATGGGCGATCATCGTTTCCATCGGCATGTCCTTCGGCGGCGTGACCGGTTATGCCATGAACGCGGCCAGAGACCTGAGCCCCCGTATCGCTTTCGCGCTGTTCTGCCCCGGCGACAACAAGGATCCCGACTGGGGTTATGCATGGATCCCCGTTGTGGCTCCGATCTGCGGCACCGTCGTGGCGGCCCTTGTCTATGGCGCGCTTCCTTTCTAATGATCGTATTTAAAGTATCGTAACGATTCAAAGTATGGCAGTTTGAGCTGCACTTGAAACAGCCGGATCGCGAAGGATGTCTTTGTGTCTGGTTTCCGGGATTTTGTAAGAAACAAAACAAAAACTGTTCCTTATATAATACATGGAGCGTTAAAGACACGGAACGTGCTTGACGATTGATGCGGACTGGGGTTATATTGTAGCTATTGCAGAGAAAAGAGTCAGGCAATCGAGGTGCACGCGGCACCTGATTTCCTGACTCTTTCTTTATTTGAAATTTAATCTGACAGGAGGGCAATGCAAATGTATGATGTAATAATCATCGGTGCAGGCGTCACGGGGTGCGCGGTCGCGCGCGAGCTTTCCCGTTATAAACTGAACGTCTGTGTGCTGGACAAGGAGGAGGATGTCTGCTGCGGTACATCCAAGGCCAACAGTGCGATCATCCACGCGGGATTTGACGCGGCGACAGGTTCGCTCATGGCCCGCTTCAATGTCCGCGGCAATGAGATGATGGATCAGCTTTCAAAGGATCTGGATATTCCTTTCAAGAGGAACGGTGCCATGGTCGTCTGCATCCACGAATCTGAAAAAGCCGGATTGCAGGAGCTGTATGACCGCGGGATCGCCAACGGTGTCAAAGGCCTGCAGATCCTGACCCGTGAAGAAGCTCTTGAAAAAGAGCCCAATCTCTCCGACAAGGTAGTGGCGGCGCTCTATGCCCCTACCAGCGGGATCGTCTGTCCCTTCATCCTCAATATCGCCATGGCGGAAAACGCTGCGGTGAACGGTGTGGAGTTCTTCTTCAATACCGAGGTGGAGGAGCTCATCCCCGATACCTGCAAAAAACATGGAAATCCCATCTGGAAGATCCGCACCAACAACGGCACCTACAAGGCAAAATATGTCATCAACGCCGCTGGCGTATATGCGGACAAGTTCCACAACATGGTCAGCGAAAAGAAGATTCACATCACGGCAAGGCGCGGCGACTACTGCCTGCTGGACAAGACTGTAGGAAATCATGTGAGCCACACGATCTTCCCTCAGCCCACCAAGTTCGGCAAGGGCGTTCTGGTCTCCCCTACCGTCCACGGCAATCTGATCGTCGGCCCTACCGCGATCGATATTGATAATAAAGAAGGCAACAACACGACGGCGGCTGGTATCAGCGATCTGATCGCCAAAGCCGGCGACCATGTCAGGAACCTCCCGATCCGTCAGGTCATCACCTCCTTCGCGGGCCTGCGCGCCCACGAGGACAATCATGAGTTCATCATCGGAGAAGTCGAGGACGCCCCTCACTTCATCGACTGCGCGGGCATCGAGTCCCCCGGTCTGACGTCCTCCCCCGCGATCGGCGAGTATGTCGGCGCCATGATGAAGGAAAAGATGGGCCTCGAGGAGAAAGAAGAGTGGATCGGCACCCGCAAGGGCATCCTCAATCCCGCAGACCTTTCTCTTGAAGAGCGCAATGAACTCATCAAAAAGGAGCCCGCATACGGCCGCATCATCTGCCGCTGCGAATCCGTCACAGAAGGCGAGATCCTTGATGCCATCCGCAGGCCTCTGGGCGCACGCTCGCTCGACGGCGTCAAGCGCAGAACAAGGGCAGGTATGGGAAGATGCCAGGCCGGCTTCTGCTCGCCCCGTACGATGGAAATCATCAACAGGGAGCTTGGAATTCCGATGGAGAAGATCACGAAGCTCGGCGGAGATTCCAGAATGGTGCTTGAAAGGACAAAGGGAGGTAATTAGTTTAAAAAATCGCGCTGATGCACCGATTTTTTAAACTCGAATCGGTGCCG
>DEPS01000075.1:0-3949 GCA_002358875.1 Lachnospiraceae bacterium UBA3386 | reverse complement strand
GCGCGCTGCGGCATGGGGTATAACATTTTTGCTGATGCGCAAAAAATGTTAATGAGGCACAGAAGGTGCCCTGCTGATCCCATCGGTGTTTTCGCCCTGCGAAAAATCTTTGCCTGCGCGAAAACACATCGGGCTATAGGAGGTAATAATGAAGTCATATGATATCGTAATCGTCGGCGGCGGCCCCGCCGGCCTTGCAGCAGCTGCCGCCGCCAAAAAGGCCGGCACGGACAGCATACTGATCATTGAGCGTGACAAGGAGCTGGGCGGTATTCTCAACCAGTGCATCCACAATGGTTTTGGTCTTCACACCTTTAAAGAAGAGCTGACCGGTCCCGAATATGCCAACCGCTTCATCGAGCAGGTCCTCGAGCTTGGCATTGAATACAAGCTGGATACCATGGTCATGGACATTTCCCATGAGAAGGTCGTCACAGCCATGAACCGCGAAGAAGGCATGTTCCAGATCCAGGCGGGCGCCGTCATCCTGGCTATGGGCTGCCGTGAGCGTCCCAGAGGCGCCCTTAATATTCCCGGCTACCGTCCCGCGGGCATTTACAGTGCCGGTACCGCTCAGCGTCTGGTCAACATGGAAGGCTATATGCCCGGCCGCGAGGTCGTCATCCTTGGCTCGGGCGACATCGGCCTGATCATGGCCCGCCGCATGACCTTCGAAGGCGCGATCGTCAAGGTGGTCGCAGAGCTCATGCCCTTCTCCGGCGGCCTAAAGAGAAATATCGTTCAGTGTCTGGACGACTATGGCATCCCGCTTAAGCTCTCCCACACAGTTGTGGACATCGAGGGCAAGGAGCGCGTCAGCGCCGTCACCATCGCGGAAGTCGGCCCCGACATGAAGCCCATTCCCGGCACCGAGGAGCGCTACACCTGCGATACCCTGCTGCTTTCAACCGGACTTATCCCTGAGAACGAGCTCTCACGCGGCGCTGGAGTCGAAATGAACAACGTCACCAGCGGTCCCGTCGTCAACGAGATCCTCGAGACCAGCATTCCCGGTGTCTTTGCCTGCGGCAACGTCCTCCACGTGCACGACCTCGTGGACTATGTCTCCGAGGAGGCATCCCGCGCAGGCGCAAACGCCGCAAAATATGTCCAGAACGGCTGCAAGGATGAAAAGGAAGGCGCGGACATTAAGCTTGTCGCGACCGAGGGAGCCCGCTACACCGTTCCCAGCACCGTCAATGTTGCCCGCATGGACGACAATCTCACCGTCCGCTTCCGCGTCGGCGCCGTTTTCAAGGACAGCTATGTCAGCGTATACTTTGATGACGAGCGCGTCCAGCACAGGAAAAAACGCATCATGGCGCCCGGCGAGATGGAGCAGATTATCCTCCAGAAGAAGAAACTGCAGGAGTATCCCGGCCTGAAGACCATCACGGTCAAGATTGAGGCCGAGTAAGGAAGGGGGACAGATACGATGGAAAAAAGAAATCTGACATGCATCGGCTGCCCGATGGGCTGCCAGATCACCGTGGAATTTGAAGGTGAGGAAGTCTTCAGCGTTAAGGGAAATACCTGTGCCATCGGCGACAAGTATGCCCGCCAGGAGGTCACCCGTCCCGAGCGTACCGTCACATCCACAGTCATCGTGACCGGCGGTGATAAGGAACGCTGCAGCGTGAAGACAAAGGGGAATATCCCCAAGGACAAGATCTTTGCCTGCATGGATGCCATCAACCATGTAAAGGTCGCCGCTCCGGTCCGTATCGGAGATGTTGTGATCGAAAACGTCTGCGGCACCGGCGTAAACGTCGTTGCTACCAGAAACGTGGACGTGGCCTGATTGCTTCGTTAAAAGAAATGATGCCGCCCCGCTGCTTCGGAAGGGGGCATCCGAATGAATTTTAAAGGGCTGCTGCACAGCTGTGATTTCACGCTGTGAACCGCTCCCCGTCAAGTAGACAATATAAAAAACAAAACTTCTGCCATCGGTTCATATTTGAACTGATGGCAGTTTTTTATGCTTCCTCGTATGAAAAGGACGCATAGTCCTTTAGAGGGCAGACTGTTTATTTTTCATCCGTTACCTGGAAGATGTAGAACTTTAAATAATATGATTCATCAGAAGACCACAGGATCGGGTGGTCCGGAGCCTGGGTGCGGAATTCGACCTGGCGCAGCCGCCTGCGGGCGTCTTTGGCAGCCCGACCGATCGTCTCCCTGAAGAGATCCGGGTCCATGAAATGGGAGCAGGAACAGGTGGCGAGGAAGCCGCCGTCCCGCACGAGCCTCAGGCCCCGCTGGTTGATCTCCCGGTATCCGCGGACAGCTGCCTTGACGGAATTCTTGGATTTTGTAAAAGCGGGCGGATCCAGGATGACGACGTCATATTTTTCCCCGTCTTCATGGAGGCTGGGGAGCAGGTCGAAGACGTCGGCACAGAGGTAGCGAAGGCGGGTGCCGGCATCATTGATAAGCTCAACGCAGGGCTGGTCGCTGTATTTATGAGGACCATTCCCGTCGAAAGCAGGAAGGCTGGGATCTGATTCGTCAGGTGTGCAGCTGCCGGGATCAGGTGTGAAGGAGATGGATCCGCCAGGGGTATGTTTGCCGGAATAAGGTGTGTCGGGGACAATATTATGGGAACCGTTTTTTTCGGAAGCCGGTTCCCCGGATGAATCTGCCGCGGAAGAAAAAGCACGCGGGTAAAAGCCGTTGAGGTGGGCATTTTCGACGGCCTGAGAAATGGCGGTGTCGGAGGCGTCGACGCTGGTGACCTCCGAGGCGCCGGCCAGGGCGGCGTTAAGGCCGAAGGAGCCGGTGTGGGTGAACAGATCCAGGACGCGGGCGCCGCGGCAGAGGCGGGCTGTCGCGCGGCGGTTTTCCTTCTGGTCGAGGAAAAAGCCGGTCTTCTGGCCGTTTTCCACGTCGACGATATAATGGACGCCGTTTTCCGTGATCGGGACCTTTGTATCAAAAGGCTCGCCAATGAAGCCCTTATACCTGGGGAGACCTTCCTTTTCGCGGACCTTTGCGTCGCTGCGCTCATAGATGCCGCGGATCCGGATGCCGTCCTCCTCCAGCACTTTGGTCAGGGCGGACAGGATCAGGGGCTTTAAGCGGTCGATACCCAGAGCGAGGGACTCCACGACCAGTACGTCCTCGTATTTATCGATCGTGATGCCGGGAAGAAAATCGGCCTCGCCGAAGATCAGGCGGCAGGAAGACGTGTCGATCACTTTTTTGCGGTATTCCCATGCGGCGCGGACCCTTTCCAGAAGAAAGGAAGGCGTGACGGCCCTGTCCTCTTTGCGGCTCAGGATCCTTATGCTGATCCGGGAGGCGCGGTTGATAAAGCCCCATCCCAGAAAATAACCGTCGAAATCCCTGACGGCAAGGATATCCCCGTCCTCGAATGTTCCCTCTGTGCGCTCGATCTCGTTGTCGTAGATCCAAAGGCCGCCCGCCTTGAAGGATCTTGCGTCTCCCTTTTTTACATGTGCCAAAGCGCCGCAGGCAAGACTGGCGTCTCCGTCGCATATTGCTTTATTAATAATTGCAGATGAAATCATTTTTATACCTCCTGCCGCACTCCAGTGCGGCATCCCGATGCGTTTTCCCGAATGCGCAGCATTCGTGCGCAGCATTCGTGCATAGCATTCGTGCGCAGCATTTGATGAAGGCAGAAAACGGCTATGGAATCAGGCGATTTGTGCCGCTCGCAAGAGCGGCAACGCGAGGAGAAAGCCCGGAACGGGTTTCTCCGAAGCGATCAGGCGATTTGGGCCGCGTAAGCGGCACAAATGCGGTTTAAAAGTTTTGCCATCGGGCAAAACTTTTAAACTACCTCCTATGCCGCAGTGTTCTCCTGCGCATGAAACGATTATAGCATAATCCGGCCGCCGGCCGCACCATAAATAACCCGTTCGTGCAAGGTTCACAAAGACGGGGGCGGGGTATATAATATTTATGATTCCAGTGCAAAATACTC
>DEPS01000182.1 GCA_002358875.1 Lachnospiraceae bacterium UBA3386 | reverse complement strand
TATTTACGCGAGAATCCTAAGTCCGGGTATATTCCGGATTATTCGGGGGTATAGTGATGCATTCAATACGCGTCAAAATTACGGCTATTACGATAGCTGCCATACTTACCACCATACTGTCTGTTTTTGCTGCCTGTTTTTCCACCGTTCGTATCGAAAACGACCAGAGTTCAGTGGAAAAGATGAATCTGATCGGAGACGACACCAATAAATCCCTGGAAATGTATTTCGACAGCATCGAGCAGTCAACGGAGATGGCGGCAAATATAGCCAGCGACAGGCTGGACAGCGTCATGCTCGTGGAGTGCGGCGCCGCCGGGGCGGGGAACGGCACGAAAGGGCGGACGAAGGAGCAGACAGACAGGCTGGATGCTTATCTGAAGGGTTACAGTGACAGTGTCCAGGAGGCTTTTTCGAGCGTCGCCAGTCATACGTCCGGAGTTATTTCCTACTATTACTGCTTCAGCCCTTCGCTCAGTGAGTCGGTGCACGGGTTTTTCTATTCAAAGGTCGGGAAGACGGGCTTTTCACAGCGTGAGCCCCTGGACGCCAGAGAACTGGACCCGGAGGATATTTCGCACACGACCTGGTATTATACCCCGATCCGCCGCGGGCGCCCCTCCTGGGTAGGCCCCTACGCGGGATTTTTCACGAATGAAATGGTGATCTGCTCTTATCTGGTGCCGATCTACAAGGCAGGGACCCTGATCGGTGTGCTGGGTATGGATATTCCCTTCGAGACACTGACATCCCTTGTCAGCAGCATCCGGGTGTATGACACAGGCTTTGCCTGCCTGCTCGACGATGAAGGCCGTGTCGTGTACCATCCGACGCTGGAGGCCGGCAGTACGATAGAACAGTCCGGGCTGACGCTTAAGGGGGATGAGTTCAAAAAAGAAAAAAGCGGCAGCGAGCAGCTCCTCTATACGGTGGACGGGGAAAAGCGGCAGATGTCCTTTACCACGCTTTCCAACGGCATGAAGCTGGTCATTACCGCGCCGGAGAGCGAGATCAATGCTTCATGGATGCGTCTTGTGCGCATTGTTCTTTTTGTCACGGCGGCAGCCATCGTCTTTTTCGCCATTCTGGTTCGTATTGTCATGGGTGTCATTACCCGCCCCCTGCAGAGGCTTACTGCGGCCTCGAAGAGACTTGCCGCGGCTGATTACGACGTGGAGCTCAGGTATGAGAGCCTGGACGAGGTCGGAGTCCTGACCAGCGCCTTTAGGCAGATGAGAGATCAGATCAAGCTCTATGTCGAGGACCTTAACCGTCGGATCTGCACGGATGCTCTGACGGGACTGCCGAATATGGAGCATTTCTTTGAACTTGCGGAACAGGAGCGCCTGCACCTTCTGGAGGCCGGGAAGCATCCGGTCATGTTATATTTTAATCTGGTGGGGCTGAAGCATTACAACCGCCAGTACAGTTTCGGAGAGGGAAACCGCCTGCTCTGCGATATCGCCGGGATCCTGTCGCGCCGCTACGGGGAGAAATGTTCGAGCCGTTTCGGCCAGGATCATTTTGCGGCCGTGACCCATGAGGAGGGCCTGGAGGAAGGCCTTCGGGAGGTCATCCGGGAGTGCCGCGGGGCCAACGGGGGAAAATCTCTCCCTGTCAGGATCGGTATTTATCAGGACAGCCTCGACATTGTGGATGCAAGCACGGCCTGTGACCATGCCAAGTATGCCTGCGACCTGTACAGGGGCTCCTTTGTATCGGGCTTTAATTATTTTGATGCCAAAATGCTCAAAAACGCGGAAAATGTCCGCTATATCATCAGTCACCTGGATCAGGCTCTGGGAGAACGCTGGATCAAGGTTCATTACCAGCCGATCGTTCGGGCGGTCAACGGCAGGGTCTGCGACGAAGAGGCGCTGGCCAGATGGGTCGATCCCGTAAGGGGTATGCTCAGCCCCGGCGATTTCATCCCGATCCTGGAAAATGCCCGGCTGATCTATCAGGTGGATCTCTATGTTCTGGACCGCACTCTGGAAAAGATCAGGCTGCAGGCGGAGTCAGGCCTGACCATCGTCCCCCATTCCATCAATCTCTCCAGGTCCGATTTTGACGCCTGTGACATGGTGGAGGAGATCCGCAGGCGTGTGGACGAAGCGGGGATCCCCAGGGACCGGATCACCATTGAGATCACGGAGAGTATACTCGGAAGAGATTCCGAGTTCATGCGGCAGCAGGTCATCCGCTTCCAGGAACTGGGCTTCCCCGTCTGGATGGATGATTTCGGCAGCGGCTATTCTTCGCTGGATGTCCTGCATACGATCAAGTTTGATCTGATCAAATTAGATATGAGCTTCCTGAAGAGGCTCAATGAGGGTGATGAGGGTAAGATCATCCTGACCGAAATGATGAAGATGGCGACGGAGCTGGGCGTGGATACTGTCTGCGAGGGCGTGGAGACCCTGGATCAGATGCGTTTTCTGCAGGAGATTGGCTGCTCCAAGCTCCAGGGATATTATTTCTGTAAGCCAATCCCTCTTGAAGAGATCATAGAGAGGTACGAAAAGGGTATCCAGATAGTATATGAGAACCCTAAGGAATCCTCTTATTATGAGGCGGTCTGCCGGGCCAATCTCTTCGACGCGGCGGTCATCGCGGACGAAGGAGAAAACACCTTCCGGAATATCTTTGACGCGATCCCCATGTGCGTCATGGAGGTCTGGGGCAGCAAGATGCGCTACCTGCGCAGCAACGAATCCTACCGGGAATTTGTCCGGCGCTTTCTGGATGTCGACTTACAGGATCCTGAAACAGTTCTGGTACAGGGAGAATACGGTCCCGGATCCGATTTCATGGAGATGGTGAAGCAGTGCTGCTCCAGCGAAGGCAGGATTTTCTTTGACGAACAGACTCCGGACGGATCGATCATCCACTCCTTTATGGGAAAGATCGGCGTAAATCCGGTCAACGGCAGGACTGCCGTTGCTGTTGCTGTCCTCTCAATCTCGGAGATGAAGGAAGGCACGACCTACGCGGCAATCGCCAGGACCCTTGCGTCGTATTACTATAATATTTATTATGTGGACCTGATTACAGAACATTTCATCGAGTATGCTTCTCACACGAGCGGGCTTGAGCCGGCTGTAGAGAGGCACGGAGAGAACTTCTTCGATGAATGCAGGGACGAAACGCGGCAGTGCATCTTCGGTGAAGACGAGGAACTCTTCCTCTCATCCTTCACCAAGGAAAACATCCTGCGTGTGCTGGATGAAGAGGGCGTTTTCCGGCTCTCCTATCGTCTGGGCTGCGGCGACGAGCCGTCCTATGTCACAATGAAGATATCGAGGATCGTGTCTGACGAAAGCCACATTATTGTGGGCATCAGCGACTCTGATCCCAGAATGAAGGAACTGATGGAAAATCAGGACCAGTAAAGGGGACAGCAGATCCTGCGCTTTTCATCTGCTGACAATAGTGTAGACATATCTGTCAGGGCTGGTGAACAGAGCGGTCCGGGCCTCCGGGTCCCGGGCCGTCTTATTTCATAGGAGGAGAAAGAAAATGGAATACCGTATTGAACATGACACAATGGGGGAAGTCAAAGTTCCCGCTGATCATTTCTGGGGAGCTCAGACGCAGCGTTCCCTGGAGAATTTCCGCATCGGGACGGAGGTCATCCCGCGCGAAGTAATCCGGGCGTTCGCGATCCTGAAGATGTCCTGCGCCATGGCTAACCGGGAGCTGGGAAAGCTGGATGCCGACAGGGAAGAGGCGATCACGGGTGCCTGCAGGGACATCCTGAACGGAAAATATCCGGACGAGTTCCCGCTTAAGGTCTGGCAGACCGGATCTGGCACCCAGTCCAACATGAATGTCAACGAGGTCGTCGCCCATGTCGCCATGAAAAACTTCCCGCAGGTGAAGATCCATCCCAACGACCATGTCAATATGTCGCAGTCCTCAAATGACACCTTCCCGACCGCCATGAACGTGGCGGCTGTGATGGCGGTCTATGAATATGTCCTGCCCTCCTGCGAAAAGCTCATAGAAACCTTCCGGAGGCTCGAGGAAGAGAACCGGGATGTCATCAAGATCGGAAGGACCCATCTGCAGGATGCCGTTCCCATCCGCTTCTCACAGGAAATTTCCGGCTGGAGGGCTATGCTGGAGACCTCTAAGGCCATGATCCTGGAGTCCCTGACCCATCTTTCCCGCCTTGCCATCGGGGGGACCGCGGTCGGCACGGGGCTCAATGCTCCCTCCGGCTTTGACGCTCTTGTCTGCAGGCATATCAGCCGTGTCGTGGGGCAGGAATACGGCATATCCCGGACCTTTGTTCCGGATCCCAACAAGTTCCACGCGCTGACAGCCAAAGACGCCTACGTCTATGCCTCCGGCGCCTTAAAGGGCCTTGCCGCGAACCTGATGAAGATCGCCAACGATATCCGCTGGCTGGCCAACGGCCCCCGCTGCGGCCTTGGCGAGATCACGATCCCCGAGAACGAGCCCGGAAGCTCCATCATGCCCGGAAAGGTGAATCCCACTCAGTGCGAGGCGATCACCATGATCGCCGTGCAGGTCATGGGCAACGACGCCGCGATCGGCATCGGGGCGTCCCAGGGCAATTTCGAGCTCAACGTCTTCATGCCCGTCCTTGCCTACAACCTGATCCAGTCCATCCGCCTGCTTGGCGACGGCATGGCATCCTTTGAAAAGAACTGTGTCAGCGGAATCCGCGCAAAGAAGGAAAAAATGGCGGAAAACGTCAACAGCTCTCTCATGCTCGTTACCTGCCTGTCTCCCGAGATCGGCTACGAGAACGCCGCAAAATGCGCCCACAAGGCCTTTGAGGAAGACATCACCCTCAGGGAGGCGGTCCTGGCCCTCGGATTCATGACGCCTGAGGAGTATGATGAGAAGGTGCGCCCGGAGAAAATGTGCTGATCTGATTTTTTCGGGAAAATTTATTTGATATTTTTGTCTGGTACTGAAAAATTTCTGCCTGTGCAGTTGTGAATGCGAGCGCTCCACCCGTACAGGCAGAATTATTGACAGCAGCCATTGATCGGAAATATTAATAGAAAACACTGATCGAAAAGCATTTGCCGAAAAGCAGAGACCGAAAGTCTTGATCGGAAAACAGGAGAAAACAGCAACGAAGATCATTCATTGTGCGGACCTGCACCTGGATTCAAAACTTCATACAAACCTTGACCGCGAGCGCGCGAAAAAACGCCGGGACGAGCTTTTACACAACTTTGAACGGCTTGCCGCCTATGCCTCTGACGAAAACGTGGAGGCAGTGCTGATCGCGGGGGATCTGTTTGACAGGGAGACGGTCTCGGCGCTTGCCAAAAATACAGTCCTGTCCGTGATACGCTCTCACCCGGCCATCCGCTTTTATTACCTTAAGGGAAATCACGACACGGCCGGTTTTCCCGACGGACCTTCCAATCTGTTTCTCTTCGGGAACCGCTGGAAGACCTGGAGCGAGGGCCGGGACGGCGGGATAGCTGTTTCGGGCATTGAGCTGACAGGAGAAAACGGCGCGTCAGCCCATTCATCGCTCCGTCTGGATCCGAGGGCCTTTAACATCGTCATGATGCACGGACAGATAACAGGAGAGGGAAGCGGCTTTCGGGAGGATTCTGAAAGAAGGTCCTTCCCGGGCGCTGCTTCAGAGGCGCAGGCAGGGCCCGGTGCGGGCATTATCGACCTGCGAGCCCTCAGGGGCCGGGGGATCGACTACCTGGCTCTGGGGCATATCCATGCAGGCAGGGAAGGCCGCCTCGACGAAAGAGGGATCTACTGCTATCCGGGCTGTCTGGAAGGGCGCGGGTTTGACGAGCCGGGCCGCCATGGTTTTGTGCTCCTTGAGATTGATGAAAAGACGCATGCCATGAAGCGCAGCTTTATTCCCTTTGCCCGCCGCACGGTCCATTCCCTGACGGTGGACGTCTCGGGATGCAGGACGACCGCCGGGATGAAGGAGCTGGTGGACGATGCCCTCAGGCGGGCAGGCTGCGGAAGGCAGGACATGGCGGAGATCGTCCTTAAAGGGGAGATCGACGTCGAGTGCGAGAAGGACACAGGCTATATCCTGGAAAGCCTCCTCGGCCGCCTGTTTTTTGCCCGTTTAAAGGACGCGACTGTCCTTTGTATCGATCCGGAGGAATACCTTTATGACGAGTCCCTGCGGGGGGAATTTGTACGCCTGGTCATGGCCGATCCCTCGATATCGGAAGAAGAAAAGACCGCTGTCATCCGCAGCGGATTTCTTGCCATGGACGGGGAGGACCCCTGTGGAGGATGATTGAAGAATTTTACGCGCTGGGGCGCCGATCCTCTGTTCCCGCCGCCGTTTTCGCATCTGCGTAAAGCGCCCGGCGAGGTCTCCGCTCTTGTGCGCTGCGGCAGGAAGATACATGTATGAAGCTGATTTACTGCAGAATAGAAAATTTCGGGCGGCTCAGAAATTTTGAATATTCATTTTCGGACGGCGTCAATGCGCTCTGCCGTGAAAACGGGTGGGGGAAAAGCACCTTCGCCGCTTTTTTGTGTGCAATGTTTTACGGCCTTCCCGGAACGGTCCCGGGAAGGGCGGCGTCCGGGAATACTGCAGCAAGGGGGACGGCAGCTTCCGCCCCGGGCAGGGGAGCTTCCCCTAAAAGCATGAGGAGTCCAAAAAACGAAAGGGCTAAATATTTGCCCTGGCAGGGCGGCGTCTTTGGCGGAAAGCTTGTTTTTGAGGCGGGCGGAAAAGAATATGAAATGACCCGCATCTTCGGAAAACGCCCGTCAGAGGATATCTTTGACCTGCTGGATACGGATACAGACCTGCCGAGCTTTGATTATTCGGAAAAAATCGGGGAGGAGCTGTTTCATCTCGACAGGGAATCTTTTATGAGAACTGTCTTCACTGCGCAGCAGGACTGCGAGACGCAGGCGACGGATGATGTCAATGCCCTGATCGGAGATCTGGCAGGCCGGGCAGGTGATATGGGATGCTATGAGGATGCCCGGAAACGCCTTGTGGAAGCGGCAAACCGCCTGACTCCGAAACGTCCGACCGGAGCTCTGTATCGGCGCGGAGCGAGGATCGCGGAACTCACCCGAAGGGTGAAACAGGACCGGGATGCAGCCCCGGAAGAAAAACTGGGCAGGTGCTTTGTGCGCAGGGCCCAGGCTCAGCAGAAGATTGCCGCCCTGGAAGCCGGCCTGCTAAAAGGGCAGGAGGAGCTGCGGCAGGCGGAAGAGGCTTTTGAGAAGGCTTCCCGCAGTCTGGACTTTGCCATGAGCGGCCTCTATGCTTCTTCGGAAGAAGCTTCGCCCTCCGCATCCCCGCCTCATACCGGGGAGCCGCGCGAAGCTTCACTTACTATAACGGCGCCGCATGCTGAAGAGCCATGCGCGGCCTCGCTTACTATGGCGTCGCCGCATGCTGAAGAGCCATGCGCGGCCTCGCTTACTATAGCAGCACTGCATGCTGAAGAGCCGCGTGCGGCATCGCCATCCGCGCCGGTGCAAATACTTCTGTCGGTTCTTATACTCGTCCTGGGGACGGCCCTTCTGGCAGGGGGTATCCCTGTGTTCCTTTTTGTGAGCCGTGCTGCCGGGGCGGTACTTATGGCCTCAGGGACGGTATTTGCTTTAGCGGCCGCGGCTGCGGCGCTTTCCGGATTGCCGAAGGGCAGCCAAAAAGGCCCGCGAAGGGAAATACATAAAAGCAGAGCCGGGAAAGGGATAGAAGAAAGGATTAAAAAAGAAAAGATTAAGGGAGAAAAACTTAAGGAAGAAAAGCTTAAGGAAGAAAAGCTTAAGGAAGAAAAGCTTAAGGAGGAGCAAAAGGCCGGACTTAAGGAAGATAAGGAAGTCAGACTTAAGGAAAGACCAGAGGACACAAATGCCGACAGAATAATCGTGCAGGAGGCGCACAGGCAGTATTTGATCAGCCGGCGGATGCTTGAATCGAAAAAAGCTGAAATAGAGGAGGGAAGACATAGAATACTTACCTGCCGCTCGGGGCTCGACGAGCTGGAGAGCGAGATAGCGGAGCTCACGGAACTGGCGGAAGAAAAAGAAGAATCGGAGGGTCTCCTGCGGGAGCTCAGGGAAAAGCAGGAGACTGACGAAGCGGCATACAGGCATGTGATGATGGCCGAGGCTTTTCTGCGAAAGGCAAAAGAATCCATGACCTCCCGCTATTCAGATCCGATCAGAAGGAACTTTGCCGCCTACTGGGAGCGGATCACCGGTTATTCCGCGGCAGGGATCAGCGTGGATGCCAATACAAGTGTTACAATACAGGAACTGGGAAGGCGGCGGAGCTCCGGGGAGCTGAGCCGCGGGTACGGTGATCTCGCCGGGATCTGCCTGCGCACTGCACTGGCTGATGCCATGTACCCTCCCGGAAGAGGGGAAAAGCCGCCTCTTATCCTGGACGATCCTTTTACGAATCTCGATGACGAAAAGACGCGCGGCGCACTGCGCTTCCTTAATGAAATCGGGGAAAAATACCAGATCCTGTATCTTACCTGCAGTGAGAGCCGGATCGGTCCGGAGTAAAAAAAAGACTGCTGCCGACGCAGCAGTCTTTTTCATATAGGTCAGCACAGGCCATGCTGACGGGGGATAATATCGTAATATCCGTTATACGGAGATTATGATATTACTGAATCTGGATATAACCAACGTGCTCGACACCTTCTCCTGCGATCCAGTAAGAAACCTTGTACCAGTAGTTGTCAAGGCGCTCGACGATGTTCAGAGTGTCGCCGGGATTTGCATAATACATGACGTTGGCAGCATTCTCTTCAGGGGAAGAATAAACATTTCCGCCAAAACGAACGGTATACTGGGTGCCGGGATCGACGACCAGAACTTCCTCTTCCGCGGCGGGCTTTTCTGTGGCTTCGCCCTCTTCCTTTTCTTCGTCGTCAACATACTCTTCGACAGCTGCTTCTCCGGTGGATGCAGTTTCGGTCTCGGCGGCGTCAGCGGCCTCGATTGCGGCAATGTCTTCAGCCGCAACGGTTTCGGCACCGACAGCAGTGGACTCTGTGCCGACAGCTTCCGTAACGGCGTCCTGAGTGGTCTGCTCTGTAACGACAGCTTCCTCGCCGGTGGCTTCTGTTACTGCGGCGTCACCGTTTGCAGCGGCATCCCCACCGTCTTTCTTGCTGCAGCCTGCAAAGACAGCAGCCGCCATAGCGGAAATGAGGATGTATGTTACCAGTCTCTTTTTCATAAACTTGACCTCCGAATAATGAAATTTGTTTAATGAAGAAACGATTCGGGAACATGGGGACATCTGGGAATAACGAATCCCGGTCGCATTTGGAATAAAAGTCCCCGCGCCCTGATAATCAAAGACAGATACATTGTAACACGCATATGTAAAAAGTGTGTGTTTTTTTTTCATAAAATTATTTTCAGAAAACAGTGAACACAGCTATAATAGAATCGCTTTGTAGTATTTTTCAGCCGGAAAAGATCCGGGTTTGAGCATCACCCGTCCTTAAAAGACAGGTTTTTCCCGGGAATCAGGCAAAAACAATGTCCGGAGCAGGTATTTTTATGAAAAAAACAACGCGAACTCTTACGAATATACTCAGGCAGACTTCTCCGTCAAGGGTAGAGAATTATCTGAAGGAGAACGCGGAAGAGCTCTTTTCTGAAGAAAAACCGTTCGCGAAATATATGCGGACGCTTTTTCATGAAAAAGGATTACTGCAGCAGGAGGTTTTTCTGCGTGCGGATATCTCTGAAGGATACGGTTATAAACTGATTTCCGAGGAAAAGCGCACCCGCCGCCGCGACATGATCCTGCGGCTGTGCATGGGGGGACGGTTTACTCTTGAGGAGACCCAGAGGGCCCTGAAGATCTATGGCATGTCCCCTCTTTACGCCAGGCTTTCCAGGGACGCGGTGCTGATCACAGCCTTCGGGTCCGGGATTTACGAGATAGCGGATGTAAACGCGCTCCTTGCGGAGCATGGACTGGAGGAACTTTATGATCAACACAGATGATCTTGCGCTTGCCGGTTACCGGCAGATCGCTGTCATCGACAGCGGACATAGCGTCACGCTGGTCCAGCATGCCGCATCGGGCCGCGTTTATGTAAAGAAGGTCCTGGATATTTACAATGCGGAGGTTTATGGGTATCTGCGGGATCATCATGTCAGGGGCACCCCGGAAATCGTGGATGTAGTCGAGAAGGACGGCACCCTGACCGTGATTGAAGAATATGTGAGCGGACAGACTCTGCGGGAATTTCTTGACAACGGAAACCGTTTTTCAAGATATGAAGCCGCAGAGATCATTGTACAGCTGTGCAAAATTCTGGAACAGCTCCACAGTGCAAAACCGCCGATCCTTCACCGCGACATCAAGCCTTCTAATGTTATGCTTACGTCGGAGGGAAATATCCGCCTGCTCGACATGAATGCCGCCAGGCGCGCGGATCCTGAAAAAACACAGGACACCCGGCTCATAGGAACACAGGGATATGCCGCGCCTGAACAGTACGGCTTTGGATCTTCGGGCATACAGACCGATCTCTATGCCGCGGGGGTTCTGCTCTGTGAACTTGTTACAGGAAAGCTTCCTAAGGAATCACTGATTTCTTCTAAAAATCCAGGCCTGTTCTCGAAAAAAACAGAGCCTTCCGCAGGAGATGGAAAGGCCCTCCCCGAAAGCCCCGCCTCAGAGAGAAAAAAGCTGGGCGGCCTTGCAGCTATTGTGAGAAAATGCACCCGCATCGATCCGAAGACCCGCTATAAAAGTGCCCGCGCGCTCAGGGAAGAACTCGAAGCTTACCTTGACCGCAGCAGCGGTACGGGCCGGGAAAAGACATATTTTCAAAAATACCTGCCACCGGGATTTCGGAGCGGCAGCCCTGTCAATATGCTGACAGCATCTGTCGGCTATATCATTCTGGTCAGCCTGAGCCTGACTTTTACTGCAAAAGACATTCTTCCCGGCCTCATGACCCTGATTGAGAGGATTCTTCTTTTCATATTCGGAGCCGGCATCATCTTCTTTTCAGCCAATTATTTGGATGTATGGTCTGTTTTACAGATCAACCGGATCAGGAACCCTTACCTGAAGACCCTGGCGGTTCTGGCTGCTGATACCCTGCTGGCGTTCATCTCTCTCATTATCATGATCGTGGTAGTTTTATCCATGAGCTGACAGATTCAATATACCGGTCAGCTCATGAAACGAAAAAACGGAAGTTAATCGATCAGAACTGAAACGCTTTTGGCTGAAACGTATCAGAGCTGAAACTTTCAGAACTGAAACATATTAGAGCTGAAGCGTATCAGAGCTGAAACGTATCAGAGCTGAAGCGGATCAGAACTGAAACTGAGTAGGATATGCAAATATCTCATAGGATGCAACATAGCCAAGGTCATAATTGTTACCGTTCCCGAAGCCGGAAACGGCAAAGCCCATTTTGTCACCGGCTTTCAGCTCCCCGTCGAGGATAGTGAAATCCTGACCGAGAAGGCTGCCTTCACTGTTATACAGAAAAACAGCGACATACACCATGGAGCCATCTTCACCAGATGTATTTTCCACTCTTCCGGTCACCTTTATACCGCCGTATTCTTCTTCTGCCAGTGAAATGTCGGATGTCTCATAACGGATGCAGTCTACTGTGGCTTCTTTTACATTGACATGAGGCACGGCGGAAAGAGCCGAAGAAGGGCTGCTGTCAAGGAGTGTTTCTTCATAATACCAGGCGGTCTCTCCGGGCATAATCACCTCAGGGTATACGGAAACCAGACTTTTGCTGTCCACGAGGTGTCCGTCCGCATCTTCGAGATCGATCGTCCCGGAACTGAGATACAGATTGACAGAACCGGTATTTTTCACTGGAACAGCAATCTGTATCCACTCGCTTCCAATGCTGTCGGTATAATTAATTACCCGCCCTTCACCGACTGACCAGTTTGCGCCCTGCACCCCGGCGGCAGCCTGGCTTCCGCTGTCCGGAGTTTGTCCGTCCGCGTCTGCCTGACTGCCGCTATCCTGAGTTTGTCCGTCCCGGGTCTGTCCGTC
>DEPS01000202.1:7492-11644 GCA_002358875.1 Lachnospiraceae bacterium UBA3386 | reverse complement strand
ACGATCTTCCCTCCTGATTCTTCTTCTCCCGATATTGCCGGATAAGCTCCTGCTCATCCGGCGAAAGGCCGCTGGAGGAAGGTCCTGCGGCGGAGGGTGCGGCCTGCTCTGCTTCTTCACGACCGTCGAAGAGTTCCTTCAATATTCTCTCGATTATCTCCCATTCCTCAATGCTGAGAGCGGCCATGGCAGACACGAAACGCCGCCGGAAGGCTTCCGGCTTCTCTTTGAGGATGTCACTCACAAACCCTTCTATTTCAGCATCCCTGGATAACTTCACAAAAGGGTCGCCAATCCCGCTGCGCAGCCATTCCTCGCGAACGCCGAATTCTCGGCAAATCGAAAGGATAACCGCATCAATAGGCACGCGAACTTTTTTTTCATAATTAGCGACCGCAGACTGGCTCAAATTAAGCCTTTTTCCAAAATCCGCCTGATTTAACCCTAAAGTTGCTCTTATTTCTCTAATCCTATCTCCAATCATATGCTTACCTCCTGAGAAAATACTAACACAAAAATATTTTAATTTCAACGAAATAATTTTGTTGACACATAAATTTCGATGTGTTATATTATAACCACAACGAAATAAACAGCAACAACACAACAGAAAGGAAAAGAAAATATGAGCGAAAAAGAAAAGGCGGTGATGAAAAGCATCGCCACAATGACGGCGGCATTGCCGCCTGGGACAGATGAGATCGCAACGCTTGTCGGGAATGCCTTGGAAATGGGAAAGCAAATCGGTAGGGCACAGGCGATTGCAGAACGCGAGGAAACGGATCCGGACCATCCTCCGGAGAAGAAAGCGGGCTGAGCGGAGCAGGCGACAGTAGACGCCGCAAAGCGCAAGGAAGAGGAACCCCAGCCTCCGGAGAAAAAGGCAGGGTGAGGAAGGAGGGAAGATGGCAAAGAAGTGGCTCAGCCCGGATCTGGTCAAGAACGTGTTGAAGAATAGGCACGACGAATATGCTGCCATCCAAGCAAAGCTGGAAGACATGGGCGAAACAGGGGCAGTCAAAATAGTTGAGGCTGAAAGAAAAGCTTTGCTGGAGATAGCAAACGATCTGTTTGGATTGGATGCCTATGACATTGAAATAGATGATCGAATGAGGAGGCGTCTGGCCTGGAAGAGCAGTGAAGCACAGGAGGGAGGACATGAAGATCGGAGAGATCATTAAATGCGCTGATGAAGAAGACGTCAGAGATATGTTGAAGGATCTGGGAGAAGCCGGTTACGGGGCCGTGCGGATGGCACCATACAGCGCATATTTTATCAGGATCACATCCGAGCCGGAAAAGGCTGGCAAACAAGGGGAGTAGCTCAGAGGGAAAGGCGGCGGACAAAAGTCTCGAGTCCCGGGTTCGAGTCCCGGCTCCCCGATCCGGCTTATGCCGGGCCATACAATCCTCCTTCCTATATCGAGACGCCCCGCCGCGTTCGCGGCGGGGGATGTGGGGGAGGGGAAGAAAGGAGACGAAATGAGCATTCATGAACAGAAAACCATTGGCTTAATCATTATCTTCATCGCATACGTTTTTGGTATGTTCGTCATGAGAAAGCTTGTACCAGAAGATTTCATGTACCCCATATTCGCGACAATCTTAATGCTCTGGTGGTTCATATTTTGGGCATCAGATCTGTAAGCTCGCGGTTGAAAGATTGGCTGATTACTGAAAGCTGGTCAACAAACCGGGATCGGAGACAAGAACAACGGCATCCTCTGCGGAAAGGCAAAAAAGGACTTTCTCGGAGAGGATACCTGGCCGGAGTGATTGCGCCGGCGCAAAAGAAAGGAAGGAGGCAGGGAGGTGACCACAGCGGAAATGCTTTTCGGCACCGGAGACCTCTCCCCGTCAAATGCGGCCTGGGGGCGTCTGCTTGGAATCACGCGCCAGACCGCAGGGGCAAAGAGGAAGTGCCCGGGGCTCCTGACCCTGGATGAGCTTGCGGCGATCGCGGCCGCGAGGAAAATGACGGCGGAGGAGATCGGGACCGCCGTTATGTCCTGGAGGAAGGAAACAAGGGTAAACAGGAAATGAGCAAAAGAGGGAAACGAAATGAAAAACTGGAGGGCAAATTATACAGTCCGTTTCATGGACGGGCATGTAGAGGAATACACGGACAGCTTCGAGGCTGAAACGATCGAGGAGGCATTTAAGCTGGGAAAGGGTCGTGTTGACGATCTTGAGTGGCTTGAAAAGACAAAATCAAAGAAAAGGGCTCCTTCGGTCATGATCGACAGGATCGTCATGTGGTCCGTCACGATGATCGACATGGATGTCTTCTGATCTGAAAAAACAGGGAAAGGACAAGAGATGAAATACAGGAACTGCCTGCTGGAGTACCAGCAGGCGAGAAAGAAAGGGCCATACTGCTCCCTGCGCTGCGCCTATATAGGGAAGCTTATGCAGAATTCTCTGGCAAAGCCCGGCGCGACGGTAAAGATCACGCCAGGGCTCATCAGGCGGGCGGATGAAAGCGAGTTCATGCCGGTCGTGGAGAAGACCTGCAGAAGGCCAGCCATACTGAAGGTGGATCCGTCAAAGCTGCCAAAGCCCCGCCTGCCCGCGACGCGTCCGTTGCAGATCCCGGACAGGCTGACCCATGAAGAGATGGCGCTTGCCAGGGAGCTGGAGCCTGTGGAGGGGTCTCCCGCAAAACAATTCCATATGATCCCGCGAGAGGAATACATCGAAAGGTGCAGGCGTGGAGGCGTGCGGAAATACTGGAACGAGGAAAGGGACAGACAGCTGATGGAACTGAAGGAAAAAGGGCTCAAGTGGAGCGATATCGCGCACCGGATGGGAAAGACACAGTCTTCGGTAATAAACCGGATGAACATCCTGAGGAAAGCACATGGACTGGCTCAGTGAGATGCGGGAGCGCCACCGGAGCGGATATGTACCGGCTGGGATATGCCTCAGCTGCCGCAGGGGTGAAGCCGGATGCATAGGCGGACGGTTCGGAAATAAATGCGCGAACAGGATAGACAACACGCCAACGAAGGAAGAGCGCCTTGAGGGCTATGCCGAACTGTTCTGCAGGCTGTGCAGGACCAGGAAGGAGCCGGAGCGCGGAGATCTTCTGGGCGCGGCGATCAGCCGGAGGCTGTTTCTGCGTGAACAGATAGGTATCGCAGAGGCTGCCATTAGGAGTGTAGAAGACAGCCGGCCGGTAGAGATGGACACGGAAAACATAAGGATTATCAGGAGGCTGAGATGGGAATTGTAGTGGAAAACATTGACAGCAGGCTTCCCGCGCCTGTCGTGGCGCTGGGGGTACTTGCGCTTATATTCATGATCGCGGCTCTTGCATGCAGCATTCTGGGGGACATTGACCGGATGCGCCGCTCGTGGATGGAGGCGGAGGCAGAGGACGCAGGTCCTCAGGAGGAATACTGGCCGGCGCAGGGACGGACAAGGGCGGTGACGCACAGACTGGATCTGACGGAGACGGACCTGCGTTCGCAGTGGAAAAGAGGTGGAAGAGATGATCTGCATCCAGTGCCAGGGCGCCGGGATCCTTTTCCCGGATGAAGAGATAACGGAGGCGAAGCCGATCGTAAGCGGCGGCAGGTTCTCACTGGCCTTCCGAAGCCGGGGAACGGGCAATATACAGTTCGTGAAGCAGTATGCCACACAGGCCGAGAGGGACGGGATGCTCAGGAAGCTGGAAGACTCGGCCGAGAAACGGCTGTGGACTTGTCTGTCAGAGGGGCAGCCGGAGGGCGAAACCCAGAACGATGAGATCAGGGAGAAGCTCAGGGAAGCTCAGGAGATGACGGAAAAGCTCCAGGAGAGGATCCGGAAGACAGAGGAGGAGCTTGAAAAGATGCGGGAGAAGGCCAGGGCGGGAACCACGGCCGCGAAGAAACCTGCAAAGAAGAAACAGGACGGGAAACCGGAAAAAAAGACAAAGGAAAAGGTCACGCTGAGTGAAAAAGAAGCAGCGGACATCGTAAGCGGGACAGACCTCACCGAGGGAGCGAAGGAGGCCCTTCTGACATGGCTGGCTTATAAATATGAAAAGCATCAGCCTTATCAGCGGACCGGTTTCAAGGCCCTTATCACAAAAATGAAAAACAATTCCGGAAAATTCGGAGAAGAGGCGGTTGCCGAGCTGATCGGGGACTGCATGTCGTCAGGTTA
>DEPS01000202.1:5538-7452 GCA_002358875.1 Lachnospiraceae bacterium UBA3386 | reverse complement strand
CAGGGGATCACATGGGACCGGCTCAAAAAGCCGGGCTCCCAAAAGGGCAACCAGTTCAACACGTTCAGCCAGAACGAATACTCGGATGCCGACCTTGAAGAAATCGAAAACAGCCCGGTCGCGTAAGTATTTTACCCATTCAACAGCTTCATGCGATTGGTCCACAGCGATAGAAACTGTCAATCAGGGAGCGGGCAGGGCTGTCCCGTTCCCGCCACACAGCGCCGGCCGCCGCACCCAGACGCGGCGGGAAACTAAGGATTTGCGCACGATCATGTATACAGGGCGGTGCGGTGCTGGCCGCCCGGAGAGGAGGGAAAAATGGGATTTGGTAGATGCAGAAGCTGCGGCGCCACCGTTTTCTGGATCCGGGTAAAGTCGGGGAAGATGATGCCCTGCGACGCGGAGCCTGAGCAGTTCCATCCGGATCCGCGCGGGTCGAGGCTCTATATTTTGAACGATGGGCACACGATGCGGGGAACTCCGTTGCAGGACGGAGAAGAGCCGGGGGAGGATACGGCAGTCGGGAATATCTCCCATTTCGCGACCTGCCCAGGCGCGGACAAGTTCCGCAGAGGGCGGGCATAATGCACAGAAGATAGCCAGGCGCTGACACGCCTGGAATTTTTAAAGGCAGGGAAGAACGCGCATGTATGCGGATCGTGCGCGTTTTATCAGTCCATAAGTTGATTAAACTTAGGACTTCACGGGGGCGGAAAGGATGCATATAAGGCGGCGGTTCAGGATGCGGAATTCCATTGAGGTGATGGAGTTCACTTCGGCTAAGTGTCCTGGCGGAAAGAGGACCAGGAAGCCGAAGTCGGAACAGACGCCCGAACGGGTGGCGAGGAACAATCAGAGGAGGAAGCAGCGCGAGGCCTCGAGGATGGTGGAGCACTACTTCAATGAGGACGACCTGGTCCTGACGTTGACCTTCAAAAAGGACGAGAGGCCTGCGGACATGCAGGCGGCGAAGGAGATCTTCCGGAAGTTCTACACCTACCTGAAGAAAGAATATGCAAAGAGGTATTACGAGCTCTTCTGGATGCGGAACATAGAGGCCGGCCCGCGGAACGGCTGGCATATACACCTGATAATGAACCGGATCGAGGGGGCGGAGTTTTTGGTCAAGGACTACTGGAGGAAACACGGGGGAGTCTACGTCCAATATCTGCAGGACCTCGGGGACCAGGGGAAGGAGATCGGCGAGTATATTGCTAAGTCGCCCATCACATGCGACCGGGTGGTTGAGTCGAACTGGAGCCATTCGCGCAATATGCAGAAGGTACCCGGAGAGGACAAGGTCATCAGCGGGCACCGCATGACCGACAGCCCGAGGGTGCCGAAAGGATGGTATCTCGACAAGGAATCCCTGTATGAGGGGGAGAACGAGGCGGGCTATCCTTTCCGCACGTACATACTGAGGCGCCTCCAGAAGCGGAGGGCGGACCACAAGATGAAGCCCTCGCGGATCCGGAGTCTGCAGAGGGAGGAAAGCAGCAGGAGAAAGAGAAAGGACAAAAAATGCAGGAAGAAATCAAGGGGCTCCTGAGCCTTGCCATAAAACCGGCCCTGCCGGTGGACTGGGTGGCGGAAAAGGAGTCGTGGATCATTGTCACGGAGGAAGGCCGGGCCCCGCGCCTGGAGAAGACAAGGTATTTCACCTTCTGGAACAGGCAGAGGGATTGCGAAGACAGCCGCGTCGACATAACGGTCATGACGCCGGAGCTGGAACGGATCATCAGGGAGTATATTCAGGATGTGCTTGGGCTTCGCAGGTACTCCCCGGGGGCCGCCGATCCGTCGAGCCTGATCGGGGTATGGGCATGAGCGCAGGGCTTTTGTTTCCGAAGACACAGGGGAAGAAGCGCCGGAAAGCGCATGCGGGAGAAAGCATCCTGCAGGCTGCCGGCG
>DEPS01000202.1:0-5515 GCA_002358875.1 Lachnospiraceae bacterium UBA3386 | reverse complement strand
AGGCCGCCGGCGACCGCCGCAGGTGCTGGCTGTGCATGAAGCAGGGCGACTATTCGGAGAAGTTCGTGCATAAGCACCACATCTTTGAGGGCACAGCTCTGCGGAGGATCAGTGAGGCAGAGGGATTTTACATCTGGCTGTGCCCGGAACACCATGAATTTGGACGGATGTCCGCGCACACGGACATTGAGGTCCGAAGGGGGCTTCAGAGGGAGGCACAGGAGAGGTACGAGCGGACGCATACGAGAGAGGAGTTCATGCGGCTCACCGGCCGTTCGTATTTATAGGCCGCATATCAGGGAAAGGAGAACACGATGTTCGATAAGTTTGGGGAATTTGGATCCGTAAATGAGATCAATGAGCTTGCGCAGAATCTGTTTAACGAGGGGGACATGGACAGCATCCTCGCCCTGGCGAAGGAGAACGGGATCGACCAGGAGGTCGCGAAGATGTACATAAAGGGTGACCTTCCGGAACTTGCGGACGCAGAGGATGCTGCGATCGGAAAGATAGAGGTCGAAGAGGCGGATCTGAAGCCGAAGGATATCATGACAGACTGGTCGCAGTACATCAAAGCAACCTGCATGGAGGATATGCAGATGGCGCTTGCGGTGCGAAAAAAGGGCAAGAGCCTGAAGGGCTGCATAGGGGCTCTCCTGAAGTGGTCTTTTGGGCATCAGCAGGACGTAGACAAGGACATCATCAAGGCAGCAGGTGTGTCAGCAAGTAAGGTTACACTCGGCATTCCGGGCAGGGCGCAGGCGCAGAAGATCATACGCGAGTACTATCTGGGAGGCGGAAAATGAGAAAAAAACAGCTCATGGCTCTCGCTCTTCCGGAGCTGACAGAGAAGATGATCGAGAGGGCAAAGAGTGACCGTGTCGAGGAAAGACGCTTCAGGTACTGGGCAGGTTTTGACAGCTGGTTTACGGCAAAATCGTACGCAACGAGGCTGTATTATGCCGCCAGGGAAGAGGGCGGGATCCTGATCGTCTCGGTATGGTCAAGGGAGATGATCGTGGAGGACAAAAGGCGGCAGCCTGCCTTTACATGCTATATAGATCCCGAAAAAGCCGTATGGCAGACATTTGATGGCAGGATGTGGTCGGGCGCCCTTCTGGAAAACGTGATCGAGCGGTTTGATAAACAGAGGCTCACGAACAGCAGAGCGGAGGATGTATGCGGAAGAGGGGGGACTGCTCTCTGCAGGAGGATCCTCGGGGAAATAGGGGACGACATCCCCGGAGTGATCATCAGGTGGCAGAGGGATCTCAGGGAGAAGCAGAACCGGCAGAGGGCGCAGAAAAGAAAAGACTACTGGGACAGCAGGATGGCCCTGATCCCGCCGATTCCGGACGGTTTCGAGGACTGGGCGGACAAGGAAGGGACGTGGGAAAGCAATTTTATCTTCTTCCGGAAGGCCGGCAAGAGCCAGGAGGCGTATTGTACGAGGTGCGATGCATCCTTTACGCCGAACAGCAGGCTTATACACAGTAATGGTCAGCCAGACGATTACAGGTACAGCATGAACGCCAGCTTTTACTGTTGCCCGTCCTGCGGGAAGATCCTGTCGACCAAGTCGTGGAACAAACAAAAGCATATCACAACATCTGACGGCGTGACCCTTGTACAGGCCGTGGAAGGGGAGGTCGTCCTCAGGCATTTCAGAGTAAAAAAATATTTCCAGCTCGCTGACGATCTGGGACATCTCCTGGGCAAAAGAGACTGGGAGCACACCACGCAAATATATGAGGATATGCGGGTCTTTGCGGATCCGCAGACATTTGAGTCCCGGGAGTCCTATCAAGAGGAGACAATCCCGTATCTTGGAGGCTGTCACTGGCGGTCGAAGAAAGAAATGATGTACATGAGAGGAAAATACATCAGGGAGGCTCCGAAAGTGGAAGATGGCCGCGCTCTATATCAGGACATGGATGAAATTATCCGTATGAGCGGGATCCCCGGAAAACTCATCAGAATATGCCGGGGCGACAGGATTAACAGCGTACAGACGGCGCTGATCCGGGCGGGAAGAAAACGTTATCTGGAATACCTGTACAGGTCGGGGCTCACGAAGCTTGCGGACGATATCATCAAGAAGGACTGCGCAGGACTCGCCGAAGATGCCAAAGATCTAAAGACCCTGCTTGGTATCGACGGGCAGCAGCTCAGGCTCCTGAAAGAGATAAACGGGGGAGCGGATGCACTGAAGGTCATCAAGTGGATCGGGAACGAGAAAGCCAGAGTCGACAGGGAGACGCTGCTCTTTATGATCGGGGAAGGCATCGCTCCGGACAGCCTGCCGCTGGAGAAAACAGGGATGAGCCTGCAGAGGATGGTGAACTACCTGAGAAAACAGGCAAAAAAGGAGAACGTCCCGGCAAGGAGGCTCCTGCGTACCTACATGGACTATCTGAGCATGGCGGAGCGCAGGGGCATGGACATTCACGACGAGATTGTAAGCAGGACGCCTCGGCTGCGGGAGCTGCACGACAGATATGCCGCCGAGACCGAGGATGAGAAGAACCTGAGCCGGGACAATTCGCTCGACATTCAGTACCGGCACATCCGGATGGACTATGAGGAGAACAAAAAGCACTTTGAATACAAAAGAGATGGCATGATCGTCGTCATACCGAAAAGGCCTTCAGAGATCACGGCAGAGGGCAGGATGCAGCACCACTGTGTAGGGGCGACCGACACGTATATAAAGAGCATGGACAGGAGAGAGTCGTTTATCCTGTTCCTGCGCCATGAAGACGCCGTGGAAAAGCCCTATTACACGCTGGAGGTCCGATATGACGGCCATGTTTTACAGGCGTACGGGGAGTACGACAGAAAGCCCGACAAGGCAAAGGTGGACGCCTTCCTTGCGTCCTTTACAAAGCAGATCGGGAAGAGGACAAAGCGGGAAAAGGAAGGGGCAGAGGCCGGAAGGGCACTTATCAGCCCGGCTGTCTGACAATATGCATAGCAGGAAGGGAGGACGAAAGAGATGGAATATGTCCAGATGACGCTGGATGACTGGCTCTTACTCAAAAAAGAGATACTGGGAGAGCTCGCGAGGACATCCGCCAGCTTTGTGCGGATCGGATATCTCCTGAGGCAGGCAGAGGACAATGAGGGCTATAAGAACGACGGTTATGACAGCCTTGCGGAGTGGGCCGGGGCAGAGCTCGGCCTGTCCCCGTCCTATGTGTCCAGGTTCAAGAAGATCAATGCAAGGTACAGTGTCGGAGGATACTCCGACCGCCTCAGGCCGGAATATGTGGGATACGGCAGCGCGAAGCTGGGAGAGATGCTGGCGCTCCCGGATGCGGACATGGAGATGGTAACGCCGGAGACCAAGCGGGACGACATTCGCGCCCTGAACCGGTTCAACAAAGAGAAACCCGTGGCAGAGAGTGAAACATGGCTGCGCGAAATGATGGAGGTGACACCGGATGCCGTAAAGGGAGATCTCCTGAAGGCATATGCGGCAGAGGGGCATATCACCGGAAAGAAATGCGAGCAGATCCTGAATCCGGCAGGGAGCCGACTTGTCAGGACAAAGGCGGCCGTGATCGCGCTGACGGAGGACGGGGTGATCGTGAAGATCTTCTCTCCGGAGGCTGACCGGAAAAGGCTGACATGGCAGGAGCTCGCCGACAGGCTGGAAGAGATGATCGGATCCGGAGAACTGTCCGCAGGCCGTGAGCCTGCAGAAGCCTCTCAGGAACGTGCAGAAAGCCCTGAGAAGGCCCATAAGGCAGAGGAGGCTACAAATACAGGCAGCGAAGCGGGAGGGGCTGAAAAAGCCCCTGAGAAGGCAAAAGCCTCCGGAAATACGCAGGAGGCCGAAGAGATTCCGGAACAGATTCCGAAGGAGGAAACGCAGGCAGGAAAAGAGACAGCAGAGGACGGGGAAAGCAGTGAAGAGAACGCCGATGCGGCAGAGGGCCTTGAGGCGGCAGAGGGCCTTGAGACGGCAGATGGCATTGGAAAAGCAGAGGACCTTGAAAAAGCGGAGGCAGAGGGCGTTGAAGCAGCAAAGCCCTTCGACGAGGAAGGAGAAGGACCTGAAGACGAAATTGCGTCGGCGCAAAAGGAGAGCGGCCGGAGCGGTATCAGCGATTTTTCAGAGGTCCCTCCGGTGGTACAGAAGGAAGACTCACAGATCAGGGATATTGAGAAGATGATCAGGGCGCTTGATAAAGCCCTTAAGAGGAGCGACTGGGACTGGATGCTCAATCTCATTCATGGGATCGAAGCGGCAGTAAAGGCCAAAAGGAGAGATGGAGCATGACAGTAGGAGAGGCATTCGCAGTGAATCTGCGCAGGATATCCAAAGAACGCAGGATTGAGACATCAGAGCTTTCCAGAAAATCAGGCGTTGACAGGACAACGATATACCAGTATTTCAGCCAGCACAGAGATCCGCGCCTTACTACTGCGCTGCTGATCGCGAAGGCACTCGATGTGACAGTGGAGAAACTGGCAGAGGGCGCGGAACTGTTGTAGGACAAGGGAAAAGGGGATGTAATGAAAATCACGCGAAAAATGCTCAAAGAATATCTTCCGACAAAGCAGATGCTTCCGTTTCTTCGGGCTCAGCTGCGCCAGGAGGCCTCGGAGATCGTGTCCGATACCGTCAAGGATTACAAGTCCGGCTTCCCGCATACCCGCGTGATCACAGGGGTCCCTTCTGAAAGTCAGTGGGAGAAGGACCGCGCCCAGCTCCGCAAAAAGGAAAAGCAGATCGCAGCGGTGGATGCCTGGATCGAAGCGATCCCGGACATCAGGACGCGGACGGTGTTCGACCTTTTTTACCGGAAGGGAAGGACATGGAAGGCCATTGCGGCAAGCATCGGCTTCAAAGGAAACGAGGATTATCCCCGTATAATGATTCGGGACAAGTACTTAAAAGACATGAAAATCCGCTGAAAAAGCTGCTTTAAATAGTCTGTCAATTTAATAAAAAATCGGCCACTTAATTAGTAAAGAACACGTTTGAAAAATAATTCGTTTTATTCGGAAAATCCGTTTTATAATAATAGTGGAACCGATGCGCACAGCGGTTTCCCCCAATACATATTTCCCTGACCGAGAGCTGGCCGCCGCAGGCCGGCTCTTTTGTTGTACAGGTGAAAGGAGGATGCCATGGAAGAGATAGTCATCATCAAGGAAGAATATGCCGAAAGGGCGGAGCGCGTCATGGAGGCCCATCCTGATCTTGCATGGATAAAAGGGATGGAAGTAAGGATCGCCTTCCTTGCCTCCGACAAGATCAAAAAGAGCCACGGCAGGCCGGTGCTGGGCGAATGCGTCAAGGTGGGTGGAATCTATAAAGCCCTGCTCCCCTATGACTTCCTGATCGTGATCTACGAAGTGAACACGGCAGGGCTTACCGACAGCCAGATGGACATTCTCTTCTATCATGAGCTCCTCCACATAGGTATTAACAAAAAGGGCGACGGGTATACGATCAGGCCGCACGATATACAGGAGTTCCAGGCGGTCGCCGAACAGTATGGAG
>DEPS01000128.1 GCA_002358875.1 Lachnospiraceae bacterium UBA3386 | reverse complement strand
TCATCAATGTCGTTTACTATAAAAATTTCTGTCGTTGTGCTTCGGATTATAAACACCGTTGTGTCTGGTGAGTTTCATTCAAAGTTTTCTCCTTCCTTCGGTTTAAGCATATTCTCAAAAAAAAAAGAGAACCGTCTAAGTGAAGATTACGGGGTGCTTTCCAGCAACTGTCCGGGAAACGGAAAGCACCATTCTGGGATAATGGAAGCAGCTCTTTCAGACTCTATATCCTGTATCCTCCCCAGTCAAGGCTGTCAGCACCACTGACGTGGCAAGGCCTTGACAGGAGAGGATACAGGATATGTGTTACAACCGAGCTGTTCCAAAGGTGCTTTCCGTCCTCCGGAACGTTGCTTTCCACTTGTCCGGACATACGCATTTCTTCGACCGGAATATTCAGTCTAAGCATTTACATATCGAAAACCAGCTGTTTTGATATGAAATTGATTAGATTGTTCTCCCATGGTAGCCGCACCCCAAACTATTTCTATTTTCATTCATTTTTAGCCCTCCTTCAGTCCTTTTTTTAATATCTGTCGTTTTCGTCATTGATTTGTGGTATTTACGAAAACCAGTATCGAGAAAAATCGGCATAGCGTGGAAATGAGGGCGTTTCTGATATTTCCGCAAGTTGCTGTACACGCCCTCGATAGAGAGTGTACAGCCTGCCCTTGTTATCGGCCTGATGATATATAAAATTAAACGTACAGATAATTCTACAGAATACGTGTATAATAGATATGATTAGTAACTAAACTTTGATATGTGATACTTAAGAACATGGACAGAGAGTAATGTTTGTACCCTACAAAGTTCTATCTATACCAATTGTATCGCCGCCGAACTCTACGTTTATTCCACGGATTCTGTTGCCCTCCAGGATTCTCATCCCCTTCTGGTATGAAAAAAGCACCAGCCATTTCTGACTGATGCTTAACTTAGATATATATCCTATGTCCAGCCTGTTTTTATCTAATAATGTAACGATCCCTGCTCCCGGAACTTGTCGTAAATATTACTTTTAATGAGGAAGTCGTATCTGATTCTACATCCGATGCACACTTAATATATGTGGAGAATCTCCTTTCTTCTAAAGGCTGAAGAATCATTTTATCGCCCATTGAGACACCCTTGTTATATTGTCCTTTATAAACGATTGACACACTCGTCCCATCAGTGAATAGGCAGTTGGGGCCGTCCTCTGCCGAAAAGATAAACCCATCTGCATAATCAATCGCTATCCTTAATGAAAGATCGTAATCTCCAATAATTACAGAGCTCTTCTGCCTGTTCTTATATGTATACGTTACAATAGCATATCTATCGTCAAGGCATATGCAAATGCTTTTGTTGTTATACTGTGGAAAATCCCAAATAAAATTATCAAACAAGAGAATGTATACTCTTCCATAAATAAATGAGTAGAACAAAAAAGCCTATGTCACACTTCTTCTAGTGTGGCATAGGCCTTTCATTTTTTCGGCTTTCGCTCAATTTCTTGCTCCTGTATAATCTGTGGCAGCTCCTGTTGAGGAAGTTTCCCCTCCCTTCTCTCCACTTCCAGCTGTTTTTCATGCAGGCGTTTTAAAACAGATCTGCGCTTTTTCTCCTTCTTTCGTTTCCGACGATTATTGTGAATACCGTCAATCATGTTATAGTTGGCTTCTTCTCCACTCTCGGCACTGCGGATGTATTCGCCATTCTGATAGGACTTCTGCCAGTTTTCAAGTGGAGGTGCGGAATTTCCAGATTGCAAGTTAGAAGAATGGATGGTCTCTTTAATCCTTTGAGCCGGAATCGAAGAGAACGTGTTATAAGTCTGATCATGACTGATTAATCCTGCTTCCAGCTGAGTCTTCTGTTCCTTTTCTTTCTGCAGATATTGACGAATCTGCCGGATCACTTCGTCTGTAAACCCATCATAGCTGTCAGCTGCAGCCTGGTTGCCATATTCGTCCACAACCGCAAATGCAGCATCGTTCCCGAAGTTCTGATGCTGAAGCAGAAAAAAAGGCCTGTCGTCAACGAGAATCATGTCCTCTGCCAGCCACAGGCCTTTTCTGCCTTTCAGCAGGTAATCCGTTGTCTGAAGCGTTATGACCCTCTCGTCCGCAACGGATCCTGAGACACCTGCCGGTATTTGAGAGCCTGATTCCAACGATTGGGATGAAGACTGAATAAAACCTGACAGGCGGATGTATCCCACCTGTTCCAGATAATAACATTGGGTGACGCCCGCCTGGTTAATGGCAATGACGTCACCCATGCTGACAGCGTGGCCATGAAATCTTTTGGGCCGCTTTTTATTGATCCGGTTCCGGATACGTTCCGGATCATCGCCGGGATATAGAGAGGATGTGTAAACGAGGTCATAAAGGGCTTCGGTTATTGCAATACCATGCTGCAGCATATATGTATAGGCATGGAATCGGTACGGACTGTACTCGCGGCCTGCTTTCACCTGATAGATGGAAAACTGATCCTGAACCATTTTTTCTCCCACGCCTGATATTTCCCATATCAATTCATCAATCACATCAACCAATAGCTAATGGTTTTGCTGCAATCCCAGGTCAGGCCTTTTCCGGATCAGATACTGACATCATTCCTGGTGTGGGGACGATTATGTGCTTTCTGCTGTTCCTGCCTGCCGCCATCTGCCGCCCGAACCTGCTCCTTCTTCTCCTGGAGGGCACCGAGGACAGATTTTCTCTCTGACCTGCCGGCTTTTACGGACGCTTGTCTGTCTGAAACCGTATGTCTTTCTTTCCCTGTTTCATAGATCGACTGTTTTTCCTGTACCCTCCCGGAAGCATTTTCCTGTACTGAATCCAGTCCCTGTGTTTTCACGCCCCAGGCACCGAGGCCTTTGTCCGGAGAAACTGCCTCCCTCTCAACAGGTTCCTTCTCGGCGACCCGCTGTTCGTAGTCCGACGCCAGTTCGAAAATCTTTTCCTGCGCGTCGTAATGATACACCCTGTCGGAAAGCTGTTCATCCGGACGTACGATCGCCTCATTGATATCCTGAACAATGCTTTCCAGTGCATGGAAATCCGCATCCTGGCTGAGCTTCAGCAAAAGGACTTCATGGACAGAAGAAGGGAGGACGTAGAAGCTTCCGCCGAGCTTCTCTGAGGCCTGGTCCAGGAATCCGGGGATAGCTATGACACTGGCCCCATACAGAGCATCGCTGTTGGTGGCCAGAAACATTTCATCTTCCGGCCCGTCACTCGCAATGCTTTCCCCTATTCCTAATACCTCCTTGAGGGATTGCAGAATCGGAGGCTCCCCTGCAAGGGCCCGGTCAAACACATCTTTTTGAAACTGTTCCTGACTGACTCCCATGCTTTCCAGGAGCTTGTTGTCCACGGTAATCACTCCGATTCCATGGTTCCTGTTCCCGCTGACTTTGACACGATAAATAATGGAGAGATCCGCCATGTCGAAATGCGGTATATTCTCAAGAAATTTTGTGTTTCTTTCCCTCGAAACCGCTTCCATCATGACATTGCTGCAGAGTGACTCATAATCCTTCATCCTGGTAACGTCTACCTCGGGCTTCTTTTCGAAGGCATCCCCGGCCTGCTGCTGCACCAGGTCCGCGATCTCATCCACAGTCTTTCCGTCCATGTACATCTGGAAGTGCCTCTCCATGTTGATCGTCACGCCCATGCCATCCCGCCGGTCCGATATCTCGATTCCTCGATATGACATCCCATTGGCTTTTTCCACATCCTTAACGTTTACCTGGTACTGACTGTTAAAAGGACTCTGGGCCGCCTGCAGCTTCTCTGCCACTTCATCCAAAAATCCATAATAATCTCTATCTGCCATCTGTTTATCTCCTCGATCTTTTTACAGTAATGTCTCTGTTCGCCATGTTCATAGTATACGCTCTTTTGTTACTCCTTTTGAGCTGAACTCTGGCTGCGGCATATCAGCGCATGTTCTATGCCCTGTGTTTTTGCTTATCTTGCTTTTTCTTTGGATCTGCCCACTACTCCAAGGATCCTATCTCGGTAGGCCAATGCCCGGGCATTGGCTTCGCCTTCAGCCTTTTCCTGCAGCGAGGGTGAAAACTGAACATCCAGACCTTCCATTACCAGATCTGTAAAAACAGATTCCCCTTCCCGGGCTGTTCCGGCCCCTGCTGCCATCACCAATTTTTCATTTTCTGCAATGCTACTCATAATGCTGTACCTCTTTCCTTTCTGTTGACTTTTCCTCTTTGCTGCGAAAGATCCTGCCTGTTCCCGCCTGTCTGGGCCTGTTTCTGCCTCAGGGCTGCAAGGACCGAGTCCCGCCGTCGCTCCGTTGTCGCCGGAACTTCCCTGGATGTCCCTTTTCCGGCAGATTTCAACCGGGAAGATTCCGGCAGTCTCTCATCCTGTTTCTTTGTATTTTCCTTATGTATTTCCTGCTGGAGAAACTGCGGGACCTCCTTAAAACCCAGGCTGTCCACGTAATAAGCCTTTTCCACGCCGTTTTCCTGGAGGACGATAACATCGCTGACGGACATGGAATGGCCGCGGAAGTCATCAGGATGGTTGATATTGAACTTTTCAAACAAGTCGTTCAGAACCTGCTGTGATGATCTCCTGTTTCCGGTATCTTCAAGGCTTCCTTCATAGATTGACGAATAGGCGTCAGGAGTGACATCTTTCCCATCTGACCGGAGTGTGGACAGGTTTAGAAATATCCTCTCACGTCTGTCGGGCAGATCATCCCTGATCTGATAAATCTTGTATGAGATATTTCCGTTTTCCTTCCCATTCCCATGGGCAGCTGTTTGTTCCGGAAGATTCTCCCTCGTTTCTGTCATCTCCTTTTGCAGGTCCTGCAGCTGGTACTCAACGCTCCGGATCGCCTGCGATGCCGTTTTGCGGATCGTGTTTCCGGACTCGCGCAACGCCTTCAGGTCCTGGCCGGAAGACCAGGAATCCAGGGAGGGGAAAGAAAAATCAGACGTATCGAGGCCAAAATGGTCGCAGATGATATACGCCGTGCTCGCCGTCTCCAGTTCCCTGGTTTCCTGCGTTTTATCCGCATTCCCGTTTCCGTCCTGCTCACGATCATGCAAAAGCCTTTGTGAGACCTCCCGGACAGCGGCTTTCAGCGTGGCTTTCTGCTCCATGCCTTCCCGGATCACGATCTCCCTGCTGTCCGCATCATAGAAGCTGTCCGTTCCTTCCGGCATCTTTGCAAAGCGGACCTGGAGATGGCTGATGTCCCCAAGGCCTGCCATGAAAGCATCGAATCCATCTTTCGTGCCGATAAGCTGCCTTAATTTTATCTGCGGATTTTCAGGCATGGGATTGCCTTCCGTCTGTCCGATGTCGAAAACTGTAGATGCGCAGAAACGCTGTTTCCAGACCACCTTTGGAGATGTCACAAGCTGTCCGTCCTCGCCAAATATGGGCTGGCCTGTGTTCGGATCTGTCTTTTCTTCCTGTACAGTTTCTTTGACTCTCACCGGGGCAATGATCCGAAAGCCTTTCTCTCCCTTTTTTACATGGCGGCCATACTTAAACTTCCAGGCATTAAAACCTGCACACAGGGTGGCATCCGGCTTTTGCGCCGCGATCAGCACCGTGTTATTGAAACTGTAAGTATGGAAACGTGACACGACCCTCAGATAATCCCGGTAATGATCGTTGCTGAAGGCTTTTCTGATCCCTTCCTCGACCTGCTTCGATACATCGTCAAGAGCCTCTTTCTGGCGGTCCTCTTTTGTTTTGTAGCGAAGTGATCCATCCTGCCCATCTTTCCCGGCAGATGTGGCCTTCCCGGATCTCTGTGTCCCATATACAGCAGTTTCCTCCTGTACGATCCCCTGCATCATTTCCTGCGTGACCGCCTCGGACATCGTGAAGAGCTCCGGATTGTTTTCCAGCAGACTGCAGGCCCGTCCAGAGCCGCCAGCAACGATCACATGATCGACAAGCGGGATATTCATCAACTTCCCGATCTGATAAACCCTTTTTGTGAGAGCCTTATCCTCCGTGCTGGGAGCCAGATCACCGCTTGGATGGTTGTGCATCAGCATAATTCGGGCTGAGTTGGACAAAATTGTGCTCTTAAAAATGTTCTGGACAGGCGCAATCGCTGCATTGATATCTCCGATACTGACAATGTTGAAATTGATCGGCCTGTTTTTTGTATCCAGGTTCACAACGCAGACATATTCCCTGTCCATCTGGGCGAGAACATCCGACATGACCTCGGCTGCCCGTATATGGTTGGTGATTTCTTTCGAGCTGTAAACGGAACCTGCCTCCGAAAGGCGGAGCCTGACCTGAACCTGTTTTAATTCATAAGGGCGGGACTCTGCTTCCTGACTGGCAGGATCCTGCCTGCCGGTTCCCATGTTTTCTTCTGCCATAGCAGCCTCCAATTCTTTATTGGATCTCTTTTATTACCTGATTTCCTTTTATGCTTATCGAAATGTTTCTCAGATAAGCCCACTACTCCACGACGATCTGTACCACTGTCCCCTCTTCAAGCCCTTCCAGAAGTTCAACAAGTTCTTCTTCGGAGTGCAGTTCTTCAATATGTTCTGTCATGTACATGTCTGCTGCCTCGTCTGTTTCCTTCTGTCCTTTTTCCATTTGTTCATACTCCTTGGCGTACTGCTCTACGTATTAGTGTTATTACATCGTTCTAAGTCTGATTTTCAATCCATCGGCTCTTTCCCCCTTACACGCTGTTATAGAGCATATAAACCGACATACCGGCCAGATCAGGGCTGGTCACATATGTCCCTTCTACTTATAGGCTCCGCAGGTTCCTTTTGTTTCCATGCATGATTTTTTTTTAATATTTGCAAGATTTCTGTATTCACAACTCTGCTGCTAAAGTCTGCTTCCGCAACATGGGCGGGGCTGCTGCTGCAAGCGTTGATCGTGCCTGTTCTTTCTTTTCCGCCAGCCGCCTTGCCATGCTAATGGGAGAAGGGGCTGGAGGCGCGGCAGCCAGGCCGTATCGACTAATATCTCTTTCCTCCCTCCGACCCGTTTCGTTATCCCTGGCAAAACGCAGGCCTTTTTCCTCCGAAGTCGATTTCCGTTCTTCCTCCACTCTCTCCGCAGTCACCTCATCGATACCGACAGCATCCATGCTTCCATGTTCGTCAAGGTTCAGAAGGGCGTTGAGCTGCGATAGACGCTCCAGCTTCTCAGCGAGTTCGGCCTCTTTTTCAAAAGGTTTCTCCACCTGCTTACGTGCAGTTTCCAGCTGATCCTGTAAAGTTTCCAGTTTGCGCTCCGCCCCCTCCAGCTGACTGTCAATACTTCCCAGGACATTATTGAGCCTCTGAATAATGCCATAAGGATCCTTCCCTGCTTCTATGGGGTAGCTGCATCTGCCCCGGACAGTCAGGATGAACTTCTGCGAAAAAGTGTCAAAGCCGGCTTCTATGGAGAACCCCATGTAGTCAGCAGCCTTTCCGGAGGTACTGGCCATGCGCAGGGCGCTACAGACTTCGAGAAGAGCATTTCCCGCCTCTTTTTTATCCGTGTAGACAGTCCCGCCGACTTTCATTTCAAAACCTTCGTTTTTTAATTCATTGGATTGGTCATTGGAATGATCTTTGGGATATTCTTTGGAATGATCAAAAGCTGCGTATGTCTTCTGGTCTGCTGTCAGTCCCGCGATCCGCTCTTTGACAGCAGCGATCTGCTGGGGATAAGTTTTTGCGATGTCTGTCTCCAGACGATATTTCTGGGCTGTATGATTGGCTTTTAAGAGCTTGAGCTTTGACACTTGGATGTCCAGATCCATCTTTTCTTTGATGTGCGGATTACCGGTACACAGCGCTTTAATTTCCGCATAATTGAGCACAGCCTCATCCACGTCCTCGCAGGCCCGGACCGGAGACTTGCTGGTCATGATCTGGCTTATAAACTTCTGTTTGTTTTCCAGCATCTGCCAGAGGTAACTGTCGAAGGTTCCTTCCGTGACATACCGAAAGATCTTGACCCTGGGGTTACGGTTGCCCTGACGGAGGATCCTCCCCTCCTGCTGTTCCAGGTCCGACGGTTTCCAGGGGCAGTCCAGGTGATGGAGAGCTACCAATTTATCCTGCACGTTTGTGCCTGCACCCAGCTTAGGCGTGGAACCAAGGAGGACCCGAACCTGGCCGGAGCGGACTTTTGCAAAGAGCTCGGCCTTCCTTGCCTCCGTGTTCGCTTCATGGATGAAGACGACTTCTTCTTCCGGGATCCCCATGGCGACAAGCTTGTTCCTAATGTCATCGTAGACATTGAAGCTCCCGTCCGCTTTCGGCGTTGACAGGTCGCAGAAAACCAGCTGGGTCAGGCGGTCTTCTTTTGTCTCCTCCCAGACATTGAAAACATTCTTGACGCAGCAGTTGACCTTGCTCCCGGGATCATCCGGCAGCATGTCGTTGATCAGACGCTGGTCCAGGGCGCACTTCCTGCCGTCATTTGTGATCCGGAGCATGTTGTCTATGGACGGATCCAGCCCGCCCGACCGCACCTTTTCTGCCCGCTCGGCAAAGGAAGCTACCATTTCCTTCTGGATCTGGCTGGGTTTTAAAACCTCATTGATGTATTCAGCCTCCGGTGTCGGCAGATCAAGCATATCCGCTGTCTGCACATCCGCTGTCTCCTTGAAGACCGAGATCAGTTCCGGAAGGTTAAAAAAACGGGCGAACCGCGTTTTCGCGCGGTAGCCCGTTCCTTCCGGCGACAACTCGATGGCTGTCACCGTCTCCCCGAAAGAGGCTGCCCAGGAGTCAAAGTGCCCCAGGCCCATCCTCTGGAGGGTTCCATATTGTAAATATCTCATGACTGTATATAGTTCGACCATGCTGTTGGAGACCGGGGTCCCCGTGGCGAAGGTAACGCCCCTTCCGCCGGTCAGTTCATCCAAATACCGGCATTTCATGAACATGTCGCTGGACTTCTGCGCGTCCGTCTGGGAGATGCCCGCGACGTTGCGCATCTTCGTGTACAGGAACAATGAACACCATCCATGCCGCCTGTTACGGTCGGCACGGTAGGTGCTGAGCGATAGGTAATCCTTTGAGGTTATCTCTGGATTTTCCCCCGCCTCACACCGGGCGTGCGCCCTTTCGGCGCACCCGGCGTTCCATCAGGTTGACTTACTTTCTCTGATTTCAATACCTCTGTGCCCTCACGGAACACAGAATACCTGCAAATTTCAAGGATTTAATTTCTTTCGATACTTTTCAATCTTTTTGACCACTTTGGCATCAAGCCCCGGCGGTATCATATCGTTGTGCACCATGCGATGGCACGGTTCACAAAGCCAAGCAAGATTCTTTACTTTGTTGATTTCATCGATGTGAAGCGTATTGCTGACGTGGTGGCAATGCCCTGTCCCTGTTCCTGTTAGTTCTTTGCCACAACATTTGCATTTACCTTTGTCCCGGTTGAATGCATACTCCCGGTTCATGAAGTATTCAAAGTTGTATTTCCGGTGACTGCCTTTACCTGCTATTGCCAGACGGATGTCTTCCGGCGTGTTGACGGATGGCCTGTCTAACGGCAGTTGTCTGTGACGCTTGCGGTATGCCTGATATCGCTTGCGCCCATCCTCTGTATAAGGTGTCATCTTCTGGTCGAATGGTTTCTTTTCGTAATTGCTGTGCGTTATGAACGCGTATGTCAATCCAAACCATTTTCCCTCAACCTGAATTGCAAATGTTTTGCTGTCATACCCGGCATGGCGTTGCGGAAGGTTACAAAGCTGTTTTAAAGGAACCTGCATTTTATTGTAAGTCTTTGGATACAGCTTCTTCCAGACTGACAGCGCCGTCATGTCCACTCTGCGGTCTATTGCGTGATATGCCTTAGAACAGATAGACGTCTGGATATATTCGGCGACTCCCATGATGACTGCGTTTGTATGATGAATCTGTGCCGCCTGTGCTTCCAGCCCTTGCATTTCTGCTATTTTCCGGACTTCGTTCTGAATATTGTGTATCTTCTTCGTCAGCCTGTCCTTATCAGGAAACGGCTTCCCAATCAGATTATCCGCCCACGTCCTTGGGTCTGGAGTTTTAATTTTCCGCTCTGCCTTTACCGTGAAACCGAGGAAACGGATACCTTCATTCCGAAGATCGGTAACATAGGTCTTTTCCTGCGACAGTTCCAGCCGCATTCTTGCCTTAAAATACTTTGTCAGCTCTTTCTTCAGGCGGAGTGCTTCACGTTCCGTTGAAGCCAAAATTACCCAATCATCCGCAAAGCGGTAATTGTATTTTGGTGTGATTCCCGACCATTTCAACCTCCGTGTATCGTTGCCTTTATGCCTGCATTGTCTGTGCGGCTCCATATAGCACCGCCCGATATACCAGTCAAAATCGTTCAGATACACATTGGAAATCAGCGGCGACAGAATGCCGCCCTGAGGGGATCCAAGCTCCGTGTTGTAAAACATGTCGCTCTCGATATATCCTGCCTTCAGCATCTGGCTTATGATCTTCAACACACGCTTATCATGTATTCCGATCCGCCATAGCTTCTTTAACAAAATACGATGGTTGATATTATCAAAACAGCCTTTGATATCACCTTCCACCGCCCACACAGCCTGATCTTTGGACCTGCTTCCTGCATTGATGACATTTATAATATCTCGGATGGCGTGCTTCTGTGCCCGGTAGGGACGGAAACCGTAGCTGTGCGGGTAGAACCTCGCTTCGCATATCGGTTCAATGATGATTCGCACGCATTCCTGAATAATCCTGTCCAGTACAGTAGGTATTCCTAATGGCCGTAGTTTGCCATTGCTCTTTGGGATATATACCCGCCGCGCCGGCTTTGGTTTATAGTTTCTGAAATTCGATTCAATCAACTTGATAAAGTCTTCTCTTGGCATCTGAAGGTAATCGTTCATTTTCTTCTCATCCACTCCGGCGGTGTTACTTCCTTTGTTGGATTTGATGTTATGAACCGCTGTGACGATGGTCGTATCGTTTACCATCGCTTCCAGCAGGCCGGTGAACACTATTCCCTCCGCCGACTTTTGATAGAGGAAGTCGAGGAATCGCTTCATCCCGGTCTCGTTTGAAAATCCGACGTTCAAATGCACAAGTCTATCACCTCGCAGTTCGCCACCCTTCTTTCAGGGAGTTATTGATTTTCCTTGTTTGAAATTTGCAAATCAACCTGACTCGTGCCCTTCGCCGCGGAACATTTCAGCTCCATGTGGCTGGCTTTCCCAGCCTCAGACTACTATGGCACGGCTGACTTTCTGTTGCCTTCACCGTCCTGCATGACTCCGGCAACAGACTCTCAAACGTTCCTGAATCTCTATCCTTGTGGTCATATGACCGTTGAAGCCCTTAGGCCGCTACCTTACACCGGGAAAATCTAATCGTGCCTTGAATCACAGTTGCCGCACGATTCCGACGGGCATTTCATCCCGACGGGTGAGGTGAGAAAAACCAGCCCATCTCACTTTCTCCAAATTTCCTGCTTTCGCAGGTCTCTTTCTCTTACGATGCTGCATAGCTTTCACTTGTTGTGTAACCATAGGCTTCGGAAACCCGCACCATATATTATCCGTGCCGCAGGAGCGGTTTAGGTTTTCAGGTTACGTCTTCACCACGCTCTGTACCATGCGCCGTTGCAGCGGCGCAACGCACAGTGGAGTATCAGCTCGCATACTGCCAGCGGATGACAGTCCGCTTTCCGGGGCTTTGCCCCAATAGCATTGATTCCGTATGGCAGGGGACTTTCACCCCTGATTTGAGATTCAAGTTCTCTGTGAATTGTTCTTATTGCTAAGTTCATTCACATGGTGCTGTTCGCCATCGCTGTCAACGGTGACTTATGCACAACGTTTCGCACGATTCTTGTAAAAGTGGCTTTCATCGACGAAAAGCCTGTCCACGCCCAGCTGCTCGAAGGTCACTACATCATCCTTCCTTGTCTGGTCATTAAGTTTGGCAAGTCTTGTTTCCAGCATGCGGCGGGTTTTTTCCATCTGCTTGATGGTATAGCGCTCCCCGCGTTCGTATTTTGCCTCATCGATCGCTGACGTAATGTCATCGATCTGTCCCTGTATCGAAGCGGCCTGCCGCTCCCTGGAGAGTGGGATGCGCTCGAACTGGCTGTGGCCGATGATAATGGCGTCATAATCACCTGTCGCGATCCGGCTGCAGAACTTTTTCCGGTTGGCAGGCTCAAAGTCCTTTTTGGTCGCGACAAGGATATTTGCTGCAGGATAAAGGCGCAGAAAATCCGCGCCCCACTGTTCTGTCAGGTGGTTGGGCACGACATAGAGGCATTTCTGGGCAAGGCCTAGCCTTTTCGACTCCATACCGGCGGCGACCATCTGGAATGTTTTGCCGGCGCCTACACAGTGGGCCAGAAGGGTGTTGTCCCCGTAGAGAATATGGGCAACTGCGTTTTTCTGGTGCTGCATGAGGGAGATTTCCGGCGTCATCCCCACAAAACGAATGTGGCTGCCATCGTACTCCCTGGGACGCACGCTGTTGTAGATCTCATTGTACTTCGCGACAAGCTTTTCCCTGCGGTCCATATCCTGAAAGATCCAATCACGGAAGGTATCCCGGATCAGTTCCTGCTTCTGCTGGGCCAGCATGGTCTCCTTGCGGTTGAGGACGCGGCGCTCGGATCCGTTTTCGTCCTGTATGATATCGTAAATTTTGGTATCCCGCAGGTTCAGGGCATCCTCCAAAAGCCTGTAGGCATTTACGCGGGACGTGCCGAAGGTATTCCGGGCAATGGTATTCCCAAGATCGCGGCTCTTTCCGGTCACCTGCCACTGGCCGGTGACGGCAGCATATTTGACCGTGATCTCGCCGCCAAGGTAGTATCTTGGCGTGTGAAAGGTCTCCCCCATAAACCGGGTGATGTACTCAGGATCGATCCAGGTCGCTCCGAGTCTCACTTCGATCTCGGAAGCGTCCAGCTGCCTGGGCTGGACCTTTTCCAGAGCCTGCGCATTCACTAAAAAACGGGGATCCGCTTCTGCGGCAGCCTTCGCGATTTTCAGCTTCTCGCGTACGTTCCCGGACAGGTATTCGTCCGAGGTCTCCCAGTCCCCCTTCGAGGGGTTTTCAAAAATGATGCCTTTTAGATCCCGAATAATTTCATCCCTGTCCTTCCCGCAGAGCTGCCCCATGTAGGTAAGATCCACTCTGGCTTTTTCCCCAATGGACACAGCCAGAGCCTCGCTGGCCGTGTCCACGGATGTGACAGGTACAGCCCGTCGAATCGTCCTCCTGGAGAAAATATCCGCTTTTCGTTCCAACTCCCCGTTCTCATTCAGGATCTCGAGGGAACACAGGAGGCAGTAGGAAGAATCCTGGGAGAAAGCGCGCTTGTTTGCCGTGCTGCTGATCAGGCCGAACCGCTCCCGGAAACGGTCATAATCTGCACTCAGTTTTTCCTGCTGTGCGCGGATGGAAACGTCATCCGCATCCTCCATCTGCAGGTCCAGGAGCCGGCGGGTCGTATCACGCAGGTCGATCATCCCGCGGATCCGGTCCGATGTCACCGCCGGCAGGTCAATAGGTTCCATCCGGGAATTTTCGCGGAAATAGATCCTGCCATTCACCTCCGTAAAAGAAAAGTTCCGGACAGTCGGGTCTGCCGGGATGCTCCCCGCAGATTCCTGGACAAGGTCGTCATCGGTGATTTCGGCTTCCGTAATGCTGCCTTCGATCCTGCCGAGGGCTTCCCGCAGACTGGTCTCCAGATCCCTGTCCTCAAAGGGCAGTACAGTTGTTTCTTCCTGGCCGAACTGGTTGGTCTTCTTTTCAAGCCGCCCAAGGACCATCTCGGGATGCAGGGTAAAGTAGGTGTTGATCTCATGCCCTTCCGGAGTCTGAGAAACGTGTGTCCACTCCGGCATCTCAAGGACTGCCCGGTCCCTTTTCTGGAAAATGAGGATATCGGCCACTACATCCGTCCCGGCATTACGCCGGAACGCGCTGTTGGGAAGGCGGACGGCCCCCAGAAGGTCCGCCCTCGCTGCGATATACTGGCGAACTGATTCACCACGCTTGTCCATGGTGCCGCTGGAGGTGATCACTGCCACCACACCTCCCGGGCGCACCAGATCCAGGGATTTGGCAATGAAATAGTCGTGGATCAGAAAATTCTGACGGTCGTAGCGGCGGTCAGCAAGCTTATAGTTCCCAAATGGGACATTACCGACAACCGCATCGAAGAAGCTGTCCGGAAACTGCGTTTTCTCGAAACCCTGGGCGGCGATTGGGTTCTTCTGGTATAGCTGTCTTGCAATCCCTGCGGAGATTCCGTCCAGTTCTACGCCGTACATCCGGATGTCCTGCATACTGTCCGGGACCATGCCCATAAAATTGCCGATTCCGCAGGAAGGCTCAAGAACGTTGCCTCCCGAAAGCCCCATCCGCGCCAGTGCTTCATACATGCTCCGGATCACCATGGGTGGAGTATAGAAAGCATTCAGGGTTGAAGCCCTCGCCGCTCGGTATTCTTCTTCTGTAAGTATTTCTTTGAGCTGTGTGTACTCCGCTGACCAGGCAGCATTATTTTCATCAAAAGCTTGGGGAAGGCCGCCCCAGCCGACATAGCCTGAAAGGATCTTCTGATCTGCGGGTGTTGCCATCGCATTTTCAGCCTGCAGCCTTTTCAGTGTGCGGATCGCCTCCAGGTTTGCCCGGAACTTTTCCCTCGGGGATCCTGAGCCAAGGTCATCGTCAGTGATACGGTAATTGATGGGGTCTGCGACAGCGGCAGGTTCCCGCGGAACTGTGGTTTCTGCAGCTTCATTGATAACTTCACCGCTGACTGATTCTATGGCATCGATAACTTCGCCGCTGACGGTTTCCACGGTGCCGATGACTTCACCGCTGACGGTTTCCATGGTGCCGCCCTGGATGATTTCAACAGCTTCACCTGTTCCGTCTGTTCTGTCTTCTATGCCATCTGCAGATACTTTAGAAGGAGCCGCCATTTCCTGATTTATGTCCGCACTGCTTACGACAGGTTCCGCCTCCCATCCGTTTACCAGGCTGAACAATGACATCTGTTCTGCCTGTCCTGCCACATCCTCCTGCGTTTCCACTTTTTGCGGAAAAATTGTATAAAGCCCTTCTGCGTACTGGTGGAGCATGGAAAGTATTGCAGACCGCTGTTCATAGCGGTCTTCGGTAACAGGAAGAGCAGTCAGGATCTCATCCATACGGGCAAGTATTTCTTCCAGGCCTCCTTCTTTTTCCATGCCTTCGTAAACCGCATCCCTGATATGAAAAAGGTCGGTTCCCTCCGGCCACGGCCGCGTCACATCGTCCGGAAGGCGGCTGTAGAAAGATACGATCTCGGAAGCCATTTGCCTGCGTTCATAGGCAGGCATTTTTGCGTAATCCGAGGCCTTCAGGTACTCATTCCTGTCCAGGAGATGCTCGATGCGCTGCTCGACCTGGTTCCAGCGCAGTGTGACTTTGCTTGCGGGATCAGTCAGGTCTCCCCTGGTAAGGGTAAGTCCCTTTGCATTATAGTCCGCAAAGGAATCATCTGCGCCGGAAAGTGCGTGGCTCTGTCCGCCGGTTCCATAGCGCTCGCGCAGAAAATCCGTCCTTTCTTTCCTGTCCGCGTGGGTCAGGAAGAAAGAGTAGATCGCAAGGCGGCCATCCTCATAGACAGCATGGTTTGATATGAAGCTGTCGATTTCATCCTGGGTGATGAAAGTGGGAAGATCCGTTTCCCATGAAAAACCCTCTCTGGCAGCATAGGGGACAGCATCCTGGCTGAGTTTGCGAAACTGGGCAGCAACAAGATCCGGCTTGTAAAAGTTAAACCGCATGACCTCCGGATCTTCCTTATAGGCGATGGCAAGGCCCTCCAGGCGGTCACACAGGTCTTCAAGAAAGGCAGGATCTGCCAGGCGGGTAGCTATGTTTTTTTCAACATCCTGGAAACCTCCCCGAAAGATTGAAGAGTCTTCAAAGACGAGCTCGCTGACTCCATCCGCAAGATCTCTCTCCATATAGGCAAGGACGCGGGCGTGCTCCAGCAGGGCATTTTCCCTGGCAGCGTCCAGTACAGCCTGCGGCGCATACTCACCCTGCCGCAGCAGTTCTCCGATCCGTCCGGCGATATCCTCCCATGACAGTAAAACCTTATTCATCAGCTTGTCTTTTACTGAGTGGCCTTCCGCCACCTGGAAGCCCAGTTCATCGAACCAGACAGAATACTCCTTACCGCCGATCACAATGCCTTTTCCGCCTGCCCGGTATTCCCTTTTCAGGAAGCTGACATGCTCTTCCATGGACCTGCCCGGATCTGCCATGTAGTCGTAGATGATCCTAAGCTGGCTCCTTTCCTGGTTGCTGCCGGTCCGCAGAATCGTATCGATAACATCCGCATCGATAGAGATCTGCCCCGCATAGAGGGCCGCCTGACGCTCCTCGATCGCGCGGATCTGGGCAGGAACAGAAGGGAGTTTCGGCAATGACAAAGCGGAGGCCATTTCAGCCTCCGCTCCGGTCATAGGGTCTTCTTCAATTTCTGTACTGTCTGTCAGCTGTAAACCAACTCCTTCAAGACGGTCTCCTCTGCGATCTGATTCAGCTGGTTCATGTGCTGCACCCAGCCCATCTGGTCCTGCGCTTTGTCGGGTGCCGGATGCTTCATCAGGAGCTGGTTCACGATCTCTTCCATCCGTGCTTCCGCGTCCCGGTCGATCTGTCTCAGGTGCTCCTCCAGCTTCTCCGTCATCAGCAGGCACGTATAACGCGCGTTCCTGTGCTCCTTCAGGTAAGCCTTCCTCAGCCTCCCGTATTTCCCGATCGGCTCGTCCGACCCGTCCGCCATCTTCCCGATCACCAGATTCGGGAACAGATAATCCCCGTTCCTGTGGTATGTCAGTTCCATTTACACGCCCTCCTTTTTCACTGGCTTCTACTGCAGTTGCTTCCCGTGACGGTGTGTTTAACGAAGTATACTCCTGGACTGCGCTTTTCTCAACCTCTTTTTTCCTGTCTTC
>DEPS01000134.1 GCA_002358875.1 Lachnospiraceae bacterium UBA3386 | reverse complement strand
GCCTATTCTATCCGCACTCTCCCGGACACGTTTTCTTCCGCTTCTGCTCAAAGTATTGGCATTAATAAGAAAACCATTCCCAGCATCTTTTAACTCGGCATATAAATTAGTCAATTCTAGCATCGCCTCTTCAATACAACAGGTCATCTCTTTTGATACACCATGATTCTTTTCGATTTCCTGCACTTTAGCTAAAAGCTCCCATGTCTCATTAGAAATCGCATTCCCGTCTGCACATCTATGTAAATCACGAGAAAGAGAATCAAGATACTCTTTTGCTCTATAATCTGCTTTTACTGAAGGCGGCATCTCACAGTTTATTGCCAGATACTGCTCTTCTATTTCTTTATACTCTTTCCAGTGTGGACTAACTCTCATAATTCACCATGTTTCGGAAGATACTCATCTTTGAATGTGTTGATGGCGCGGAAAGCCTGCTCCGCTGCAGGAAGTGTCTGCATGAAATTGTTCGGGAGACTCCCCTGGTGATGAAAATCGTCACGAGCAATACTTGCCTTAAGTGCATCAAGGCAAAGAGAAAGCCGCCGAAGATCCCGACGCATTTTAGCATTGGTGCCATCATGGAGCATTTCGACAATCCGGCGACGCAGGCGGAATATGTTTACAGCCTGCTTAACAGCGAGGTGGTCTGATGAGTAACGTAATGGTCATCCCGGCCAGACGGCAGGTCGGGAACAACATCAAGAAGGCAGAAAAGCCGAAACTCCGAGTCGCAGCGTACTGCCGCGTCAGCACGGACAGTGATGAGCAGGCTACCAGCTATGAAGCCCAGATCGAGCATTACACGGAATTCATACAGAAGAATCCGGAATGGGTGCTGGCAGGTATATTCGCGGACGACGGCATTTCCGGCACCAACACCAAGAAGCGCGAAGAATTTAACCGCATGATCGACGAGTACCACTCCGGGAACATCGACATGATCATCACCAAGTCGATCAGCCGCTTTGCCCGGAATACGCTCGACTGCCTGAAATTTATCCGGGAGCTGAAGGACATCAACATTCCGGTGTTCTTCGAGAAGGAGTCCATCAACACAATGGATGCCAAGGGGGAGGTGCTGCTGACGATCATGGCATCCCTTGCACAGCAGGAAAGCCAGAGCCTTTCACAGAACGTGAAGCTCGGCCTGCAGTACCGCTACCAGCAGGGACAGGTGCAGGTCAACCACAACCGCTTCCTCGGCTACACCAAAGATGCGGATGGGCACCTTGTCATCGATCCGGTGCAGGCAGAGATCGTCAAGCGGATCTACCGGGAGTACCTCGAAGGCAAAAGCATGGACAAGATCGCTGCTGGACTTGAAGCTGACGGAATTCTCACCGGCGCAGGCAAGGCCAAATGGCACACCAGCACCATCAACAAGATTCTCCGAAACGAGAAGTACATGGGGGATGCGCTCCTGCAAAAGACCTACACCACGGACTTTCTGACGAAAAAGCGAATTAAAAACAACGGCACCGTTCCGCAATACTATGTCGAGGGCAATCATGAGGCAATCATCCCGAAAGACATCTTCCTACTGGTTCAGGAGGAGCTTGCCCGCAGGCGGTTGGTTCATACCACTGAGAACGGCAAACGGCGCTGCTACTCCTGCAAGCACTGTTTTGCCCAGATGGTTTTCTGCGGTGACTGCGGCGAATTCTTCCGGCGCGTCCACTGGAACAACCGTGGCTGCAAATCCATCGTCTGGCGATGCTGCAGCCGCTTAGAGGCCACCGGCCATGTCTGCCATGCCCGGACGGTCAATGAGGAGCTCCTGCAGGATGTCGCCACTCAGGCTATCAATCAGGTGCTCTGCCAGAAGGATGACTTCCTGCAGACGCTGCAGACCAACATCGCCACGGTGGTCAGGCAGGGGGACTCTCTCTCGCCGGAGGTCATCGACGAACGCCTCCGCGACCTGCAGAAAGAGCTTGTAAAAAAGGCCAATCAGAAGGACGATTACGATGCCATCGCAGATGAGATCCTCCGGCTCCGGGAAATGCGAAAGCAGGCCGAGGTCGACAGTGTGGTCAAGGATGAGCAGATGCGCCTGATCCAAGACCTGCAGGACTTCATCAAGAGCCAGCCAACCACGATCACGGAGTTTGACGAGACGCTGGTCAAGCGCCTGATCACGAAGATCACGGTCTTCGAAGATCACTTCACCATCGACTTCAAATCCGGGGTCACAATCGATATCGAAGCATAAAACAAGGCTCCCCGCCGCCGCTGATGACAGTGTGGGAGCCTTCGTAACCTTTCAGATAATAGAACGCCATTTCATTTCTTCAGAATCGCACCTATATCACCATCAAGGCAGATACTCTGATCCTCAATTTCTCTTGGACAGAATGCTTCTCCATAATTGATGCAGGCATATACGGCCTTCTCATTTGCAAAAGTCATCTGCCAGAACGGATACTTGATGATGACGGGAGTATTCGCGCCGACGCCCAATTCCAGATACAGGACATGGAGGTTTTCATGCCTCCGCAGGAAATCGGAATATGCTGCGGAAGCCCTGTGCCAGCCACCGTCCTCCACGAAAGAGTCATCGGCACGGAGATTCATCGTTACATCAGAGCCGTCATCCGGACATTTGGGAATCAATGATGTTGGAATCCGCATGGAGATCCCGCCACCCTCCGGTACCTGATAAATACCGTCCGTATCCTTCACAAAGCCCAGCGCCTCCATCGCCGCCATGACCCACTCCTCGTTGTCATAGGTTTTTTGATTTGACGGATCGACGCTCTGGAACAGACCGTAATCACCCTGAGTATAGAAAAGGCGCTTCTTGTCAAACCTGGCCCTCTGGAACTGATGATCCACATTGGTCGTGATCACAAAGTAATCCTTATCCGCCACCAGTTCGAAAAGCTCCCTGTAAACCGGCTTTGGAGCATCAATATAGCGGTTGTAGTAGATATGCCTTGCCCACCACGCCCATCGCGTTTCATCATCAGGGAAGGGGTAGAAGCCTCCGGAATACATATCGCGGATGCCAAACTTCTCCGCAAAATCGAAGAAGTACCGTTCAAACCGCTCGCCGCTGTAGGTCAGGCCCGCAGAGGTGGACAGTCCTGCTCCTGCGCCGATCACGATAGCATCGCTATTATCGATCTCTTTCTTCAGCCGGGCAATCCGGTCTTCCTTTGTTCCCGTCCCGAAGGACATCCGATTGCTGAAATATCGCACGGCACTCAGCTCTTTCTGTATACTTTCCAGATATCCATTTGGAGCATCACGATAGAAGCGCTTCGTAGTATTCTCTGTCTTCGTCTTTAAAAACATTAAAAATCACCCTTTCCATAATCTCCGGGTTGGCTGCTATCCAGTCCCTGACCGTACTGACCGCAATCTCCGCCGCTTTTTTGTTCGGGAAGTGAAATACTCCTGTGGAGATGCAGCAGAAGGCCACGCTCTTAAGGCCGTTTTCCAAACACATATCCAGCGTATTCCGATAGCAGTCGGCGAGGTCTTTCTCAAGAGAAGGAGTCAGACGATTCTGTACAATAGGCCCGACGATATGGATCACTTTCTTTGCAGGGAGGTTATAGGCGTCCGTCAGCATGGGAACTGCGGTCGGCTGCTCATAATCCCTGCCATATCTGATTCGTAACTGATCCATTTGACGATTGCACTCCGCACGGAGCTGTACCCCCGCAAAGGTATGAATACAGTTGTCGATGCAGGTGTGCATCGGAATAAAGCAGCCCAGCATCTGTGAGTTGGCGGCATTGACAATGGCGTCGACCTCCAGTCTTGTAATGTCGCCCTGCCAGATGGAGAGCTCGTCACGGATGATCGGGATATCCGACAGCCGCACGATTCCTTTTTCCTCTGCCCGTCCACTCAGGTATTCGTCTTGAACGGCAAGCAGCTCATCCGGCAGTTCACGTGGCATGCGGATATTCATCAGTGACCGGAGGATGCGCCGCTTGCCTTCCTGATCGGCGGGTGTCCGCAAATTCTTATATTCACCAGAATCGGTCTTGAATTCTTCCACAAGATAATCAAGGCGCTGATCCTGTGTTGTATTCATATTCATGGCATTACCTTCTTTCCACAGCTTCCACAGGACATGCTGTCAGGCAGTTCCCGCAATGCAGGCAATTGGTCTGATTGATGACCAGCGGTATGTTTTCTGCAGCGATGCATTGCTGGGGACAAACCTCCACGCAGGATTGGCATCCAATACAGGCGTCTGTGATGAAATATCCCTCAGCCTTTTCCTTTGCCCCTCCAAATGCGAAGGATGCTCTTTCAATGGGCTTCTTGGAAAGGTCAAACCACTCGCCGGTGCCCTCATATATCTGGAATACCGTCAGCGCCTCTCTTGAGGAAGCAGTCGGGTATATCTCGTTCATGTACGGATTCTTTGCAAACAGATCGGAAATCCTGTCAAACCCCAACTCCCGCACTCTCCCGCGCACGGAAACTGCAACACTCGACATGCTGTCTTCACCTTTCATGCCAGTGAATGCAAGAAAGCCTCGTTTCTTCAGACGGTCATAAAAGCCTTTGCCTTTAGCTGTCAGGAAATACAGACCATTCTCATCACTGTCCATCATGTCAATCGCAGCAGTTACAGGTAGGCCTTCGTCATCAACTGTGGCAACTACAGTCGTATGGATTTCGTTTACAAGATAATGAAAATAAGATTCTGCATTCGACATGGTTATTCCTTTCCTTTCAACAGCGGTCTGATTCTTTTATAAACGAGCATTGTGAATGCTGTGATCACAAGCCCCTTTAGGAAATTGAACGGAAACGCATTATACACTACAACATCCCGTTTCGTTTTGATGAACGGTATGAATTGTCCAAATGAGGCGATGATCTGCTCTACCGGCATAAACTGCTCGAAAAGAGGAAGCAGGATATAATAGTTTGCAAGAGCTGCCACAATCCCCATGACGACGCTTCCTATGATACCGCCAACCAGAGCCGTTTTCTTGGTCTTATGCAGCTTGTATATCATCCCGGCAGTCCCCACATAGGATGCCCCCATCAGGAAATTTGCGAGCTCTCCAATTCCACTTGTGGCAGTCGAGAACAATCCCAACAGATTTTTTATAAGCTCGATCAGAATGCCAGCCATCGGGCCGAAGGCAAATGCTCCGATCAATGCCGGAAAATCTGATAAGTCCATCCTTGCAAAGGAAGGAGTGAGAGGAACAGGGAACTCAAAAAAGGCAAGCACAAATGCAACTGCAGATAGTACCGCTACCGAGGTCATCGTTCGGATTGATAATTGTGTTTTCATCCCATGTCCCTTTCTTGAAAAGGAGGCTGAACCAGATCGTCCAGCCTCCAATGTCGTATCACTCTATGTTGGCCAGATAATCAGGCAAGCAGCCACTCGACCATCTCGTCGGCAGCTTTCAGGTCATCCGGCTTCTCCATGATGCTGCCCGGAACGTTCGCATCGCCCGCGACATGCGCCTTGTAATCGCAGAAACCAGCAGTAGCGAAGCTCTTCAGATTGGTCTCAACCATCTGCGTATAAACATCGACCGGACCGAAACCGGCAAAGAAGTATCCAGCCAGCTTCTTATCCTTACGTCCCGCCATGGAAAAATCGGACTGGGTGAAATCCATGAACGAGTAAGTACGGTCAAGGAACGCCTTAAGCTGGGCGGGGAACTGGTCCCAGTGCACCGGAGCAAGGATCAGCATGGCGTCGCAGGAATCGATCTCCGGGATCAGTGCTGTGAAATCATCCTTCTGGATACAATTGGGCGTGTGCTGGCGCTTACATGCATCACACGCAAGACATGCGCGAACATCCTTCTCTCCAATGTTGAACGTCACGACCTCTGCTTTTCCCTGAAGCTGCTCAGCAATACGAGCTTCCAATGCATAGGAATTGCCCTTCCTTCTCTTGCTGCCATTGACAATCAGAATCTTCTTCATGGTAAACTCTCCTTTTCTTAATTGGATTCATTGCTAACTGCCTGCTTCGTGTCATTCACGATGTCCGCAAGCGTTGTGCCTTTCAATTGTTCTTCCATTGCTCTTTGCGCATCGACCAGTCGCTGATCAAGAACCCTGTGTATGTTTCTCCCTACTGGACAGTCCGGGTTAGGCTGCTCATGGAAATGGAATAGGCCTTCTTCCGTATCGACGCTGCCGACAGCTTTATAAACATCATACAGCGTAATTTCATCAAGCTGCTTTATTAACTCAGCGCCACTGCTGCCACGCCGCGTTTGAACAATCCCGGCTTCCCGTAATTGTGATATTACAGTGCGGACAATAACCGGATTGACACCGATGCTTCCGGCAAGAAACTCACTGTTAACACGATCCATATCCTTAAAGTAGTCTATTGCCGTGATAATATGAACTCCTATCGTAAACTTGCTCCCTATCTGCATGATTCACCTCCGCACTGTTAGTCTCAGCTGATGCTTGTAATATATCACATTACAACTTAGTTGTCAATGCATTCATTACATCTTTTGCAAAAAAATAACCAGGACCACCCACGACTTCAAATGAAGGCCCAACGACGCCGTCCAATATGATGCTATCTGCATCAAAAAGGTACTGCGTTTTTCTATCAAGACACAGGCATAAAACAAGGCTCCCCGCCGCCGCTGAGGCAGTGTGGGAGCCTTGATGTGTCTAATGACTACTTTGAAGACGCTGCCTTGATCGCACCCAGACAATGGATTCTTACAACACGGTTTTCGTCGGTCTCCGATATGCGTTGCAGCTGCTCCACATAAGGTCTGACAAACTCCGGTCTGCGCTTCCCAAGAACGCGGAAGATTTCAGGTGCTTCCATCCTGACCTTGTCATCTGCGTCGTGCAGAAGCGTTTCAAATATCGTCATGTAATTCTTATATATGTCGGGAGTGTTCGTGGCAATGTTTTCTGATACCCAGATAAAACTTAACCTTACCTTCGGATCTTCATCAGAAGCAAAACGAAACAGGTCGCTCCAATACGATTCGATTACCTGATAGTTACCTCGTCCGATCCTGTCAAGTGCATTAACTGCTCGTTCGCGCAAAAGAGAATCTGAACTGTCACAGAAGGAAGCAACAGCAGGAACCGAGTCTTGCACGGACAGAGGATAAACAAGCCCCATCTCGCCAAGCAGCCAGAGCGCTTTCGCCTGTATCTTTACAGAATCATGGTTAAGAAGCGATGAAACATACGGGATGCTCTCTTTCCACTTGTCCTTAGTCTTTGTTAATACTCCGAGTTCTTTATACAGCTCCGATTCGTTCAATCAGTCATCTCCTGAGATCCGAAGTTGTCGCTCTGACATCCAAATCACAGCCACAACCCTGCGTTATCCAAATCACTAACTCAACCCTACCGCAAAAACATCTAAACCGGCCACTCAACCCTATGACATCTAAATGGCCTACTCAACCCTCCGGAACGAGCCGTAGATCAGTTTAGTCAGAGCGTTTTTTAGGCCAAAATCTGCCCTTCAGCAATGATGCCAAAGTGCCAGAAAAACCAGTATTTCCGCGCTTTTTCCGCGATCAGTCCTGAATGCGTGACATCAATACTACCGTCTCGACGTGTGCATTTTTGTC
>DEPS01000085.1:4863-7999 GCA_002358875.1 Lachnospiraceae bacterium UBA3386 | reverse complement strand
AGCTGCTTGTTTCTTTTTCCCAAATATCATAGTTTATCTCCTTTTATAAATCTGCCGGATACAGCTTTGAATCTGTTATACGCCGCTTCCTGTCTGCTCTTCATCTTCCGTGTCAGTGTTGAATCTTCGGCCATTCAGGCATTGCTCCGCCATAGCGGAGCCGCCCGGCATAACCGGGAACAGATCCGCCTCTTTGCGTCTGATATTTTCGACGTCATATCCTGTCCCGGCAAGCCACCGCAGGCAGTCAGTACGTCTGCTTTTCACAGAAAAAAAGGGGAGTCCATTTCTGTTCTTCCCCTTATGTCTTTCGATCTTTTATGATGGCTTTACCGCTTCTTGTTTCTTCGTCATATTGTCCGGCTGCCGTCCTGAATATATTTGAAGTCCTGTACAAAATCTCTTTTTTGACTGTATAAATTTTTTTTTATCCTTAATAGGGTGCTAGTATGTATTTCATCATGTTCTCTGTCTGTTGTCAAGGTGTGTTTTGAAGAGGAGATTAAAAATATTCCGAATTATCCGGCCCGGCATTCGTGCAACATCCAAACAATAATTGAACGAAACGGGTCCTTTCCTGCAGGGCGAAATTTGGCGGCTGATCCGGTTATTTCTGCATGGATACTCTGTATGTGCTGTTTTCCTGGTCTTTTCCTGTGTAGACAAGATCACAGGCGATCCATGTGTGGCAGGTCGTGCCTGCAAACTGGTATTCCACCCTGGCGCGCTGCTTTTTGTAATCGATGCGGGTGATGCGTCCGCTGCTGTGCTTAAACAAGGGATCGTCCAGTATGACTTTGTCTCCTTCTTTGAGGAGGACGACCTTTCCGACGATTCCGTCTCTCAGGTAAAGGTCCATGGCGAATTCCCGGTCGCTCCCGGTCAGGCTGTAGAGGCTGGACGGGCTTTTCCGGTCACCGGGATCGGGGCGATCCGGCTGTTCCGGATGAACAGGCTGATCCGGCTGTTCTGGATAAACAGGCTGATCCGGCTGTTCTGGATGAACAGGCTGATCCGGCTGTACATCCTCCGGGGAATTGGAGGTGCTGGCGGGGCGGACGCAGGCACTTTCCCCGGGGCCGGGATCGGCCTGTCCGTACTGGTTACCCTCTGCGCCGCGGGAGCTCTTCATGGTGTAGACGCCCGCGCTCTCCCGGTCGGGATTTTCCCTCAGCCAGCGGATGGCGCCCGGGATCCCGCGAAAGACGTCGAATTCCTCCAGATCCCTTTCGGAATAGGCAAATACATAGCCGGGCAGGAGGTCATATTCCACGTCAATATTTGTCCCCTTTACCCTTTTCCGGCGCAGGATCCGGGGCGAAAAAGCCCTCTCGATACCGCGTTTCTCAAGCACCAATGCTGCATCCTCCGCCTTGTGCGTCCTGCAAAACAGACAATATGCATTCATGATGGTCCATCTCCAATGTTTTCCAGTCTATAATTTACGTCCGTATTTTTTAAGTCTTGTTACAAAGGCCAAAAAACGGAAAATGACTATTACGATTGAATATTGATACAATAAAAAACCGCAGAACCTTTCAGGAACTGCGGGATCTTGTAAATGGAGACGGTGGGATTCGAACCCATGACCTCTACACTGCCAGTGTAGCGCTCTCCCAACTGAGCTACGCCCCCGAAATGTGTCTACTGTCTTTGCCGACTTGACTATAATACTATATTATGCGAGAGACTGCAACTGTTTTTTTTATTTTTTTTCTGCTGCAGTCTCTCCAAGGGTGTGATGCCCGGGTCAGCGTGAAACAGGGGACGGTTCCCCGGTCCACAAGGCGGTGGTCAGGGCTTATAGGTGAATTCCTCTTCGAGGATCTTTTTCGGGACTTTTTCCGCCTGATCGTAGACGGTCAGTGTAAATTTGATCTCCTCGACCTTTTCGATTCCTTTTTCCTCCAATGAGGATGCCTGGATGAAGGCCTTGGAGTATCCCCTGGTCCCGGGGAGTGCCTCGTCCGCGCTGTAGGCCGTGATCTCGTTTCCATTGATCGAGCATTTGCTCCACATGAAGGTCAGCTTTTTGTCTGTTCTGTTTTCATAGTAATAGTTGACGGAGTAGCCCAGGAGCAGATCCGTGCCCGCGCCCTGCAGGGCATAGAGGCAGTCTTTGTTGTCGACAAGGATTTTTTCGTTTTCCGCAGGTGTCCGTTCAGCCGTTTTGATGTCCTGCGGTTTTTTCCCGGTTGGGTAGACATCTGTCTGCTTTCCGTCATAGAGCTGCTTCCATTCATCCTGGTCGATCACTTTGAGGCTGAGGATGAGCTCGTCGACGGCGGAAATGCCGCATTTTTCAAGATCCGCGGGGCGGAAGGTGAGTTTGGTGTCCTTGGTCTCTTTTGCTTCCAGGGAAACCGCCCAGTTCGTGTCGATGTTATATTTGTTGACGACGGTCGTTCCGGTGCTCACGATCAGTTTGTTTTCCGTCTTGTTTTCGCAGCGCATGTCTGCCGTAAATCCGGTCATGTCGGCCTTGTAGCCGACGATTTTTACGGTGATCTCTTCTTTGTCCAGGAGCAGCGTTTCTTCTTTGGAATACTGGATGGTCTCATCGAGGATCCCTTCCTTGTAGCCCAGGATTTCGTAGATCGCCTCGATCGTCGTCCTTTCGAGGACCATGGTCGAATCATCGATGGTCAGGGTGAGGCGGCTGCCCTCGACCGCATAGGAGGCGGGCCGGCCTGACATGGTGACCGTTTTCTCGTCCCAGGTCCCGTCCGTGTCCTCGCCAAAGCCCGAGGCGGTGAGGGTGCCGTCTTCCCGGATGTCCAGGTACATGGCGCTGCCTGTCGCTTCATACTTTTCAATGTCTTCCTTTGTTGTGGTCCCGTCGGGGCTGGAAATCTCGATGACCTTCCATATGCCGACGATTCCTGTCTTTTCAGCCTGAGGCGCCGCGCTGTCTGCCGCTGCCGCGGAGAGAGCCTGCACCTGTGTGGGGGACGCGCCTGGCTCAACCGGCTTCTGCGCCTGGCCGGCGGCCGCAGCCGGCTGCACCGCCAGGATGACCAGGGCGGCACAGATTATGAGCGCCGCACATTTTCTTTTCAAATCTTTCACTGTTTTCTCCTCCTGTTGGCAATGTTACTCGTTTCCATAGGTGGGTTGACCGTGATAGGTAAGCTCC
>DEPS01000085.1:2068-4840 GCA_002358875.1 Lachnospiraceae bacterium UBA3386 | reverse complement strand
GGGCGGAGCGGTCTCTGATGGCCGGGCGGCTGGTCGTGAGTGCGTGATTGAATGTCTTTGGGAAGCTCCCGGGCGGAGCGGTCTCTGATGGCCGGGCGGCTGGTCGTGAGTGCGTGATTGAATGTCTTTGGGAAGCTCCCGGGCGGAGCGGTCAGATAAACGCAAATTCATTTTTATAGAATCATTTTATCATTTATTTGCCTGTAATGAAATACTTATTGGCCTGATTGCGGAAAAACTGTCGCGCCGGCCTGTCCGCTGCAGTTCAGGCTTTCTGGAAAACAGAAAAAAGCCGCTGCGGGGCCATGTGGGCGCAGCGGCTTTCCATTCCGGTTTCAATATAAAGTTTTTGGCCAAACCCAGGTTTTGTTTCCGCGGCACTCTACAGGGATACTGTCTGCCTGGCTTTTATAATACTGAGAATTTTCTCCGGGTCAGAGCTGTTGCTTTCGGAAATGATCCCGCAGATTGTTTCCACAAGGGAAAGATCCTCCATCAGGTCATCCGCAATTTTTTCCGCATTTTGTCCTCGTGATATTTTTTTCAGGATCTGTTTTACAAGCTTCAGGAGTTCTCCCTCACCTCTTCCTTCTATTTTTCCTTCTGCCCTTCCTTCTGCTCTTCCTTCTGCTTTTCCTTCTGCTCTTCCTTTGTTTCTCTCAACGGTAAGCGTCATTTCCCAGTTCATGAATTCCCTCCTCATGGCGCTGTCCCTCTTTGCGGCTTCTACGCTCTTTTGAAGCCTGCCTGCGAACGAATCATCAGCGCCTTCCGGCGGTTTTGTTCCCATGACAAGCTGTAGGAAGCCCTTCAGGCCATCGGATATTCCGCCGTTAATTTTTTCGTCTGACATTTCATGTGCTTCCATGTGTACAGAGGGGCTCCGGCGTGTTCTATGTCCCATGGCGTAAAGACATATACTGGATCGCGGGGCACATCAAAAGATATAAAAAAAGATGGCTGCCGCGATTTCGTCCCGCCGGAGCCCCAGGGAAAACTGTGGCTCCGGCAGGTACTTGCATTGTACATTTAACGCTGCCGGTATGACAAAGCAGTCGGCGCCCATTTGGCGCTGTTATGCTCTGGTGATGAATTCTATTTTATCATTTCCAGATTCAGCGGGCAAGTTTATTATTCGTCTTTTCGAATTTCTGTGTTAATTTGAGGTTACAGTTTTGTCCACTACGAAATTCGGGCGTTTTGACATATGCGAAGCATATGTTGTGTTTCCTTAGTGCAAAAAACCCGAATCGAACGGTGAAAATCCCATCGCTCCATTGAGAACAAAGCTTTGCTTTGTGGAATGGGATTTTCGCAAGCAGACTCTCCATAAGTATGTGGGCGACGGTTAGAGTGGAACAAGGAACCGTCCCCCTGGTTCACCTCTGGTTTAAAAACATGAAATTTCTACCATATCTACGGTTTTTCTTCTTGCCCTGACTGCACTGTGGTGCTAAAATAAATGAAGCCGGTTTCCATTTGGAAACTGTTAACAGCCGGTTGGAAAATTTTCAATAGTGGAGATATTTATGATTCAAAACAGCGGTGGCGGAAACAGCCGCGGTAGTAGAAATAAAAGGGGGAGGATCAGCCTGCATCGTATAAATCGCGGGCGGGTTTTGAGTTTTTTGGTTCTGGTCTGTGTGCCGGCGCTGGTCGCAGGCATTTTGTTTTCGCGCATGGACAGGGAGAATGGCGGCAGATATCTGCAGGATACTGTTTCTCTGACGGCGTCATCCGGTACCGATTCCTCCAAATCATCGGTCAAGCCCCTTTCGATCCGGTTGTTCGGGCGTGAGGGAGAAAAGAAGGACGCGGATCCGATCAGGAAAATCGCTTTTACTGCAGGCGGGGATGTCCTGCAGCAGCGTTCTCTCCCTGTCCTGATCGATGCGTCGGCCGGGAGCGGGGCAGACGGGCAGGTATGGGCCGTCTTTCTTCCTGCTGAGATGGCGGAGCATCCGCATGTTGTATTTAACGATTATAAGAGTGTTTCTTTTGAGGCGGCGGGAGCTGCTGCGGATTCTGAAAATAGTCTTGCCGGGGATTCTTCCGGGAATTCTTCCGTGGATTCTTCAAGGGATCCTTCCGGGAATTCTTCCGGGGATTCTTCCGGGAATTCTTCCGGGGAAGGGGGTTCCGGAGCGCGTGCTTATGTCTCCGGGGAAGAGGTCTCCGGGCTTGAGAACGGGAGTGTTTTTACTGTGCGCATGACTGATGAGGACGGAGGTGTTTCGGAGCAGGTCCTCTATGTTTATTCCTGTTCGGATACGGCGACCATGTATCTGGACACTGAGAGCGGCAGCATGGATAAGGTGGACGGGGACGAGACAAAGAGCACTTCTGAGACGGCTCAGTATCTGGTCTTTTGGCAGGACGGAAGCAGGGACAGCAGGGGCCGGTGCTCCGTGAGCGGGCGTGGAAACAGCACATGGTCGAGGAAGAAGAAGCCCTATAACCTGGATCTTGAGGAGAAGAGGGGGATCCTGGGGATGGAGGAGTGCAAGAAGCTCTGTCTCCTTTCCAATGCCTTCGACGAGAGTAATCTCCTGGACCGGATCAGCTCGCAGCTGGCGGAAGCGCTTGGCATGCGGGATACGCCGGACGGGGAATTCGTCAATGTCTATCTGAACGGGTCCTACAACGGCCTGTATTTTCTTTCGCAGCGTGTGCGGACGGGCGGGAGTGTCCATATCGATAGGCTAAATGACCGGATCCTGGAAGCCAATATAAAGAGCAGCAGAAGCACGGTTTCGAAAAACAGCGCTTCCG
>DEPS01000085.1:502-1895 GCA_002358875.1 Lachnospiraceae bacterium UBA3386 | reverse complement strand
CGGGAATACCTGGAAGGGGATGCGGCTTCCGAAAAAGGTTGATCTCAGCGAGGAGGAGGACGGATCTCTGCAGAGGTGGGCCTATGAATGGCCCAACGAGCCCGCCGACAACTCAGGCGGCTATCTCCTCCAGGTCCACGAAAGGTATAACGGGAAGGATTGCTGGTTCAATACTGAGCACAAACGTTTCCGCATCACTTCCCCTTCTTATCCGACGGTTGGCGAGGTGGAATACCTGCAGGACTATCTTCTGACCGCCGAGCGGGCGATCTACAGCGAGGACGGCGTCGACCCTGAGACAGGTACCTCTTACGATGCGATCCTGGATATGCCCTCCTGGGAGGATATGTTCCTTCTGGAGGAGCTCTTCGTCGAGTGGGACGCCGAGCGCTGGAGCTTTTTTATCACCAAGGACCGCCGCGACCCGCTCCTCTACTGCGGGCCTATGTGGGACTTTGACCACTCCGCAGGCACCTTGCTCTACGGAAATTACCCCGAGACTGCCGTCTCTACCCTGCTGTTTACGGATGACCGCAGCGGCTGGATGAATCAGCTTCTCTCCCACGAGAGCTTCTCGGAGTCTGTAAAGGAGAGGTGGAAGACCCGCTTCTCTCCCGCTCTTCACAGCTATCTGGAGGGAGACGGCAGCGCGGGCGGCTCCGGAGAGGCCGGCTCTTTGGGCAGCGCGGGCGGTTCCGGAGAGGCCGGTTCTTTGGGCAGCGCAGGCGGTTCCGGCTCTTCGGGCAGCGCGGGCGGTTCCGGAGATTCCGGTTCCGGAAGCGGTCTTTTTGATAAAAAGGGTTCCCGCCTTTCAATCGACAGAGAGATCGCCGCCATCTCCACTTCCGCGGATATGAATAACATCCGGCGCAACAACACGACAGTCTACACCGCCGAGTCGCAGAGGATCAAAGACTGGCTGACGCGCCGCTTAACCTTCCTGGACGATTATTTCGAACACCCGGACAATTACTGCCGCGTGGTCTTTAAATTCAAGTGGGGCAGTCTCTCCCACTATGTTCTCAAAGGGGAGACCCTGGGGTTCCTTCCCCTTCCCGAATACGGGGAGACCCAGATCCCCAGCCAGATCCAGAAGAACGAGATCCTGGGCTGGAAGGATGAGGACGGAAATGCCATCGGCGCAGAGATCGTGATCGATAAGGACCGGACTTTTAAGCCCGTTTACAGGGAGTAGGGGGTGTGACATAGAAGTGTATGCAGGTGTGAATAAAACAACGAGCGAGAACGCGGGGCGCGTGGAGTTTTATTCATACTTGTTTGTGAACGCGAGAACATTACCACAGGTATTTCAGAGATAGAGGCTCGAATCGTTTAGAAACAATGTGGTAGAAAATGTGCTGAGAATGCACTGAGAAAATGCGCTGAGATTGCA
>DEPS01000085.1:0-451 GCA_002358875.1 Lachnospiraceae bacterium UBA3386 | reverse complement strand
GCTGAGATTGCACTGAGAAAATGCGCTGAGAAAAACCAGGGCGCGGTTACCTGGCCGCGCCCTGGTTTTATCTTCTGTTTTTCTATGGTCATTAAGATTCCTGAACGAGCGTCATGCGCCGTAAGGGTATTTGGGGCTTTCGCCGTACTGGTTGGGACCCGGCCAGCTGTCTCTGCATTCCCATACGAGGAGGAGGATCCAGCCGATGACCGGAAGGCAGCCTATGAGGTTCCAGAGTCCGCTCTTTCCGATGTCATGCATGCGGCGCCATGAAACCGCAAGTCCGGGGATAAGGATCGCCAGTGCGTAGATGCTCACAAGGATGTTCGCGCCGCCATTTTCAGGGGCTCCGAAGATCATGTTTCCGACCATTGTCAGCACCGCGTTGGCGAGGCAGTTGAACAGTGCAAAGCGCCAGTATTCGCTCCTGCGGATCTTACGCAAAGTAAGT
>DEPS01000122.1:9941-19649 GCA_002358875.1 Lachnospiraceae bacterium UBA3386 | reverse complement strand
CAGTATACTTTTACCCGGCTGCTAAACCATCCTGATTCCTGTAACCAGGATCTCGTGATGGAGATCGAGGGAGCTGCCCGGCTGGCGAACGGTGAGACAGACTGTCTGGAGGGCTTTAAGGTATTAAGCGATACAGATTTTTCGATCACACTCGCGCAGCCTTTTGAGGCATTTCTTGCATGTCTCTCCATGTCCGGCGCATCCATACTGGACCAGGAGACGACTGAAGCTGCCGGGGACCGTTTCGGGATCGATCCTGCCTGCACCATCGGGACCGGTCCTTTTGTGTTGGACAGCTGGGAAGCGGGAAAAGGCATGCTGCTTTCAGCAAATCCGACGTGCTGGGAGGGGCTGCCCGGCTGCGCCGGGATCGATATGCGCTTCATTACAGACGGCGAAGAAGAGCGTCAATTATTTGAAAATGGAAAGATGGACATCCTGGATCTGGATGAACTCGGAATGTCGGCCGAATACTTCATGAACGGGAATGCCTACAGGGATCAGTTATGTGAAGCCAGACAGATCTGCATCACATACATCGCTCTCAACGAATCTGTAAAGCCGCTCAATGATATCCGCGTCCGCAAGGCTATGCAGCTGGCTCTGGACCGCCAGATGCTCCCGGATGCGGTCTACAGCGGCCGCGGGGAGGTAGAGAACGGCATTTTTCCTGTCGGTCTGAAGGGACACAATCCGGATCTTCCGGAAATACCTTATGACCCGGAAGGCGCCGCAGCCCTGCTTGCCGAGGCCGACTTCCCGAAAGGTTTTAACCTGGTCATCAGCGTTCGATCCTCTGCAAAACAACAGGAAAAAAAGCTGATGCAGATGGCCGCCGCCATGTGGGAAAAGATCGGCATCCGTGCCGAAGTCGAGGTGATCGACGAGAGCCTGTTTATGAGCAGACGCAAAGCCGGGACCCTGGCCTGCTATGCCGCGACCTGGGACGCGGATTACAACGATCCGGACAACTTCATCTACACCTTCTTCGGCAACAAAACCAACACTGTATTCCGCAGTCTATGCTATCCGGACGAAGATATCATGGGCAGAGTCCGCGGGGCACGCTCCATTACAGATGATCAGGCGCGTATCAAAGAATATCAGGAACTGGAGTGCGTCATTGTTCAGGAGGATGCCGCCTGGATCCCTCTTTTCTCAAAGCTTCATTACTACGTTCGGAGCAAAAGGGTGCATCCCTTCCAGCCCTCATGGAACGGCTGGGTCAGCACCCGTTACCGATACATCGTCATCGACAAGCAGCAATAAGCACAAGAACAGATAACCACAGAAGTATAGCAGCACCCGTTACCGATACATTGTCATCAACGAGCAGCAATAAGCACAAGAACAGATAACCACAGAAGTATAGCAAGAACCTTGAACGATTTAACCCGGCATTATGAAAGGAGGATAAAAGGATGTCGATTCGAATAAAAATTGCAGCAATTACCATCCTGGCGATCCTCACAAGCATACTGTCTGTCATAGGGGTAAGTTATGTCACTGTTAAAAATGAAAACACCCGCGATTCAGCCGAAGTATTATATCTTCTGAGCGTGAACGCCCAGAAATCGCTGGACGAATACCTCAACAGCATTGAACAGTCGGTCGAGATGACAGCCAGCATTGCCAATGAGAAGCTGGACAGCATTGTTCTCGTAGAAAACGGTGTGGCAGGCTCCCGGGCCGGCCAGAAGGTAAATACGGACGCCCTTGACACTTACCTCACAGAACATTGTTCGCAGATCGAAGATATATTCAACGGTATTGCTGTCCATACCCACGGTGTAGTGGGCTATTACTACTGTATTGCTCCGGAAATAAGCCAGTCGATTCATGGCTTTTTCCTCACAAAGGCCGGCAAGACGGGTTTTGTGCGAATGAAGGCTCTGGACGCGGCGTCTCTGGAACCGTCGGATATGGAACATAACGCCTGGTACTTTACCGCTGTCCAGTCGGGCCTTCCTTCATGGACTGCTCCTTATCGGGACATCTACCAGAAAGAGGCCTGGACAATATCATACGTAGTCCCTCTCTATCAGGCGGGATCACTCATCGGCGTTCTGGGGATGGATATTCCCATGGACACGCTGATCGAGCAGATCAGGAACATCCGGGTCTATAAAACAGGCTTTGCCTGCCTGTACGACGAAGACGGAAAAGTGATCTATCATCCGAGATTTGACAAGGGAACAGATAAACCGGATTTTTCCAGTATTCCGGAATCAGGAGATTACTTCCACCAGACAAGCAGCGGGACGGAACCGTTTCGCTATGAGGTTTTCGGTGAAGAAAGGCAGATGGCCTTTTCCACCCTGTCCAACGGAATGAAGCTTGTTGTGACAGCGCCGGTCAGCGAGATCACATCCTCCTGGACACAGCTGACCCATATCATTCTGATGGTCACGGTATTTATCGTCATCCTCTTTGCCGTCATCGTTCTTTTTGTCATGCGCCTGGTCACAGGCCCCCTGCAGCGCCTGACCTCCGCGTCCGAAAAGCTGGCTGACGGCGATTACAACGTCAAACTGGATTACAGCGGACGGGATGAAGTGGGCAGGCTGACGCGTGTCTTTAAACAGATGCGTGATCACCTGAAGAATACGATCAGCGATCTGGACCGACGCGCGAACACGGATGATCTTACGGGGCTTCCGAATATGGACAGGTTCTTTGTGCTGACCAATGAAGGCAGACAGTGGATGCTCCGGCAGGGCAAAAAACCTGTGATCGTCTATTTTAACCTGATCGGCATGAAATCCTTTAACCGGCAGTACGGTTTTTTGGAGGGCAATAAGCTGATCTGTTCCATGGCAGAGCTCATTTCGCAGCACTTCGGGAAAGAGAACAGCAGCCGGTTTACCCAGGATCAGTTTGCTGTACTGACTGATGAAGAGAGGCTGGAGGAAAGGATCGCGGCCTTCTTCGAGGGCTGCGCAGATGCCAACGGCGGGAAAACGCTGACTGTGCGCGCCGGTATTTATCGGTACAGCCTCGAAGAAGTGGATGTGACCATCGCCTGCGACAGGGCAAAGTATGCCTGCGATCAGCTTCGCGGCACCTTCGTCTCGGAGTACCGCTATTTCGATAAAGACATGCTCAAAAGGGCTGAAACGGACCGCTATGTCATCAGCAATCTCGACCGCGCCCTGGCTGAGGGCTGGATCAGGGTACTCTATCAGCCCATCATCCGGGCAGCCAACGGCAGAATATGCGATGAGGAAGCTCTTTCCCGCTGGGTCGACCCTGTCAGGGGATTTTTGTCCCCGGCTGATTTCATTCCGATCCTGGAAAGCTCCAAGCTCATTTACAAGCTGGATCTCTACGTGCTGGAACAGGTACTGGAGAAAATGAAGAAGCAGTCTGAAGCCGGGCTGTATGTCGTGCCGCAGTCTGTCAACCTGTCCAGAGCAGACTTTGAGCGCTGTGATATTGTCGAAGAGATCCGCCGCCGTGTAGACGCCGCGGGCATTGAAAGGGAACTGCTGACGATCGAGATCACCGAGAGCATTGTCGGCAGCGACTTTGATTTCATCAAAGAACAGGTGGAGCGCTTCCAGGCATACGGCTTCCCCGTATGGATGGATGACTTTGGCAGCGGCTATTCATCCCTGGACGTCTTACAGAGCATTCATTTTGACCTGATCAAATTTGACATGCACTTCATGAAAGAGTTTGACAAGGGCGACGACGGCAAGATCATCCTTACGGAGCTGGTCAAGATGGCCCTGGGTCTGGGCGTGGAGACTGTGTGTGAGGGCGTTGAGCGGGAGGAGCAGGTTGAATTCCTGCGTGAGATCGGCTGTACCAAGATACAGGGATACTACTATTGCAGGCCGCTTCCTTTTGAAGACATCCTCAAGCGCCGCGACGACGGCTTCCGGATCGGTTTTGAAAATCCCAGGGAATCAGACTACTTTACCGCCATCGGCCGCATCAACCTCTATGACGCCGCAGTCATGGCCGGCGAAGACAGCGAATCGCTGCAGCACTATTTCGATACACTTCCCATGGCCATCATCGAAGTCAACGGGATGCGTTCAAAATTTGTCCGCTGCAACAGATCCTATCGCGATTTCACCAGGAACACCTTCGGAGAAATCGATTTCGAAAAGGAATACGACTATACCGAGATGAAAGAGGGTCCTGCCTCCGCCTTCATGGGAGCGGTTCTACGCTGCGGAAGCGACGGAAACCGCGCCATGTACGATGAACCGGTAAACGCAAATACCACCATACATTCATTTATCCGCCGCGTCGCAGTCAATCCGGTGACAGGCACCGCCGCTGTGGTCATCGTCGTTCTGGCTGTCATCGATCAGAAAGACGGCTCAGGCACCACCTATGCCCATATCGCCAGAGCACTTTCGGCAGACTACATCAACCTCTACTACGTAGACCTTGAAACGGAACAATTCATCGAATACAGCTCCAAGCCTTCTCAGGATAACCTGGTCGTGGAACGAAGCGGCAGCGATTTTTTCAGTGCCAGCAAAAAGGACGCCAGGCTGTTCCTGCACAAGGATGATCAGGACTTTTTCATTGAAGCCTTCACAAAAGAAAAGATCCTGCAGTCTCTGGACGAGCACGGCACCTTCTCGCTGACCTATCGCCTTCTGATCGCAGGCGAGCCCACCTATGTCAGCATGAAAGCCATGCACATGCAGGCCGATCCCTCCCACATCATCATCGGCATAAGCAACGTCGACGCACAGATGCGGCAGAAGGAAGCTCTGGCAAAGATCCAGGCGGAACAGGCCACCTCTTCACGGATCGCAGCCCTCTCAGGCAATTACATCGTCATCTATACGATAGATCCCGAAACAGAGCACTATGTCGAATACAATGCGTCCCAGGCCTATTCAGGCCTCGGGCTTGCCAAGCAGGGCGAGAATTTCTTTGAACGCTCAAGAAAGGAAAGTATCCGTGCCCTTTACAGGAAAGATCTGGAGCGCTTCAACGCCATGTTTACCCGTGAAAAGGTGCTGGATGAAATCAAACATAACGGAATGTACGTGCTGAACTACCGCCTCATGCTCAACGGCGAGCCTCAGCACGTCAGCGCCCGTGCCGTCATGATCAAGGACGAAGACGGCGAACAGCTGATCCTTGGCGTGAGCAACATCGAAGCCCAGGTAAAACGCGAGCAGGAGTATAAAAGACAGCTGTTCGAAGCCCGGCACAGAGGGTGAAACAGGGGACGGTTCCTTGTTCCAAATGAAACAGGGGACGGTTCCCCGATCCACTCCTTGAGAGCGGACCGGGGAACCGTCCCCTGTTTCACCTGGCAGCCCCGGCGAAAGCGGATCAGGCAGCCCTTCCGAAGTCAGCGGACCGGGAACCCACCCGCGGATTCGATATATTTCCTGATCACCGGCCGGATCGGCGGAGAGATTTTTTCAATCTCGATCTCGTCGACAGAAAAATACCGTATTTCCTCAATCTCTTCCTCCTGCGGCCTCGGCTCACCGCTGTAATCTCTGCATATGTAGATCACTTCAACGTTAGAGACTTCATCCCCGTTGGGATAGATATAATGCGCCTCCGGTCCGGAATTAATATAAAAGAGCTCAAGCGCGCCGGCCCTAATCCCCATTTCTTCAAAAAGCTCTCTTCTGGCACAATCTTCAACATACTCATCGATCTCGACGGCACCGCCCGAATATCCCCACATATGATTATCCGTCCGTTTCCCCATCAGAAGCTGTCCCTTTTCATTTACACAGATAATGCTCGCCGCGCACTGGATCAGGGTCCTGTGCCCAACGATCCGGCGAAGATCCATAATATATCCGCCCATATCAAATTTTCTCTCCTGAAACAGTAAACACCAGTTAATACTCCAGAAATTTTCATGATTCAGCTGATCTATAAAAGCACCTCCTGTTAGAAACCCGAAATTCAGAAACCTGAAATTTGTTATCTAACAGGAGGCACCTCTTTTTCTGATTGTGTGTCAAAATTGTATGTCAATTATCTGTCAATTGACGTACATAAAATGTTTTTTACATCAGGTCCGGAAAAGTAATGCCCAACGATCTCTACTGCAGGAAGTAGCTGAGCAGTCCCGCCACCACAACGAACAGTACACAGAATTTCATTACGTTGGACATGATCTTGCTCTCCTGGCCGACCAATCCGGCACTGGCGGCACCGATCGCGATACCCTGGGGAGAGATCATCTTGCCGATACCGGCTCCGCAGGTATTGGCTGCAACCAGCCATGAGGGATCTGCTCCGATCGCTTTCGCAGTCTGCACCTGCATAGGACCGAAGAGGACGCATGTCGAAGTACCGCTGCCCGTGACGAATCCGCCCAAAGTTCCGACCAGAGGCGGGATCAGAGGATAGAAGGAACCGGTAGCCGACACAAGGAATGCCGCTATATCCGAAGTCATGCCGGAATAACTCATGATCTTGGCAGTGGCGAGAACACACATGATCGTCACGAAAGTCCTGATATTGGTCTTCACCGTTCTTGCGAACACGTGCACCAATGTGAAGGCTGATGCGCCCTGGATCAGGCCGCCGATCACAGCTGAGAACAAAATGATCACACCCGGTGTATTGATCCAGGTAAAGGTAAGCCTGGAATCAGGATCTCCCTCATAAATATGCACACTGCTCTTGATGGATGAAAGCGGCTGCTTGATGAAAGGAACAAGACTGGTCAGCACAAGCAAAACAAAGATCAGAATGAAGGGAGCCCATGCCCTCAGGGCACTTCCAAGAGTGAGCGGCTCGGCCCCGCTGCCCGAGGACACAGTCTTGGCCCTGTACTCCTCCGGAACTTCCTGCTTCCTTCTTTTCGCAAAGATAATAATGGCGATCATGCTGCAGATGGCGCCGACGATATTGGGGAGCTCCGGTCCGACAAAGGTCGCGAAAAAGAACATCGGGAGCGTATACGATAATGACGCGACAACAGTCAGTCCCACCATGCCCCGGAAGGCCTTGAACCCCTTACCGACGATAAAGATCAGGAAAAACGGAAGGACCGCAAAAATAAGAGCTTCGATCCTGGCCGTATTCGCCGCGATACTTGTCGTTCCAAGTCCTGTGATCCCGGCGACCGTTGTGATGGGAACACCGACAGAACCAAACGCAGTGGGCATGGAATTGACGACAAGACAGCCTACGACGACGGGAAGAGGTTCCATCCCAAGCGCGATAAGGATACCTGCAGGAATAGCCACTGCTGTTCCGAACCCCGCCATTCCTTCCATAAAATGGCCGAATCCCCATGCGATCAAAAGAGCGAGAACGCGCTGATCCGTGGAGACACTCGCGAGCATCTTCTTGATCTTTTCCATCGCCCCGGTCTCAAGACTGAGAATATAAGTATACAGGGCGGCGACGATGACCAGGCAGATTGGCCAAAGAGCATTCAACATTCCCTCAAGCGCCGCCGTAAACATATTGAGGAAGCTGAAATGCCAGATAAACATCGATTCGGCCGCAGTAATTATGACCGTAACGATACAGGCAAGGAAGCCCGGCATTTTCAGAACGCTGAGTGCGGCCATGAGCCAAATAATCGGTACGAGAGCGAGAACAAATAGAACGAATTGCATTTTTCTTCTCCTTCATGTGATAGCGAAATGGCCCATCCACTGATACACCACTCCTTTTGCCGGAACCAACTGTTATAAGTATACCAAAACTCTGCAGTATAGGGGGTGTTTTTTATTCATTTTTTCAGCAAATTTTTCTGTACTTTGGCGAATTCACCGTTTTAACGGTATATTATACCTGCAGACAGCCCTCACCCTGCCTGCAGGCACTTCAACCAATTCTGAGCCTTACGCCTCCCATCCTCCATGAGCAAAAATCGCACACAGAAGCCCCGCAACCGCTTTGAACAGGGGGTGGAACAGGGGACGGTTCCTTCGTTCCAAGGGGGTGGCACAGGGGACGGTTCCTTCGTTCCAAAAAGTCAACCTCTGAGGGCGGAAGAAACAATCCCCCTATTTCACGACCTTATTCAGATATTCCATTGCCAGGCGGCACATCTCGTCAAGCGCGCCGGGAGCCGCAAAATCATGTCCGCAGCCGGGAATCATGTGCAGGTCCATCTGAGGGTACTGCCTGCAGAATCTTCTGACGTCCCCGGGAGGAACGACGGGATCCGCGTCCCCGTGCATGATCAGCATGGGAGGATACATGTCCTCCGGCGCATCAAAAACGCTGTGCCGGCGGATGCTTTCATAAAAGCTGTAAGGCAGAGGAAGCGGTCTTGCAGGGTCGGGTGAGCACTCGCAGGGCGCCTTTTCCTTAAACTCCTCTGCCGTCATACCAAGAAGGCGCAGAAAAATCTCCGGCATGGTCACGGCCGGGGCGCGCAGAATAATGTGGAAATCCTCAAGGGGATGAACCGGGCTGTGTGTGCCATCCACTCTGTTCATACGCTCATCGCGCAGACCGACGGATTTTCCCGTATCTACACATATATCAGAGCAGGCAGCAGAAACATCCCCTGCTCTTCTGCCGGAAGAATTCTTCTTTAAGGGGAGTGAGTGCTGAAAACACAGGAGAGTCAGCCAGGCTCCGAAGCTTGTGGCAAAAATAAATTTCGGAAGACCGGGAAATTCCTGCCGGCATTGCTCCGCCATAAACAGGATATCCTGAATGGCATTTTCCGTCGTCAGCATTTCCGGAGGCGCCGGGCTTTTCCAGTGTGCGGGCAGATCAAAGCAGACAAGGCCGAAACCTTCAGAGACTGCCCTCTCTGACAGAACCTTCAGCCCCGTGCTCTCCTTACTTCCCGAAAAGCCGTGGACTCCCAGGATGATCCCTTTTTGCGGCTTCCCATGAGCATCGGGCAGACAATACTTGCACGTGATGCTGTAGCGCGGTGTTTTTTTTGACAGATACTGCAAATTCATAAATTTTATCTCCTGAAGCATAACGTGGAACCAGGGGACGGTTCCCTGTTCCAAAATAATCAGCCGCCAATTACATGGAAAACAGTTCTGGATGACTTTTACCAAAACGAACCCGGGAACCGTCCCACTGGTCTCCCTTTCTACTGAAACAAAAAAACCCGAAATCACTGACAATACAGCATTTTCGGGTTTTTTATGGAAACGGTGAAATTCGAGACTGCCGTTCTTCAGTTCAGAAAATGGACTGAGGAACCGTCCCCTGTTTCATTTTCAGTTCAAAACGGACCGAGGAACCATCCGCTGTTCCACCCACTTACCGGTTTTTCAGCGATTCATAGCGCTCTTTGGCGATGCGTGTGCCTTCCGCGAAGAGTTTCTTCGCGTTTTCCGGGAAGGTCCTTCTCAGGGAAGCGTAGCGGACTTCTCCATCCAGGAATTCCTCGTAGGCAAGGGTAGGCTCTTTGGAATCCAGCTGGAATCTGGGCTCGGCATTGGGGTTGTAGCGGTACAGGAACCAGTAGCCGGCATCCACTGCCCGCTTCATTTCCTCCTGCACGTTCTGCATGCCGCGCCTGATGCCGTGCTCGATGCAGGGCGCGTAAGCCACGATGATACTCGGGCCCTTGAACTGCTCCGCCTCGTGGATCGCGCGGATGAGCTGGGCGTTGTCCGCTCCCATCGCGACCTGGGCGACATAGACATTGCCGTAGGTCATCAGCATTTCGCCCAGATTTTTCTTGGGGCGCTTCTTGCCGGCCGCTGCGAACTGGGCCACGGCACCGACCTGGGTGGCCTTAGAGGACTGGCCGCCGGTGTTGGA
>DEPS01000122.1:9385-9843 GCA_002358875.1 Lachnospiraceae bacterium UBA3386 | reverse complement strand
TAGGCCCAGCCGTCGCCGCCGTACATCCAGAAGGTCTTTTTGGACAGCTGGTCTTTGTAGCGGAGGATCACGCCGGCATCCGCTGCCTCTTCACAGCCGGAAGCGGCGGTCTTTTCGAGGACAGTCACGAGCGCGTCGGACGCCTTCTCCGACTTGTCAAAGTCATCGTATGTGTCCATCCAGCGCCCGATCACTTCCTTCAGCTCTTCATCCGATGTCTTTTCAAGAAGGGCCGCCAGACGGATCTTCTGTGCCTCACGCTGCTGGCGCACCGCCATGACCATGCCGAGGGAGAACTCGGCGTTGTCCTCAAAGAGGGAGTTGGTCCAGGCAGGGCCCTGGCCCCTGGCGTTGACAGTGTAGGGGATGCCGGGTGTGGAGGATCCCCACGCCTGGGTACAGCCGGTAGCATTGGCCCAGTATACGCGGCTTCCGAAGAGCTGGGTGAGGAGCTTGGC
>DEPS01000122.1:7887-9311 GCA_002358875.1 Lachnospiraceae bacterium UBA3386 | reverse complement strand
CGGAACTGGCTGCCCTTGACCGTATAGGGATCAAAGACATCCTCTTTCTCCGGGAGCGACACAGTATACTCCCAGGCAGAGGTGTCCTCCCTGGCAGGATCCGCGTTCACCATGGTGAGCGCCTTTTCCTTAGCGGGGCAGACTGCTGCGCAGCTGCCGCAGCCGGTGCAGTCGAGCGGGCTGATCTGCATGGTAAACAGCATGCCCGATGCCTGTTTTCCGTTTGCCTTTCTGACCTTCAGGCCGGCGGGCGCCGCAGCCGCTTCCTCCTCTGTGAGCAGATAGGGACGGATGACCGCATGAGGGCAGACATAGCTGCACTTGTTACACTGAATGCACTTATCCGGATCCCAGACCGGCAGACGTGTCGCGATACCGCGCTTTTCATAGGCCGTCAGGCCCATGTCGATCGTGCCGTCCTTATATCTCATCAGGGCGCTGACAGGCAGGTCATCCCCCTTCTGGGCGTTGACAGGATCCAGGAACCTGGTCACGACTGACGGAACCTTTCTTTCAGGCGCCGGAGCATCCTCCGCCGTCTTCCAGGACTGCGGCACTTCGATCCTGGTGAGAGAATCCACGCCGGCGTCGATCGCGGCGAGATTTCGTTTCACGATCTCCTCGCCCTTTGCGAAATAGGTTTTTGCAGCCGCGTCCTTCATGTACCGAATGGCATCCTCCACAGGAATGACCGGCATCAGGTGGAAAAAGGCGGACTGCAGAACGAGATTGAAATGATTCCCCAGGCCGAGGGCATTGGAGATCTTTGCCGCGTCGATCGTATAGAGGGAGATATTCCGGTTGGCAATATCCCTCTTTGCCTTGGCCGTGAGGTGGGCCTCCAGTTCAGCGGCATCATAGGGACAGTTGATGAGATAGATTCCTCCGGGACGGATCTCCTCCGTGATATCGTACTTATCGAGATAGGTTGAGTTGTGGCAGGCGACAAAATCCGCCGACTTTACATAGTAGGTGGACCGGATCGGCCTGTCCGAAAAGCGCAGATGACTCCTGGTAAGTCCGAAGGACTTCTTGGTGTCGTACTCGAAATAGGCCTGCGCGAATTTATCCGTGTGGTCATTGATGATCTGCACGGTATTCTTATTGGCGCCCACTGTGCCGTCCGACCCAAGGCCCCAGAACTTGCAGCTGACCGATTTGCCCTGTTCCGGATAAAAAGGCTCATTCACTTCCAGGGAAGTCCCCGTTACATCGTCTGTGATGCCGATCGTGAAGCGGTTTTTCGGATTTTCCTTTTTCAGTTCCTCAAAGACGGCGAGGATCTGAGCCGGAGTGGTGTCCTTGGAGGACAGGCCGTAACGACCGCCGATCACAGTCAGGTCCGCCCTGCCGCGGAGAGCCGTACAGACATCGGCATACAGCGGCTCGCCCGCGCTTCCGTATTCCTTGGTGCGGTCCAGCAC
>DEPS01000122.1:7543-7737 GCA_002358875.1 Lachnospiraceae bacterium UBA3386 | reverse complement strand
CAGCCGGAGACCGAACCCATGGCGATGATCACGCGCTCCGCATCCGGCGCGCCGTAATAATTAAAGATATGATATTCCCTGCCTGTGATCTCAGAGAGCTTTCCGAGATAGCCCTCCACTATGTCAGGCAGAGCATCGTAGTCCGCATTGCTGGCTTCCCTGATCTGGAAGAAAATGTCGGGGTTCTGGACCGT
>DEPS01000122.1:6479-7467 GCA_002358875.1 Lachnospiraceae bacterium UBA3386 | reverse complement strand
TCATAGTCTATCTGCTCCACCTTGTCAATCTCATGCGACGTGCGGAATCCGTCAAAGAAATGAACGAAAGGGATTCTTGCCTTGATTCCCGCCAGGTGCGGGATCGCCGCCAGGTCCATGACCTCCTGAACACTGCCGGTAGAAAACAGGGCAAAGCCTGTGTTCCGGGTGCTCATTACGTCCGAATGATCGCCGAAAATCGACATGGCGTGCGTGCCGACCGTTCTCGCGGCCACATGCAGGACGCCCGGAAGTCTCTCACCGGCAATGCGGTGCATGAGCGGCAGCATCAGCATCAGACCCTGGGAGGAAGTAAAGCTCACCGCAAGCCCGCCGGTCTGCAGAGCGCCGTGCACAGCGCCCGCCGCACCCGCTTCGGACTGCATCTCAATGAGCTGGACCCGCTGCCCGAACAGGTTCTTCTTGCCGTTCGCAGACCAGACATCGGTTTTGACCGCCATCGGAGAGGACGGCGTGATAGGATAGATCGCGGCGATTTCAGTAAACGCGTACGCCACGTAGGCGCAGGCTTCGTTCCCGTCCACCGCCACGTATTTCTTCTGTTTTTCTGCCATAATCATTCCCTTTCTGTAACTGTTCCCTGTGAACAGCTGTCCATTTCTTTCATTTTCCGGCAAGGCCGGAGCACAGGTCAGGCCGGAGCACGCCCAGCTTTCAGCCTGAAGAGTCCGGCATCAGGCTGTCACAATACCGGCCGCCTTCTGGAGTCCGAGCTTCTCCACCGCCATCTCCCGCATCTTGAACTTCTGGATCTTTCCGGCGTCGTTCATGGGGTAGCTGTCCACAAAATCGATATATTTGGGCACCTTGTGCTTGGCCATGTGGTCGCGCACATACTGCTTCATCTCATCCGAAGTCATCTCCTCACCCTCTTTTAAGATGATGCAGGCCATAATTTCTTCTCCCATGGCCTCGTCCGGCACGCCGATGACCTGCACGTCGCTCACCTTGGGGTGGGTGTAGATAA
>DEPS01000122.1:4189-6434 GCA_002358875.1 Lachnospiraceae bacterium UBA3386 | reverse complement strand
TCGATCTCCTTGGGGTAGATATTTTCTCCGCCGCGGATGATCATGTCTTTGAGTCGTCCGGTGATCCTGTAGTTGCCCTCCGGCGTCCTGCAGGCCAGATCCCCGGTGTGAAGCCAGCCGTCCTCATCAATGGCCGCGGCTGTCGCCCTGGGCATCTTGTAGTATCCCTTCATTATATTATATCCACGCGCGACAAACTCGCCGATCACTTCATCCGGGCAGTCCTCCCCGGTCTCCGGGTCCACGATCTTGCACTCCACCTCGGGGAAGGCACAGCCCACCGTTCCGACACGGACCTCGAGGGGATCCGTCGTCCGGCTCATCGTGCAGCCCGGGGAAGCCTCGGTCTGTCCGTAGACAATGACGATCTCCGGCATATGCATTTTGTCGACCACATCCCGCATGACCGAGATTGGGCAGGGGCTTCCCGCCATGATTCCGGTCCGCATAAAGCTGAAATCCGTCTTTTCAAAATCCGGATGCTCAAGCATGGCGATGAACATGGTAGGGACCCCGTGGAAAGCCGTCACATGCTCATTGTTGATGCAGGCCAGCGAAGATTTTGGCGAGAAATAAGGGATGGGAAGAATGGTTCCCCCGTGGGTCATGGTGGACGTCATAGCCAGCACCATGCCAAAGCAGTGGAACATGGGAACCTGGATCATGAGCCTGTCCGCCGTGGACAGATCCATGCCGTCTCCGATGCTCTTGCCGTTGTTGACGATATTGTAATGCGTGAGCATTACGCCCTTGGGAAATCCGGTCGTACCGGAAGTGTACTGCATGTTGGCGACATCGTTGACATCTACCGCCGCCGCCATACGCCGCACTTCCTCGATCGGTGTGCGGGACGCGTACTCGAAGGATTCCTCCCAGGTGATGGCTCCGGGCATCCTAAAGCCCACAGTGATCACATTGCGAAGGAAGGGCAGGCGCCTGGCGTGCAGAGCCTCGCCGGGTTTCTTCTCGGCCAGTTCAGGGCAGAGCTCCTGCATGATCTCCTTATAATTGGAATCCCTGTAGCCGTCGATCATCACCAGTGTGTGGGTGTCGGACTGCCTCAGCAGATATTCCGCCTCATGGATCTTGTAGGCGGTATTCATCGTCACCAGCACCGCGCCGATCTTGGTCGTCGCCCAGAAGGTCAGGAACCACTGGGGCACATTGGTCGCCCAGATTGTCACCTTGGATCCCGCGCGGACGCCGAGAGAGACAAGGACTCTCGCGAATTCGTCCACATCATCCCTGAACTCCGAATAAGTGCGGGTATAATCCAGCGTCGTGTATTTGATCGCGACCTGGTCGGGGAACTCCTCCACCATGGTGTCAAGCACCTGGGGGAAGGTCTTATCGATCAGCGTCCCCTTCTTCCAGACATATTTACCCGTATGGCTGTTATTCCAGTAGAGATGCTTCTTATTCAGCCTCGTGTTCTGGAACCGCCCCATCACATTGACGAAATGGGTGAAGATGATCTCCATATCCGCGATCTCGGGCATCCAGTCCGGATCCCATACAAGCGAAATGAAACCGTCATAATTGATGGAACGCAGCGCGTTCATGAGCTCCTCCATGGGAAGCTTCCCGTCCCCGATCAGCTCCGGAACCGGCGCGCCGTCTTTCTTTCTAAAATCATGAATGTGTACATGCCGCACATAGGCGCCGAGGTTGGTGATCGTCCGCTCCGGATCCTCCCCAGCGGTCACGCAGGTTGAATACATATCCCAGAGCGCAGCCAGACGGTCGTCGGAAAAACGGTTCAGGAGATCCCTCAGAGCCTCCGTATCCGCGTAGAGACCGGACGTTTCCACAAGGACGACGACCGGTCTGCTCCCGATCATCTCCAGGATGCCCGTGATCGCGGCAGCGCACGCATCCGCGTCTGAAGACGAGGTATGGATTCCAATGTAAGGAATCCCCAGATTGACGGCGACGCGGATACATTCGTCCATCTCCCGCGCAAAAGACGCGTCGACAAAATCCGCCGCTGTATCCACACAGGAAACAGCCAGATTGTCGCTGATCAGGCGGCGCCTCGAAGCAGCCGCGAGTTCCGGATTGGTCGGACTCTCCTTTCCCGAAAAAACAGGTCCCGTAATGCCGTAAAGCTCGATTCCTGTCATATGCGTGTATTTGGCTGCTTCACAGAATTCAGCCCATCCGATCCCGTGCCAGTTTTTTATTGAAAAAGATAATTTCATCTTACTACCTCCTATATCGCTCGCAAGAGCGGCAGCGCAATGCG
>DEPS01000122.1:1966-4069 GCA_002358875.1 Lachnospiraceae bacterium UBA3386 | reverse complement strand
TACCTCCTATGCCGCCCGCAGAAGCAGACATTAATACTTATACATTCGAATCTGCTTCTTCATAGACGATCTTGTTCAGGGCACTGATATAGGCACGGATCGACGCACCGATAATATCTGTCGAAATCCCGTTTCCGGAATAAACTTTTCCATTCGCGCGAAGCTTGATCAGAGCGCTGCCCATGGAGTCGCGGCCTTCCGTCACGGTCTGAATCTGGAAGTCGTCCAGCTCATAGCGGTGGCCGATGATCTTTTCGATCGCCGCAAAGGCAGCATCGATGGGGCCGTCCCCGGTTCCCACGCCGCGTCTGCTCTCCCCGTCCTTCTCCAGAAGGATATTTGCAGTCGCCGTGATGATATTCCCGCTGTTGATCACGTAATTGACGATCTTGTAGGTGGAAGGAACCTGCATGGCCGCGCTCGCCACGATAGCGTCCAGCTCCTTGGTTCCCACAAAATGCTTCTTGGAAACGACACGCTGGAATGCCTCATAGACCTTCGCGCTGTCCTCCTCTGTCAAATCATAACCAAGCTGGCGAACCACCTTGTTCACTTCCCCGATCTCATCCTTTTCATCCAGCGTTACACCCGCTGCGTCCGGAAGCGCGATGTTGGAAAAGCGCGTGACATCCTCTTCCTGAGGCATGATGATCTTCTCGAGCTGGGTGACCACGCGATGGATCTCCGTGACACGCATACCGGTCTCGATATCGAGGTCGGCGCCGCGCATCTTGACAAAGCGGATCATCTCCTCCAGAGTCGGATAGCCGTTCCTGACAGCCGTGCACTTCACGCCGGTGGCGCCTTTTGAGACCGCCTCGGCCCCGCAGGCAACCGCCATATGCATCTCATCGCTCACCTCGACATAGAGCTCGATGTCCGAGAGCTCCGGAACACTGGAGATAATCTCCTCGACAAAAGCGCCGAACTCCTGCGGCATCATGATCCCCGCAGAATCACAGAGTGTGACCTTATAGGCACCCGCCTTCACGGCGGCAGCGATCGCCTCGCAGAGGAAGGCCTTCTCCGCCCGCGTTGCGTCAAGCGCAGAGAACTCCACATGTTCACAATAATAGCGGCACTCCTTTACTTTCTCTGTAATAAAAGAAAGCATGGCCTTGTCCTTCTTGTGGCAGATATATTCCATCTGAACCGGAGAGACCGGAACCAGCAGATTAAGCTTGGGCTTTCTCGCAACCCGGATGCTGTCCCAGGTTCTCTCGATATCACCGTCAGCGATATTGACACATGCGGAGATCCGGCTGTTCACCATGGAAGCGATCGTACTGTTGCTGAGTTCCTCCGCCTTGCTCCCCCCGATAGGCGCCAGCTCAATCGTATCTGCTTTCAGCCTGTCGAGACTCCTGGCGATTTCGAGTTTCTCCTTAAAAGTCAGCTCTCTCCCGCGAATCACCGCGCCCTCACGAAGAGTTACATCAATCAGTTTCATCGTTCTCATATACTTCTCCTCTCTACGCGCCCTGTCGGCGCGCTCCCGGGCAAAAAACAACTCCTTCATCCGCCCGGAACAATCTCCGGAAAATAAAAAAAATCCCGGAGGCTCTATAAGGAACCTCCGGGACGTCAAGAATCCAATACCTGACGCGGTACCACCCGGATTGCCGCTCGCACGGCCGCTCAGCTGTACTCCAACAAGTACATGGCCCTTTTACGTTGGCCGGACGGATCCCCTTACACACCAAAAGGCTTCAGGAAACCTGCTCAGGCAGGAGACTGCGCAATCTGTTCCACACCGGCTCACACCAACCGCCGGCTCTCTGAAGTGTACCTCAGAAAGGCATAGTGCCGTCATCGCATTTATGATATCGCTCGAGAAGTAATTGTAATGGAATACATTTTCTTTGTCAAACATTTTTTTCTTTCCCGCCACGGTTTTTTTACGGGGTGAAACAAGGGGAAACAAGGGGACGGTTCCTCGTTCCAAGGTAAACCAGGGGTGAAACAGGGGGACGGTTCCTCGTTTCAATTTCCGCCTCACCGATGGCTCGGAATACGTTTCATGATGACATGCCCTAAAACGGACTGAGGAACCGTCCCCTGTTTCACTCCCCAAAGCGGACCGGGGAACCGTCCCCTGTTTCA
>DEPS01000122.1:0-1874 GCA_002358875.1 Lachnospiraceae bacterium UBA3386 | reverse complement strand
GGAACCGTCCCCTGTTCCACTCATATTTACAGTTTTCGCCTGCCAGGCAGGCACTGATCATGATTTTCATAAATGCAGTTCCTTCAGAACAGGGATCGCGATCACCGGTTGTCTATGGCCGGATGCTCATTAGATGGGGCAGATTATTTTCTGCGAAGGACCGCAAGGGCCGCATAGTGCAGAACCTCAAACTGTTCCGGTGCGATCCTGTCCAGCAATTCCCTGTGTTCTCTGTCCCACTTAATTAATTCTTCCTCAGACAATGAAGCTCCCACCCCTCTGCAGGCTCTCATTCTTCCATGCCAGGAGTCTTTGCTGAAAGGCACCATCAGATCATATTCCTCATGATCTTCCATTTTGAAATACTCAAAAGCAATATCCGGAATCCGGATTGGATGCCTTGTTTCTCCTGCACCTGACCATTTGGGACTGTACTGAAGGACCAGTTTCTCGCTGGCCCCTGCAATCCTGTCTTCATAAGGGAGCCACGCCATATAAAGTATGAGAAGAGTCCCCTCCGGTCTTAGAAGCTCAGCCAGTATGGGCATAACTTTTTCATGGTCAAAGTACCAGAAACACTGGCAGGCTGTGATAACATCAAAACTCCCATCTGAAAAATCCAGCTGTTCTGCCGGAACGGTCTGAAAGTCTATCTTCATTCCCGCCGCATCCGCCAATATCCCCGCCTGTTCGATCTGCTCCGGAGAAATATCTGTTCCTGTCCATTCTGCGCCATATTTGTACATATTACGCGGCAGCACACCTGTACCGGTTCCGAGATCAAGGACTTTCTGCCCGTTTATGCACAGGCCTCTTTTTACAATTTTCTTATAAAACTCATCCGGATAAATATCTCTGTACCTGGCATAATCCACTGATGTCTTACCCCAGTCAAACGCTTTTCCGGCGTCTATCCTGCTGTCTGTAATTTCCACTTATTCTTCTCTTTTCACATAGTTCAGTTCAATACCGCAGCCCAATCCCCATGGCACGATTCCCTTTACTTCAGATGCCTGCATCCGTCAGCCGTGCCGTGGGCGCTCCCCCCATGCTTTTTCTATACCGTAAATTTTTCGAGGTTTTACCGGGGTGGCAGGCGGAGGCGGAAGCCCCCTGTCATTCCTCCGCCTGAGAATATTTCCTGTTGAGCAGCCAGTGCGACCAGCAGTTCACGCTGCAATAGACAGCCAGAATAAGCATGAGAAAACGGATCGGGAATGTCAGTTCTTTCACTAACAAGGACTCCGCGAAAATGGCGATTGCCAGAACTGCGAATAAAAGCGTAAATATCCTGGTCTTCTTCAATATCTTCTGATGACAGAGATTGATCGCGTTCTCCCATTGGGTCCTCTGCTGCGGTGTGCACTCTCCGGAGTGCGCGGCAAATTCTCTGACGATCCAGGGTTCATACTCCCTGAGCAGGTCCTGCCAGGATATCTTTTTCAGGGCATCTTCATCCAACAGTTTTTTCTCAATATCGGAAAAATCGAAGCCGGAATCTGAAATCACCATCTTTTCCTCTAAATCTCTCGCTCTTCAAAGTGTCCATCCAGTTTTCTCCTCCTAATCCACCAGGTTCGTTTCCTCTTATTCCATCAGGTTCCATCAGGATTTTTCTATTTATTCCATCAGGTCCGTTTATTCCATCAGATTTGTTCCTGTTATTCCATGTTCCCTGTTATTCCATAAGGATTGTTTCCCATCGGTATTGTTCCGTCAGGGATATGCTCGATACTCCTGCCCCGGATACTCCCGGGTCCTCACTCCGCTCCCTTCCATTCAATACATGTCCTGATCAGTTTTGCCATTAAGGGGATGTAGGTCGCAAGAAAAACCGCCAGCGCGCACTTTGGGATCTTACGCAAAGTAAGTGA
>DEPS01000016.1:33048-49294 GCA_002358875.1 Lachnospiraceae bacterium UBA3386 | reverse complement strand
TTCATCATATCGGGATATTTTTACCGCGATCAGAAAATCGGCCTTGTTCTGAAAAAGAGGGCAAAAACGCTGCTTATTCCCTATCTTTTTTTCGGTATACTGCATATATTGATTAATTCCATCCTGACAGGAAGTTTTTCCATCCATGATCTTTATCTTTTGTTATGGGATAACACGGAAGGGGCCGGCATTCCGATCGCAGGTGCTTTATGGTTTCTTACAGCCTCATTTTTCGCGGAGATCCTTTTTCGTGCCGCTCAGAAAATAAGTAAGTCTGACAATGTGTCGATACTTGCGGCCGCAGCACTCTCGCTTGCCGGCATGGCTTGCGGTTCTTTTCTTCCCTTTCACCTCCCGCTGGCACTTGACGCCGGAATGGTGGGGGCAGGACTGTTTCAGGTTGGAAAGCTGATAAATGACAGGTGGCAATGTCTTTTGAAAATGAAAATGGCAGTTTCCTGCCTTGGGATCGCACTGTTTTCACTGCTCGGACTTGTTAACGGATATATAAATCTCATGAAAGGTATGTATGGAATCTGGCCGCTGTTCTGGATCAATGCTGTATTTATTACTGTTTCCTTATGGAATTTTTCCCGCTGCGTATTTGAATGGTCTGAACGTTCTTCCGGCAGATCGATCAAAATATTTCTTGAATTTGTCAGAGGCATAGGACGTGATTCGATCGTCTATCTTTGTCTTAACCAGCTGTCAATTCTGTTCGCAAAGATGTTAGTGGATAAACTGCCTTTACAGGGTGGTAAGATCATACTGCTGATTCGGTTAATGCTGATTCTTTTTATTACAATGCTTGAACTTTATGCAGCACAAAAGCTGATAATGGGATCGCGTCTGAAAAAGATCGTTGGAAAATAATAAAAAGGGCAGCAGGTGGATAAAGTGGTTGATTTTGGAAAAACCGGTCCTTATTTTGAATATGGAGGACTGAAATTACTGCTTTTAATAGCTTTGGACGAACTGTCAGGAACATCCCGTTCCGACAGATACATGTATCAGATAGCTGAAAGAGCCGGTTCTAAGGAGTATCCCAGGCTGGCAAAAGCACTTTTCAGGCTGAACATGCGAAGAAAACTCGATCTGGAAAAGCCAAGGACCTACAATGAAAAGATTCAGTGGTTGAAGCTGTTTGACGCAACGCCGCTGAAATCAAGACTTGCAGACAAATATCTGGTAAGGGATTGGGTGGCAGAGAGGATCGGTGAAGAACATCTCGTGCCAATGATCGGCGTGTACGACAGCTTTAAAGAAATTGATTTTGACAGGCTGCCTGATTCCTTTGTGCTAAAATGTAATCACGGCTGCGGGTGGAACGCGATCGTCTACGATAAATCGTCTGAAAATTTCAGCAAATGGGAAGATCTGTTTACATCATGGCTTGGGACTAATTATGCCTACCGGACACTCGAGCTACAGTACAGGGATATTATACCGAAAATTGTCTGCGAAAAACTTCTTGAAATCAATATTGTTGATTACCGGGTCTATTGTTTTGACGGCTTTCCGGCTTTTATTAAGGTCACGAGGCACAATACAAGGAGCGCGGGTGGTTATGACAGCGGACTCTACTATCCTGACTGGAGGGAGTGTGAGTTTCGTTTTGTTCAGGGGTATGGAAAGCTGGAGATGCCCCGCCCTGAATGTCTGGATCAGCTGCTTTCGTATGCGAAAATACTGAGCCGTGGCTTTCGTTTCGTAAGGGTGGATTTCTATATTGTGAATGGGAAAATATATTTCTCCGAGATGACATTTTCCCCGAATTCCGGTTATGAGTGCTTTGAAGATGAAGCAGCAGCAATAAGATTTGGAGATTTGATACGGTGCGATTAGAATCAGTCTGTCCTGAAAATGTATTTCGATTCTGACAGGATGATGCGAATGGAACATAACGAGTTAAAAAAGATTCTGACCTTTAAGGATATTCTCATTCTGGCTTTCAGCACAATGATCGGCTGGGGGTGGGTGTCCCTGACAGGTACATGGGTTGTGGAGGGCGGAGCAGCGGGCGCCGCCCTGGCATTTATGGCGGGAGCAGTTCTCTGTATCTTTGTCGGCCTGACCTACAGTGAACTGACACCCATGCTCCCCTTTGCAGGAGGGGAGCTCGTTTTTGCTTACAAGGCGATGGGCTACCACGCATCCTGGTTCACAGGATGGATGATCTGTTTTGCTTACATCGGCGTAGCGGCCTGGGAGGGACCGGCCCTTGCTTCCGCGATCGATTATCTTGTTCCGATTCCCAGAACAGGATATCTGTATACTGTTGCAGGGTTCGAAGTCTATGCTTCATGGCTGCTGGTCCCCGCAGCTGCAGGCATCCTGATGATATTTGTCAATTACGTGGGTATTTATGTTTCATCACTTTTCCAGGAGGCTGTCGCCGCGATTCTGGCACTGGGCGGCCTGATTTTTGCGGCATTGAGTTTCTTTCACGGCAGCCCCCAGAACGCTGCCCCTCTGATCACTGATGCTTCCGGAGTTTTTTCTGTCGTAATGTCCGTTCCGGCAATGTTCGTCGGATTTGACGTGATCCCTCAGGCATCAGAGGAGATGGATCTGCCTGCCAGGCAGATTCCCGCAGCAATCATAGCGTCTATAATTCTGGCAGCGGTCTGGTATATTATCATGATTTTTTCCGCTGCCTTTCTTGCTCCTGCAGATATTCTTTCCAGGGGCGGGCTTACTGCTGTGAATGCTGTCAATTTTGCATCGGGAAGAATTCTTTTCGGAAAATTGATCATTATTACAGCGATCATGGGTATTCTAACCAGCTGGAACGGATTTATCATTGGTGCAACAAGGATATTGTATTCGATGGGAAGAGCCGGAATGCTGCCGGAACCTTTTGGAAGGCTCCATCCCAAATTCGGAACGCCCGGTTTTTCAACACTTTTTGTAGGGATAATAACCATCCTGACACCGCTCCTGGGCCGCAACTCTCTTTTATGGTTTGTTGACTCAAGCGGATTCGGAACAGTGACTGCCTATTTTATGGTGGCACTGTCCTTTGTCGTTCTCCGAATAAAAAAACCGGAATTTCAAAGGCCATTTAAGGTAAGAGGAGGGCTTGCTGTCGGATTTGCCGCCATTTTGTCCTCACTGTTTTTCCTTTCCCTTTACCTTCCGTTCGGAAACAGTTCTCTGTCAGTCGAAGAATGGACCATCGTATTAACATGGTCTGTTCTGGGGATTGCATTGTATCTTCATAGTTTCACCAGGACAAAAGACGGGTTTAATACTTAACCCGGCCTTCAGAAACAGGCGTCATTTGCATATATTGAATTGCCGTTTACAATCTGTTGCTATACGGCTGTTATTCGGCAGGAGGAGAAAGGTGTGAAAAATCGATCACTATCCATTCCCGAGTGGCATGCCCTCGCTCTTGAGGGAAAGGAGCTTCCGGTGCGGATCCTGATAAACGGGGTCAGCATGTTTCCCCTGATCAGGAGGAACCGTGATTACGTCACCATTATGCCTCTAAGGGGGGAACCGGCAGAAGGGGACATTGTGATGTTTCTTAACCCGCGCAGAGAGGGCGGGTATGTGCTGCACCGGGTATGGAAGGTCAGAGACGGACGCGTTCTGACCTGGGGGGACAACTGCAAAAAGCCTGACGGATGGCTTCAGCTTGAGGATATCTGGGGCAAGGCTGTCCTGATCGAGAGGGGCGGAAAAAGGATCGTACCTGACCCTGAAAAGGGACTGAGTCTGGCAAAAGCCTGGCATGTTCTGGGAAGGGAGTATCGATGGGGAGAGGTCAAGGCAGCAGGTGCCATGAGAAGGGTCAGGCGTGTAAAAGAGCTTGCTTCGCTCCTCATGACACAGAGTGACCAGTGACCTTAAATCAAATGCAGTCTTGAAGCAGTACTGATTTCGTAGTATAATATGTTTTCAGAGGGTTTATGTTCTTTATGGTGTAAAGTCCGGAAGGGGCAGTGGCCTGCAGGAAAGGCATGAATTGTACATTTTCTGTATCTTCAAACCGCTTTACACCGTTTTTGACACGTTTACATCGTTTTGTGACACTATATCACCCGGCACCGTAACAGAAAACTGCACAGAAGCACATGGAAAAAAGCACATGGAAAAGGAGAGCGCTGTATGAGCTACAGACCTGTCGTTTTAATGATCCTTGATGGCTATGGATTGAATGATAATCCCGAGGCAAATGCCATCGCGATGGCGAAGACCCCTGTCATGGACAGGCTGATGAAGGAATATCCGTTCGTGAAGGGTTATGCGAGCGGTATGGCCGTAGGCCTGCCGGATGGCCAGATGGGCAACTCTGAGGTCGGCCACATGAATATGGGCGCAGGCCGTATCGTTTATCAGGAGCTCACCAGGATCACCAAAGAGATCCAGGACGGTGTGTTCTTCGAGAATCCGGAGCTTCTGGCCGCCATTAACAACTGTAAGGTGAGAGGCTCTGACCTGCACCTGTTCGGTCTTTTATCCGACGGCGGCGTCCACAGCCACAATTCCCATCTGTATGCGCTTCTTGAGATGGCAAAGCGCAACGGACTTGACAGGGTTTATGTGGACTGCTTCCTTGACGGGCGCGATACGCCTCCCAAGAGCGGTATCGACTTTATTGCCCAGCTTGAAGAGAAGATGAAAGAGATCGGCGTCGGAAAGATCGCAATGATCAGCGGACGTTACTACGCGATGGACCGTGATAATAACTATGACCGTGTTCAGATCGCTTACGATGCGATGACCAAGGGCGAAGGCGTCACTGCCTCCAGCTCTGCCGAGGCGATCCAGGGCGCTTATGACCGCGGTGAGACGGACGAGTTCGTCAAGCCCACTGTCGTAGTGGAAGACGGCAAGCCTGTTTCCGTGATCAAGGACGGCGATTCAGTTATCTTCTTCAATTTCCGTCCCGACCGCGCGCGTGAGATCACGCACTGCTTCTGTGACAATGACTTCAGCTTCTTCGACAGAGGCCCCCGCAAGAAAGTCTTCTTTGTCTGCTTCAAGGATTATGATCCCGAGATCCCCAACAAGGAGATCGCATTCAAGAAGGTTGATGTCACAAATACCTTCGGTGAGTGGCTCGCCGCACAGGGCCTTAAGCAGGCGAGGATCGCCGAGACTGAGAAGTACGCTCATGTCACCTTCTTCTTCAACGGCGGCGTAGAAGAGCCCAATGAAAATGAGGACAGGATCCTGGTCCGCTCCCCCAAGGATGTTCCCACATATGATCTCAAACCCGAGATGAGCGCCTATGGTGTTCTGGACAAGCTCACTGCAGCAGTCGAGTCCGGTAAATACGACGCGATCGTGATCAACTTCGCCAATCCCGATATGGTCGGCCATACAGGTGTCCTTCCTGCAGCCATCAAGGCGGTTGAGGTCGTTGATGAATGTGTCGGCAAGGCGGCAGAAGCCATCATCAAGGCGGGCGGCGTCCTCTTTATCTGCGCAGACCACGGCAACTGCGAGCAGATGGTGGATTATGAGACCGGAGCTCCTCAGACTGCACATACTACGAATCCGGTTCCCTTCATTCTTGTGAATTACGATCCGGCCTACACTCTGGATGAGGGCGGCGTTCTCGCGGATATTATCCCTACTCTTATCGAAGTGATGGGCAGAGAGAAACCTCAGGAGATGACAGGCAGGTCGCTTCTTATCAAAAAGTAATTCTATATAATTTAAAAAGTATCTTTCCTGAACAGGAAGAATTATCGCGAATAAATCGGGCAGGCTTTTTCACCGCGGGTCGGTGAGAAGCCTGCTTTTTTCATGAACAGGGCATATTTTGGTCTGAATATATCATTTCTTCATACATATTGTGCGAAAATATTATTTTTTTTATCAAAAAGCGTCTTTCTGGTATATTCAAATCAAAAAAAATGGTTTATGATAATGCTGTATGCTCAGGCTCGGTATGTATGCCTGAGGATAAATTCCGGAAACGGTTAATGTTATACGGGTCATTTACCCGCATTTTTACTGCCGCACCTTCAAGCGGTATAGGAGGTAAGTTGCTGATATCATGAAGGTTCCTTTGGATTACCTTTCAAATGCGGGTAAAAAACTGAACAGGATGCTTCGGAAAAACGCGGCCGGATCCGATGAAAATATGGGCTGTGCCGGCACAGAAAAAGATTTTGCCGGTGTGGATGAGGCTGTTGACGGTAAAAGTAGTCCGCAGGGACCTGTTTCAGGCAGTGCATTGGAAAGGTTGAAAAACCTCGTACAGAGAAACAGGAAAAACAGGAGGGTCAGGGATATCCGCAGCAGCAGGATGAGCTGGAGGTTCCTGATGCTGAGTCTTTCCGGAGTGGCGCTGTTTTTTGTACTGCCGTTTTTCGTCATTATTTATTACTCGGTGATCGATAATCCTGTAAGACATAATTTCGTAGGCTTATCGAATTATATAAGAGTATTTAATAACAGCGCTTTCAGACTGGCATCGCTCAATTCGTTGAAGTTTTCTCTTGTTGCAGTGCCTCTGGCGGTGTCGCTCTCGCTTCTTTTGGCCGTGGTAATGGAGCAGCGTCTGCCGTGGAAGAGCCGCTTCCGGACTTTTTTCTTAAGTCCCATGATGGTTCCCACTGCCTCTGTGATAATGATCTGGCAGATCCTTTTTCACTATAACGGTCTGACGAACGTGTTTCTTGCCCGCTTCGGGGTGATGAAGATCGACTGGCTCAAATCAGCCTATGCCCAGGTCCCGATCATTCTTCTGTTTTTATGGAAGAATCTGGGCTACAATATGATCCTTTTCATGGCGGGGCTTTCGAATATCCCGCGTGATCAGATAGAGGTCGCCAGACTGGAGAGCGCTACGGAATTCCAGATCTTCTGGCTGATAAAGATACGTTATCTGTCTTCGACGATTCTTTTTGTTACGATCATGTCCCTGATCAATTCCTTTAAGGTGTTCAGGGAGGTCTACCTGATGGCAGGCGACTATCCATATGACGCACTCTATATGCTGCAGCATTTTATGAACAACACCTTCCGGTCGCTGGATTACCAGAAGCTGAGTGCAGCTGCAGTCATGATGGCAATCTTTATTGTTATTGTAATCGGCGCGCTGTTTCTTGCGGAGGATCATTTCGGGAGAGATCTGGAGTAGGAATTATGCCGCAGGGCAGGGAGGATGAACGGTTTGACTGATATCGGGTTGCCTGATAAAAAGCCGGGCGGGCTGCTCCAAAAGGGTTTGGCTGATAAAAAATTTAATGATGCCCTGCAGAAGAGCAGAAGGTTTTTGACCAGGGAGCGAAGGGAATTTATCCGGATGATCCTTCGCACGGTGGTCGCCGGTTTTTTCGCTATCCTGTTTCTTCTGCCGATCATCCTGACCATCACCAATTCACTGATGACGGTCTCGGAAATTAATGCCAATTATGGTGTGATCTTTGCTAAGAAAAACGGTGTCCGCGTATTTATCAGCAGCACGGTGAACCTCAAGTTTATTCCGGACATTGTTTCTTTCGGACAGTACTTCAAAGTTCTGGTGCTAAGTCCTGAATATCTTCTGAAATTCTGGAATTCCTTTTTTTATGTGGTTCCGATCGTAGTATTTCAGCTTGCTGTCGCCTCACTTGCGTCCTACGGTTTTGCCCGTTACAGGGGGCGTGTCCGGGAGGTTATCTTTTTTACCTATATCATACTGATGCTGATGCCCTATCAGGTCACTCTGGTGCCCAATTATCTGGTTTCAGGCTGGCTGAGGATCCTCGATACGAGGTGGGCAATCTGGCTTCCGGGTATTTTTTCGCCTTTTGGGGTATATATGCTTACAAAATATATGCGAAGGATCCCGAAGTCTATTTATGAGGCTGCAGAGATCGATGGGGCGGGAGAGTGGCAGATTTTCACCCAGATCTGTCTTCCAAACTGCAGAGGCGGCCTTGCGTCGATCGCGATCCTCATTTTTATTGATTACTGGAACATGGTCGAGCAGCCGCTCATCCTCTTATCCAATGATCAGCTTCATCCGCTGTCCGTGTTTTTATCACGGATCAATGCCGGCGAGATATCGCTGGCCTTTGCTGTAGCGGTTATTTATATGGTCCTGCCGATGATGGTCTTTCTGTATGGTGAGGAATACCTCGTGGAGGGCATTGTGTACCAGGGAGGAATTAAAGAGTGAGTATTCAGGAACTACAGGCCGGGGAGCAGAATATGAATATTGAGGACAAGGAGCTTGCTGCGTTTCAGAGAGCGCAAAGACGCAAGGATATCATCAAGAATATTACGATCGTTTTTCTGATGATCCTGCTTGCACTGACTTTCTTTTCCAGAACGATCATGAATCTTACCCTGCCCGAGGTCGCTACGCATGTGGCTGCTCAGGGAGAGGTGTCGCCCAGGATCAGAGGCCAGGGAACGGCGGAAGTGGACGATCCCTATACTGTAAGTGTGACGCAGGCCAGGACCATCCGCAGCGTTGCGGTTCGTGTGGATCAGGAAGTAAAGCGGGGCGATGTGATCTACTATCTGGAGGATACAGAGTCCGAGGAGCTCCGCACAGCCAGGCAGGAGCTGGAGGACCAGAAAGCCAGCTTCACCAGAAGGCTTTTTGACGGAACTCTTTCCGACAGCGAGATCACCAGAATGCGTGCCGGCAATTACCGCACGGATGATGAGATCCAGGCTGCGCTGGCTTCTGTCAATCGCAGGTTCGATGCAGCCACAAGAGAAAAGGCTTCAGCGGATGCGGCTTATGAAAAGCTTGCAGCACAGGAAGAAAAAAGCGATGTCCACGCTTCCAGTACAAAAAAAGTAGTCGTTGATGAAGAGGACGAAGAGGATTCGGACGTTGCATCCACCGGATCGACAGGGGGAAGCAAAAAGAAGTCTGCTTTCCAGAAGAAGCTGGAGAAGGCGAACCTGAGAAAAATCGAAGCGGAAGCTGCGCTTGCGGAGATCACAACTGAACGTGAAAAGGTAATAAACAGCATCAGCGCCGAGCTCGAACTGAAAGGGACTCAGGAGGCTATCAACAAAGCTCAGGCAAAGGTAGACCGGCTTCAGAAGGACGAGATCGGTGCGACGATCACATCTCCGGTAGACGGTAGGGTGACTTCACTCAGTTATGGCGCAGGCGAGACGACATCGGCGGACTCCCCTGTTGCGATCATCAGGATCGCGGGCAAAAAGCTCACGGTCAGCTTTTCTGTGACCAAGGAGCAGGCGCAGAAGCTCAAGGTGGGCGAAGAGGCCAAGCCCCAGAATTCCTGGGAGTATGATGACAGTTTCCATGCCGTTCTCCGCCAGATCACAGCAGATTCCAGCGACCCGCAGAATTCCAGGCTCCTGAAATTTGAGATCGACAGCGGCACAGTGAGTGCAGGCGATAGCGTGCAGCTCCAGGTCGCGGAGAGCACAAAGACCTATGACCTGGTAGTTCCCAATTCCGCAGTCCGCAGTGACTCAAACGGAAGCTTTGTTCTTGTTCTCAAGACAAAGCAGAGTCCTTTGGGTAACCGTTATATTGTTGCCAGAGAAGACGTCAAGGTCCTGGCAAAGGACGACAATAATTCCGCCATCAGCGGCGCGATCGGAATGTACAGTTATGTAGTTACGACTTCCAGTAAAATGATCACCTCCGGAGATCAGGTGCGTCTGGCTGACGATGTTGAAAGAGATGAATAATATATAAAAAAACTCCTATGCTGCAGCAGAGGTCAAATTCTATGTAACGACCTGAGCCGCAAATGCTACATTTAATATGAAACCTGAGAGAGGAGACGGCAAATTGAATAAAAATATTCGGGATGCCGTCCAGGAATGGCACAGGAAGGCGGTTACCGGCATTGGCATTGCCCTAAGCAGAATGCGTCTGTGGCAGAAGGCAGGTCTCATACTGTGTATCGTCTTCTGGATCCTGTCTTTTGTAATAGGGGTATACTGTGACCGGCTCACTGCCCAGATGAAAGATCAGAATTTCGCTTCCCGATGGACGCCCGGAGGAGGCAGCGCGCAGATCAGTACATTTATTTCAGATACAGCCCGTATTTCGGAGGATTCTGTTTCTGCATTAAATGCGCTGCTCAACAGAAGCTATGAGGAGGCTTCAATTGTTCTGTCTCAGACACAGATCGACAACGGAGCGAAGCTGATCGATATCTGTTACTGCGGCTTTGGCACCGCCGAACTTTCCAAAGCAGACGAGAATCTGAGTGTAACAGCTATCGGCGTTGGCGGGGATTTTTTTAATTTTCATCCGCTCGAGCTGATGGACGGCTATTATTTTTCTTCTGATGATCTGATGAAGGACCGTATCCTGCTGGACGATGAGACGGCCTGGAGACTCTTTGGTTCTCCCCATATCGCAGGACAGATCATTAATGTCGGCGGTGCGCCGCATGTCATTGCAGGTGTTTTTAAGAGACCTGAGGGAAGATTTTATAAATCTTCCGGAATGGGAAATTATCTCATTTTTGTGTCTTATGATACTCTGTGCAGGTATACTACGGCCGGAAACCCCGCAAGTGAAAATTCCGGTGAAAACGATGACGACAGTTCCCTCAGAGATGCAAAAGCGGTTCCTTTGGATGATCCCGGGAACCGGAATGTGATCCCGTCGTCAGCTGCCTGGGCCCCTGCAGAGGATCCTTCAGATGATCCGTCTGATGCGGCACACAGGCTTTCCCGGAGTGAGGATCTTAATACGGATTCTGCAGATTCAGATAAATTCAGGGACGCCACAAAGAAGGAAGGCGCGGCAGTGCTTCTAAGCCTGGATGACAGCGATGAGGATGACAGCCTGGATCTCAATGAAGAGGAGAACTCCGGAAAAGAGGATAAGTCTTCGGAAAAAGAGGAGGAAGATGCTGACGATTCGCCGGCAGCCAACGATCCGGACCGGGGGCTCACAGGAAGGTGGGGAGGTTCTGACGTCGGAGAAGACGATCCGGGCCAGAAGCAGGAGATCGATAAAAACCGGATCACCTGTATTGAGGCTGTACTTCCTAATCCCATATCCGGTTATGCGCTTCGTCTGGTCAGAAGCGTTCTTTCCGAGTCAGGTGTTGACATGGACCAGGCGAAAGTCGTTGACAATACGGCACGTTTTAATGTGATCAGGCTGATTACCATGCTTGCTGAACCGGGAGTCAGAAGCATGCAGACGGCTCCGATCCGCTATCCTTACTGGGAAAATGTCTCGCTTGCCTGGGAAGATGTGCTGATACCCTATGCCCTTCTGCAGATGCTGCTCCGTTATATTCCTGTTCTCTTTCTGCTGTTTACAGCCATGTGGTACGCGACTCATAAGAGCTGGACAGCAGCAGGTATCATCAAAAAGATCCAGGACAGGATCTACGACAGACAGTCGGAGCGTATTTACGGAAAAAGACAGGAGAATATTCCTCTCGCAGCCGGGGCAGAACTGCCCGACAGCAGGTCAGATCAGGCTCCTGAAGTTGATCCGGAAGATGCTTTGCGTACGGAAGGCATGTCATCGGTAGACGGCATGTCATCGGAAGATGTCCCTGAGACTGTAACGGATGAAAGTCCGGAAGGTGCTTCTGCACAAGAATTACATTCTGCGACAGATGAGTAACATTCATTTGCTCAATATTGTAAAATGAAGAAAGGAAAAGAAATATGAAAAGAACTGCTTTTTTCAAACGTCTTACAGCTGCCGTGCTGGTACTGGTTCTGGTACTGTCTCTGGCAGCCTGCGGTAATTCTGATTCCGGCGGACAGGGGAATAGCGGCGCGGGAGAGGACGGCAATAAAACCTCCAATCTTCCCACTGTATCCCTGCCCGAGACTACGGTAAAGGACGGTGTTGTGCGTTCTACCAGGGTCCAGATCCAGAACGGAGATCTGTACAAGGACGGCCTTACTATTCTCGGAGCAGAAGACGGCTGGGTCTACGGCTATAATTACAATTATGAGGGCGAAGGCGCAGCCGGCTATGAACTCGTCCGCTTCAAAACAGACGGAAGCGGGCTGGCTGTCAAAGATCTTATAATCGGAGAGGACGATGAGGTCGCGGCTTCGGTCTTTTCAAACGGCTGCTATTATTTTGTCATTGCGACATATCATAATTCAGAAGCTCTTGACTTCGAACTCGCCAATGCGGGATCTACGACTGAAGTCGCCATCCCGGAAGGCCTGAGCGAAGACGCAACAAGCTCATACCAGCTTATCTGTGCCACTGCACAGGGAGATGTAAAATGGACTTCGGATGTGCGTAAGCCTAAACAGGAGGATTATTATTACATACAGTCTGTCCAATATGCACAGGACAGTATTATGCTTGTTTCTTCCGAAGGAGTTGATCGTTACAGCACCGAAGACGGCGCTTACGCAGAAACTGTCTGTTCGGTAAAACCGGAAGAACAGACGGGTATCCTCTACGTACTTCACGATGGGACCGTCGTTATGTTGGATGATTCCGGTCTGAACACCAAGGTCAGCAGCTATGATGTTAAATCAGAACAGTTCAAGGAAGTAATGTCACTGCCTTCCCTCCTTCAGGGCGCTGTTCTTTATCCCGGAAATCAGAATGATTTCTACCTTGCAGGTGATACGGGAGTTTTCGGCGCCGGTCTTGGGAGCAAGGAGCTGAAGTCTGTTATCAACTATGTAAACTCTGATCTGGATGTCCAGGGGATCAACGCTCTTTCTGAATCTGCGGACGGTACTTTTATTGCTCAGGCTTATGGATCCGATTCCTCTCTTGAGATCTGGCTTCTGGAGCCGGTCGATCCCAAGGATGTCGTTGACAAGAAGCAGATCACGCTCGGCGGATATTATATTGATTTCGAGGTGAGAAGCGAAGTCATAAAATTCAATAAGGAAAGCAATGATTTCAGGATCACGATCAAGGATTACAGCGAATATGATCTGGACAGCGATGATTATGATTCTCCGACCGGTGTCACGAAGATGAACACAGATATCGTCTCCGGAAACGCACCTGACATCCTTTTCATGTCTGAAGCAATGCCTGTCGGAAAATACATTTCCTCCGGTATATTCCAGGATCTTACAGAAAGATACGAGAAGGATCCGGATATTCCAAGAGATGACTTCCTTCAGAACATTCTGAACGCATTCAAGACAGACGGAAAGATGTTCGTCATGGTCCCTGCATTCTATGTGACCGGTATTGCGGGCAAGGAAAAATATATCGGCGACGGAAGTGGTCTGACCATCGAAAAGACCAGGGAACTTGCAGCATCTTTAGGCATCAAGGATTCGGAAATTTTCGGTGTTTCGACAAGGGATGCGGTTTTCGAGTCTGCGATCGAATTTTCGGGCGACAAGTTTATTGATGAAAAAACGAACACCTGTGATTTCAACAACGATCAGTTCCGCGCTCTCCTTGAATTTGTAAAGGACTTCCCCACAGAGATCAGCGAAGACCGCTACAATGACTATTTCAATCAGTATCTGGGAGACAGGGCGCTTCTGGGCATACAGTATATTAATTCCGTATATGATTATGAGTACATGACCAGGCAGCTTTACGGAGATCTCAAGGTGACTGTCACAGGATTCCCGTCCTCACAGGATAAGGGTGCTGCTGTTGCGGCGCCGATCAAGATCGGTATCAGCAGTTCTGCTTCCGACGTTGACGGATGCTGGTCCTTTGTGCGCAGATTCCTTCTTCCCGAATTTCAGGAGAAAATGGAATCCGGCCTTCCGATCAGTGAGAAAGCCCTCAGGGCCCAGGCACAGACTATCATTGATAATCTCAAGGAACAAAGAGATGCTGAGAGGGCTTATATGAGCGATCTGATCGGCGGTCAGGAAATCTCTGTCATTGATACGAATGAGAAGGATTCCGAAACAGCTGAGGACAGTTCTACACAGGCTGCAGCAGAAACAGATAATGCTGCGGAGGGGCTTACAGACAGCGGAGCCGTCGCGGAATCCGAGGATCTGACAGGGAAACCGGTGGCCAGAGAGGATTACGACGGAACAGATGAGGAATATGAGAAGTATCTTGAAGACTTCAATAGCAGCGCCGCATCTACCGATGAAGAGATAGTCATAAGCAGTCAGGATATCACGCAGGAAGAAATCGCCGCGGCATTCGACAGCTCGGAGCTTCCGGATTTTAATGAAGACGATGTAAAATCTCTCATAAGCCTTATTAAGAGCCTGACCTTCTCGGTGAACGGTGAATCTGAAGTCCTCAAAATCATCAAGGAGGAATCCGAAGCATATTTTGCAGGACAGAAGAGTGCGGAAGAGGTGTCTGATATTATCCAGAGCCGGGTCCAGGTCTACCTTAAGGAAAAAGAGTAAGTAACTATGCAGAAAGAAATCACCCAGGACAGGATCAGAAATTTCTGTATCGTCGCGCATATCGACCACGGTAAATCCACGCTGGCGGACCGCATGATCGAAAAGACAGGTCTTCTGACGAGCCGCGAGATGCAGGACCAGGTCCTTGACAACATGGAACTTGAACGGGAGCGCGGCATCACGATCAAGTCACAGGCAGTACGAATGGTTTATATTTCCCGCAGCGGGGAGGAGTACATCTTTAATCTGATCGACACTCCCGGACATGTGGATTTTAACTATGAGGTGAGCCGGTCGCTCGCTGCCTGTGACGGGGCGATCCTGGTCGTCGACGCCACGCAGGGAATTCAGGCACAGACACTCGCGAACGTTTATCTGGCGCTTGAGCATAACCTGGATGTATTTCCTGTGATCAACAAGATCGACCTGCCTTCGGCGGAGCCGGAAAAGGTTCGGGAGGAGATCGAGGACGTCATCGGCCTCGATGCCTCTGACGCGCCCCTGATCTCCGCCAAGCAGGGTCTGGGGATCGATGATGTTCTTGAGGCGGTGATCACTAAGATCCCTGCCCCGGAAGGCGATCCCGACGCTCCGCTTAAAGCACTGATCTTTGATTCCCTCTATGATTCCTACAGGGGAGTCATAGTATTCTGCAGGATCAGGGACGGCCGCCTCAGGCGGGGCATGAAGGTAAAAATGATGGCCACCGACGCCAGGGCGGAAGTCGTGGAGGTCGGCTATTTCGGTCCGGGACAGTTCATCCCCTGCGATGAGCTGTCCGCCGGAATGGTGGGATATTTTACCGCTTCCATCAAGAATATCCGTGACGCCCGCGTAGGAGATACGGTCACAGAGAGCGAGCGTCCCTGCGATGAGGCGCTTCCGGGCTATAAGGGGGCCCAGCCCATGGTCTACTGCGGGCTTTACCCCTCTGAAACACCCAGGTATCCTGATCTTCGGGACGCTCTCGAAAAGCTGCAGCTAAATGATGCTTCGCTCTTTTTTGAGCCTGAGACATCACTTGCTCTGGGCTTCGGTTTCAGGTGCGGTTTTTTGGGACTTCTCCATATGGAGGTCATCCTTGAGCGGCTGGAGAGAGAGTATGATCTTGACCTGATCTCCACGGCACCCGGTGTCGTTTATAAGGTTTATAAGACCGACGGTACAATGATGGAGCTCACAAACCCTTCGAATCTGCCGGAGCCGACAGCCATCGAAAAAATGGAGGAACCCATCGTAAGTGCCGAGATCATGGTCACGACAGAGTTCATAGGATCCATCATGCAGCTTTGCCAGGAGCGCAGAGGCCGCTACCTCAGCACCGACTATATCGAGACCACACGCGCAGTGCTCAAGTATGAGCTGCCGCTCAATGAGATCATCTATGATTTCTTTGACGCCCTGAAATCCAGGTCGCGTGGATATGCCTCCTTTGATTATGAGCTCAAGGGCTATGAAGAATCGAAGCTTGTCAAGATGGACATTCTTGTCAACAAGGAGCCGGTCGACGCGCTTTCCTTTATTGTCCACGCGGACGGCGCTTATGAGCGCGGCAGAAAGATGTGCGAAAAGCTCAAGGATGAGATACCCCGCCAGCTGTTCGATGTGCCGATCCAGGCTGCAGTAGGCGGCCGTGTCATCGCCCGCGAGACAGTGCGTCAGCTCAGGAAGGATGTTCTCGCCAAATGCTACGGCGGAGACATTTCCCGAAAGAAAAAGCTTCTGGAGAAGCAGAAGGAAGGCAAGAAGCGCATGCAGACGGTCGGTAATGTCGAGATCCCCAAAGAAGCATTTATGAATGTTCTAAAGCTCGATACACAGTGAATGTGTTATCCAAAGCTTTTTACAGATTTTTTAAAAGGAACAGGAATGAAGTCTACATCATCTGTTCGGGATACAGGGAAAAGGCATGAAAACAGGGGGGCAGGGACAGGGTCCTGGCCCCCCTGTAGTATGTCCATTTATCTTCATATTCCCTTCTGCGTGAAAAAATGCA
>DEPS01000016.1:32690-32968 GCA_002358875.1 Lachnospiraceae bacterium UBA3386 | reverse complement strand
CGGGAAAAATACGTGCGCGCACTCATCGGGGAGATCCGGATCCGGGGAGCTCTGACAGGAAAAACACAAAGGCAGGGCAGGGAAGTGACTGTCCCGGTGGATACAGTATTTATCGGGGGCGGAACACCTTCCGTTCTTGCCGGGGATCAGATCGTCAGGATCATGGGTGCTCTTAGCGATACTTTTTTCATCGAAAAAGACGCGGAGATCACTATGGAAATGAATCCGGGAACACTTCGGGAGGATGATCTCGTCCGTATCAGGGAGGCAGGCATCAA
>DEPS01000016.1:32266-32667 GCA_002358875.1 Lachnospiraceae bacterium UBA3386 | reverse complement strand
CGCCTTTCTGTCGGTGTACAGTCCTTTCAGGATGATGAGTTAAAGCTGCTGGGAAGGATACATACTGCGGATGAAGCCGAAAAAACAATTATTAAGGCCCGGTCTGCCGGATTTGACAACCTCAATCTCGACCTGATGAGCGCCCTGCCGGGACAGACTATGGAAAAATGGGCGGACACACTCAAATATGCAGTAAGTCTGGGCCCGGATCATATTTCAGCATACAGCCTGATCGTAGAACCAGGTACGGAGCTCGCAGACATGCTCGATGAGGGATGCCTTCCCTCTCTTCCCGACGAGGAGACCGAGCGCGCAATGTTCCATTTTACAAAGCAGTATCTCGAAAATAACGGATACCTGCAGTATGAGATCTCAAATTTTGCCCGCACCGGCAGGGGGGC
>DEPS01000016.1:29147-32251 GCA_002358875.1 Lachnospiraceae bacterium UBA3386 | reverse complement strand
GCCTGCCGGCATAATACGGGTTATTGGACAGGTCACCCCTATCTAGGCATGGGAATTGGAGCCGCATCGTATCTGGACGGTGTGCGGTTTTCAAATACAGGCGATCTTGGCCTTTATTTAAAACAAATGGAATCCTTGCAGGAAATGATAAAAAAAGACTCTGATGAGAGCGGAGCAGCAGACGCCGTGGAATTTATACGCAAAAGGATTAAAGCCGAAGGTATGGGCCCCGGTCCCTTGTGCGGAGGAGAAAAACACCGGCTCTCAGAATCGGAAAAAATGGAGGAATTCATGTTTTTGGGGCTTCGCATGACGGAAGGGATCCGTGTCAATGACTTTGACGACCGCTTTCACAGGTCTCTGGAAGAGGTATATGGAGACGTGATCAGAAAACATCTGGATCAGGGCGTACTCCTGAAAGTTCCGGGCGGATACTGCCTGAGCGCCAGAGGAGTCGATGTCAGCAATTATGTACTTGCTGACTATCTTCTTTAAAGTATTCTCTTTAAAGAAGCTTAATTGAAGCTTCTTTATCGTGTATTAAAAAAAATCGAAAAAAAAGGCGGAAGGCATTATCTGCCTTCCGCCGCAGTTTTTTCCTTATTTTCTTCTGGAAAGGCCCTTCATATACGCGATCAGCCTTTTCTTTTTAATTTCAGACATGTTGTTGTAGTAATCAACTACGATCTGTTCTTCTTCACTAAGCCCGTTCTCAGTATCCTTCATGGAGGTGACCCGGACTTCTTCAGGTCCCTCTTCACCGGTAAGGAGGTAATAGGAGGAGATCTCAAGCGCGCGGCACAGCGGAATGATCTTATCCGCGCCGGGATTCGTCTTTTTCCGCTTCCAGTCACTGATCGTACGCTGGGAAATTCCTGTCCGCTCGGAAAGGGCAGTCTGGGAAATGTGTCTTTCCTTCATGATTTGAAAAATTCGTTCGCTTATGATCATTAGAAACCTCTTTTCTTAACCCGTTGGAATGTATCTGTGATTATTCTGTATTGACGGTATCACAAAGATGGATAACTGTCAATAGAGATTTTTTGATTTCCGGATCAAATGTAGTTATAGTTACAGGTTGTCAGAATCCGGATGATTTCGTATAGTATTGTTGTTTGCAGTTTTTAAGTTTTCAGGTCTGTCTGGCCTGTCCGGGTTAGGGGTCTTTCATGTACGGTTTAATGGTATGGTTCAATAGGCAAAGATACCGGTCCGCTTTTATCCTCCTTTGCTCTTTGCTGCTGCCTGGAGTACTCCTTTTTACGCAGGAGCTGTCTTTTAAGGCACCTCAGCAGGAATATGAGAACAATGAAGTTAAAATAAGCCGGATCATTTTTTCCAAGCCTTCCGGTTTTTATGAGGACGGTTTTATCCTCAGGATCAAGGCGCCTACAAAACAGATCTATTACACGCTGGACGGTACGGATCCGGTGAAGGGGCAGGAAGGGACGTATGCCTACGATGCGAAAAAAGGGATCCGGATCGATGACGTGACGGAAGAGGAGAATGTTCATTCCCTGCGCACAGACGTGACGACGGGATTTGACATTGATCTTCTAAAGAAGGAAAGTCCGGACGAGAAGGTGATGAATTATCAGGTCCCGGATTATCCTGTTGACAAATGTACTATTCTCCGCGCTGTTTTTTATGAAATGGACGGCAATAGAAGCGAGGTCCAGACCGGAGCTTATTTTGTAGGTTATAAGGGAAGGCAGGGCTATGGAGGGATCAGAACGGTATCCATTGTGACCGATCCCGCCAGTCTGTTCGATTATGAAAAGGGTATTTATGTAACAGGAAAGACCTTTGATGATTTCACTGCAGCGGATTCCTTTCACAACAGCTCGATCTGGTACCGGCACGTCTGGTGGTGGTGGGATGCTAACTACCGGAATAAGGGACGGGATTGGGAACGGGAGGCGGACATACAGTTTTTTGACTCAGACGGAAGTCTTTTGCTGCAGCAGGAAGGGGGCATCCGCATCCAGGGCGGCGGGAGCAGGGGCTTTCTGCCAAAAAGCCTGAATCTGTACGCCAGACGCGACTACGACGGCAATACACGTTTTCATTATGATTTTTTTGGAACAGGTTATAAAGCCAAGCGCCTGACGCTTACCACCTGCGGGGATGATTATTATACCAAGCAGAAGGACAGGCTGGTTTCGGAGTTAATGGACGGGCAGGGCTTTTCCACCATGCACTATGAACCATGTTTTGTTTTTCTGGACGGGGAATTCTGGGGTTTTTATTATCTGACAGAAAAATATGATGAAAAATATTTCAGCAATTACTACAAGGTTCCCGAGGAGTACATTACCGAGATAAAAAACAACGAGCTTGAGGTCGGGACAAATGGCGATCTGAAGGATTATCAGAAGATGAAGACTTTTATCGAGGAGTCAGACATGTCGGTTCAGGATAATTATGAAGCGGCCTGCGGGCTCATCGATATGGACAGCTTCATCAATTACAATGCGGCGCTGATCTATTGTGCGCGCTGCGGCGACTGGCCTAGCGGCAACTTTGCGCTGTGGCGGGCCATAGAACCTGCGGATGAGGAAAATGAGGCAGCCCGGGCTGAGAAGGAGAACGAAGCCGCTCAGACTCAGGAGGATAATCCCTACATGGACGGGCGCTGGCGCTGGATCCTGTTCGACGTCAATTCCGCTGCTATTTCCCCCAATCTTACAAACCATGACACACTGCAGTATGTTTTAAAATCGAAAAAAAGCCGCATGTTCGCCAGCCTGTGCGCGAATCCGGATTTTCGCCAAAGGTTTTCAGAGCGTATTCTGGAATATGGGAAAACTGCCTTCTCTGAGGAATCCGTGAACAGTTATCTGGACCGCTATGAAGAGGAAATGAAGGAGCCGATGAATATCCACTTCAAACGCTTTTTCGGGAAGGATTCCGGCCTGGAGTTATCAACGATCACTAAGACCGAGATCCGTGACTTTTTCGCAGGACGACTGCCTGTTGTGGAAAAGATGCTTAAAGATAATTTTTGACCTGACAGCCGGCTGTTCAGCCAGGGGAGAATAACAGATGGTGTCAGACAGGATCCTTTCCCTTCCGGGAAGGGGCAATACATATTTCTATTTTAC
>DEPS01000016.1:12983-29099 GCA_002358875.1 Lachnospiraceae bacterium UBA3386 | reverse complement strand
CATAATCCGCTCATACAGAGAACGTTTTTCCCTTCTCGAGATCACGGGTGTCTGGGATTTCGGTATGGAGGAGGGGGCAAAATATTCCGGGGAAAAATACGGTGACTTTGCCGCCTGTAAAGACAATGCTGTCTTTAATATTGAAATGATGTCTATATCCTACAATCATATACGCGTCAGTAAAATGCCTGCAAATATCCCGGATGAGGAGCTCCAAAAGATCCTGAGACGCTATGACGTGGTGAAGGAGCTCTCCCTGATGGCTGCCGGACTGCGGGAGAAACTCATGAACAGCGGGACACATCCCCGGGAGATCGAGCTTGAAGTCGATCGCGCGGCCCGCCTTATTCTTGAAAGGGAGGGGTTTCCTTTTTCAAATTCTGAAGATACTTCTTCAGGGGAATCAGCAAAAACAGATCCTGTATGTAGTGGAGCTGCGGTAAAAGAAAGGACTTCGTTTTCAGAACGAAACGGACTCTGTTTCGATCCGGGGCCGCACAACCATCTGCCTTTGGAGGATCCTTTGTTCGCAGACGTGTGGGCGATCCGGCAGCTGGAAGAGACCATGAACATCAGGAGACTGACTGTACATGAACTTGGACACGCAATTTCCCATTATTATGGTATACTGGGTCTGAAAGCCGTAAAAAAACTGTTCGCAAAGTGCAGAGAAGGGTTCGAGGATCTGGACGAATTCTGTGCTGAGTGTTTTATGGCGTCCGAAATAACGGACAGGATCCCGCTGGCAAACAGTCTGTCAGCCCTGATCGAGGAACAGCGCACCGGGGCAAAACTCTACAGGAAAAGCCCTGCAATACAAAGCGTTCATAACAGCAAAAGGAGGAATCACTAATGAAGACACTTGACGAGTATATCCGCATTATCCCCGATTTTCCTGAGCCGGGAATTATTTTCCGCGATATCACTACAGTCTTTCAGGATGCAGAAGGTATGAAGCTTGCGATCGACCAGATGCAGGAACAGGTGAAAGATCTGGACTTTGATGTGATCGTCGGCGCGGAGTCCCGCGGGTTTATTTACGGAGCCGCCATGGCCTACAACCTGCATAAGCCTCTCGTCCTTGTCAGAAAAAAAGGAAAGCTCCCCTGGAAGACGGAGTCGGTCGACTACGACCTTGAATACGGAAAAGCGACGCTGGAAATACACATTGACGCGATCAAGCCCGGCCAGAGAGTTCTTCTGGTAGACGATCTTCTGGCGACCGGAGGTACAGTCAGGGCTGCCGCGCAGCTAATCGAAAAGCTCGGAGGAGTTGTCGCCGGAATCCTTGTTATGATCGAGCTTAAAGGGCTCGAAGGGCGCAAAAAGCTTGAGGGATACCGGGTGGATACGGTCCTTGCATATGAAGGAAAGTAAAGTATTCAACCTGTACAGTGGTGAGATGGATTGCTGAAAGAGGTCCAACTGTTCAGTTTGAGATTGTTCGACCTGTACGGCTGCATCCTGCACTTTTTGCATAACCGCGAAAACGCTCCAGGCCTGCAGTCAGAAAAATCCATAAAGTTATAAGTTTCAGAAAGAAAAGGAAAAAGAAAAAGAAATGTTTAAATACGCATGTCTAAACAATATTTCGGAAAAAGGGCTGAAAAAATTTTCAGACCTGTATGAGGTGACGGAGAATCCCGCAGAGGCCAACGGCATATTGGTGCGAAGCGCCTCCATGCATGGAATGGAGCTGTCGGACCAGGTGCTGGCGATCGCCCGCGCCGGCGCCGGCGTCAATAACATTCCCGTCGGGGAGCTCGCCAAAAAGGGTGTTGTCGTCTTCAATACTCCCGGGGCAAACGCCAACGGAGTCAAGGAGCTGGTCTTTGCAGGAATGCTTCTGGCATCCAGGGACATCGTGGAAGGCGTCGACTGGGTGCGCGCCAACTGGAACAACGAGGACATTGCAAAGGTCGCGGAGAAAGAGAAGAAGAGGTTTGCCGGCACGGAGCTGCAGGGAAAGAAGATGGGCATCATCGGTCTTGGAGCCATCGGCGTGCTGGTCGCCAACACTGCCGTAAGTCTTGGAATGCAGGTTTACGGCTACGATCCTTACGTCTCCGTAGACTCGGCCTGGCACCTGTCAAGCAAGATCACCCATGTGATCAGGATCGAAGATATCTTTGCTGAATGTGATTATATCACCATTCACGTTCCCGCCCTGCCTTCCACAAAGGGCATGATCAATGCGGAAGCGATCGACATGATGAAAAACGGTGTCATCCTCATCAACATGGCAAGAGATTCCCTTGTCGACGAGGAGGCCGTTCTTGCAGCCCTTAAGTCAGGAAAGATCCGCCGCTATGTATCCGATTTTCCTAATCAGACAGTCGCGGGCCACAGGGGATGCATCACCATTCCCCATCTTGGCGCTTCGACCATGGAGGCGGAAGACAACTGCGCCGTCATGGCTGTAGAGGAGCTCATGGATTATCTCGAGAACGGCAATATCCACAACAGCGTAAACTATCCCAACTGTGATCTTGGAAAGAGCGAAACAGGAAACCGTGTCAGCGTCTTCCACGAGAACAAGGCCAACATGATCACACGTCTGACCAGCATCATCGGAAGCTCTGATGTCAACATTGCCAGCATGACCAGTAAGTCAAAGGGAGATGTGGAATACACTCTCTTTGACCTGGATAACGCTCCTGACGAAGACCTCATCGCGCAGATCTGCGCGGTTCCCGGCGTATTCCGCGTGCGGGAGATCAGCAGGGCATAAGGTGAAAAAAACATATGAAAAACCAGTCGGATCTTCGCGCGCAGCTGCGCGCGATTGACCACAGAAGCTATCCCGCTTATAAGGATCTGCGGGGCAGCTATGATTTCGGGGATTATATTCTCAACATAGACCACGTACAGGGAGATCCTTTTGCGGCTCCCTCCGCGGTCAGCGTGGACCTGAGCCCTTCCCGGGCGGCCTTCCCGCCCGCTTTCCTTTCCCCTGCCCACCGTCGCACTGCTCTGGAGGACTTTCTTGTGCGCCTGTTCGGGAGCGCGGTATATCAATACAGCAAAAAGGCGCACGGATCGGGGAAGAGCGGGTTGATGGCAGTGAGCCGCCCGGGGCAGGAGATCCTTGAAAGGAGCGCCTGCACGGTGAATCCCGACGGCAGCCTCTCCTTCAGGATGGAGATCGGATTTCCGGCCAACGGCAGGACCATCAATTCCCGGGAGCTGGACAAGATCCTTTTTGACTTCCTGCCCGCCTGTGTGCGTTCTTCTCTCTTTTACAGAAGCATTGACAAAAGGCGAATAAAGGCTGCCGTCGACCTCGCGGACGACCAGGCTTTTATCCGCGAAGAGCTAAAAAAGAGGGGCCTGTGCGCCTTTGTAGCGGACGGCTCCATCCTCCCCCGTGAGAGCGGTGTCTCCGAACTCCCTCTGAAAAATGCCATTCCCTTCTCCTCTCCGGAGAGCCTGAGAGTGGAGATGGACCTGCCCCACGCAGGCAGGATCACCGGTATGGGGATACGGCGGGGAATCACCCTCATCGCCGGCGGCGGCTATCACGGAAAATCCACCCTGCTGCGGGCTCTCGAACGGGGCGTTTACAACCATATCACCGGAGACGGCCGTGAATTTGTCATTACGGATGATACGGCTATGAAGATCCGGGCAGAAGATGGGCGCAGCATTGTCTGTGATGATATCAGCCTTTTCATCTCCAACCTTCCCGGCGGCAAGGATACGGTCCGTTTTTCCACAGAAAATGCCAGCGGCAGCACCTCACAGGCGGCAGCCGTCGTGGAGGCCGTTGAGGCAGGCGCCCGCGTCCTCCTCATCGACGAGGACACAAGTGCGACCAATTTCATGGTCCGCGACGAGCTCATGCAGCGCGTCATCGCCCCGGACAAGGAGCCAATCACGCCCTTCATCGACCGCGCAAGGCAGCTCTATGAAGAAAACGGCATTTCCACTATTCTGGCCCTGGGCTCCTGCGGCGCCTGGTTTTATCCCGCCGACTGCATCCTGCAGATGGACGAATACCGGCCTCTGGACATCACAAAGAAGGCAAAGGATGCGGCGTCTGCCTTTGACAGGGAGAAGCTGCCTTTTGCGGATGGCCCGGCTGCAGCTTCGTCCGCTTACGACTCCGGCCGGACCGGAAACGGAAGCCTTGCGGGAGATGCAGATGCACGAAAGATTTCCGTCCTCTCTACCCGCAGAATCCCCCTTTCGGACCGGGCGCATCTTTCCGACCGCGTCAAGACGAAGACCATGGGCCTCGACGGCTTTGTCATAGACCATCAAACGGTCGACCTTCGCTGTGTGGAACAGATCGTCGATGCCGAGCAGAACGCCTGCCTCGCCCAGTGCCTTATCTATGCCCGACGGCACCTCATGGACAGCAGAAAGACCCTTCCTGAGATCGCGGATGCCATCCTGGGCCTCATCCGTGACCAGGGCCCCGGCGCGGCCGCGGAAGGCTCCTATGTCCGAACGGGCTATGCCGCGCCCCGGAAAGCGGAAATCTGCGCCATGCTCAGCCGCTGGCGGGGCCTTCAGATACGATGAAGTAAACTCGTTTCCTGTAAATACTCAATCGGCAGTGCGGTCAGGCTGCCGCGCAGCCAGGTCTTTTCTTCTCACAGGCACAGGATCGCTCCTGTGCCTCGTTTTTTCTGCAGGTTTTTGTCCAGGATGATGTTTGCGGAGGCCATGCCGGCTCTGGGCTCCCCGTCATTTTGATCTCCACAGGATAGAGTATACCGTATAAGAAAAAACAAATGGAAAAATGAGCGAAACTGTCCAGGAAGCTGACGTGGCTTTTAAAGAATTTCTCGATGGAAAAACTACCATATATTACTGCTGATTCGTTTTATTATGGGTCTGGCAGGATTGTGCAGACGGGATGTAATGAGTATGGATATACGGGAATATTTAAAGAAAAATGACCGCCTTCTTTTTCCCGGCATGGAGTGCGTCGTCGAGGCGCCAGTCGGGCGGGGCGCGAATGTGCTGGCCTATGTCGGTCATTACAAAGACCATCTGAATCCGGAGCTGTACCACCGTGTGCTGATCCGGGAGCTGTTCCCCTATGATCCATACGGGAAGATCTTCAGGGGAAAGGATGGATCCCTTGTAATAGAAGGTTCCGCCCGCTCCCTGTACGAGTATCACAGGCTGTCTTTTTTGCGCGGGAACAATGTCCATATCCGCATGTCGGCGGCTCATCCCGATGAGATGGACATGAACATTAATACGTTTGAGTATAAGGGGACTCTGTACAGCCTGTTGGGGTATTCAGGCGGGCGGAGCCTGGTGGAAGAGATCGAAAAGAACTATGCCCGGACAGGTTCCGGCCAGAATGATGGCTGCCTCCGCTGTCTGCTCCGTGTCATCAAAGGCGCTCTGGATGCCCTGCAGGTTTTTCATTCGTCAGGCTATCTCCATCTGGACATCAGTCCGGACAACATTCTGCTGATCGGGAGGGGAGACAGGGAAAGAGTCATTCTCATCGACTATAACAGCGTTTATACGCTGGAAGAGGCAGTAAAGTCGCAGGGCTTTAGGATTAGCACCAAAGAAGGCTACAGCGCGCCGGAGGTTCAGATGGGGCAGGCCGACAGAATTGGACCCTGGACAGATTTGTTTTCCCTGACCGCCGTGTTTTATCAATGCCTTACGGGAACAGTTCCCTCTCAGATGCAGCTTTTGGGCCTTGTTACGCCGCTTCCGGATTTTTCAGAGATATCCATGCTGGCCGGCTGTCCGGAGACTGTTTTATCGCAGCTTAAACGTATTCTTGTAAAAGGGCTTGCCGCCCCGCCCAAAAGAAGATATCCGACCGCAGAGAAAATGCGGGAGGATCTGGCTGAACTGGAAGAGCGCCTGACGGGCCGTGGTATCACGCATTGGGCACTTTGGGAGAGCGGACGCTCCCGAATAAAGGAGATTTTAAGGGAAAACACTGCCTTTTCCTATATCGAGGACGACACAGCTCTGTATCCGCTGTACGCGCAGGCGCAGGATGGAAGGCGGGTCTCTCTTTTATGTGGGAAAGGGTCGGCAGCCGCATTTTCGGGTCCCGGAAGCCTTTTGGAAGCGGAAACAGAGGCGGAGACAAAAAAGCCGGTTCTCCTTCTTGGCGCGGGCGGCAGTACCGCCATGCTGTTTGGCACCAGGGAATTTGAAATCTATTCCCTGGAAAGCGGCGTTCTTGCGGGCAGCAGGCAGTTTCCGGATTCAAAAGAGATCTATGATCAGCAGTTCCGACGAAAAAAGAAGGAATCCTGGCTGGAGGTGACCTGGTACGACGGGACTGTGCGCTGCTATTCGGCCAAGGACGGCTCATTGCTCTCACAGACCCGGATCACCCCTCCTGACCGCTCCCTATCGGAGATATTTGTGACCGACCGCTACAGGATCAGTTCACTTCCGCAGAGCCCCGCCCAAGTGTATGACAAAATGACGGGGGAAAGGCTCGGCCAACTGCCCGGGGACGCGAACCTCGCCTATGTGACGCAGGCAGGCAGATTTCTTGTCGCGGATTATTTCACCACGGCAGACGGCGTAAGATACTCCCTTCTTTTAAACGATTCTCTGGAGGTGCTTGCAACCCTTCCCCATCTTTGCGACATAGAAGGGGATGAGCTTTTGTTTGACATAGGGCAGGGGAGCCTGCGAAGCTGTAACTTGCTGTCTCTGCCGGAGTTATTGAAGCTCTCTGATGCGCAGCTGGAACAGCCTTGAAGACAGGATTGGTTCTTGGCAGGATTGGTTCTTGATTCAGACCTTCGCCAGGCTCGATGGGTCTTGCGCGTCATTAACCGCAAAAACCGGGTTGAACGATTGCTGCAGATGCGGCTCATGCCAATGAAGGATATTCTTCAGCTGAACATAAATTGTTCTGCTAAAAGGCGGTGAGCTTTTTATGCCTGCAGCATAGGCCGGTATGATTATTGCTGAGCATATAGGGGAAAGGATCAGATTTGTCATGAAATCAGAAAAAACAAAAGCTGACTCTTTAAGGACTGCCAGGCACTGCTTCACAATTCTCCTTCTCTTTATCCTGGCAGGTTGTTTCTCTTTCGTTATTGGAGCGCAGGAGAACGGGGCGAGGCAGGAGATGGAGCAGACCAGGGAAGGGTCCTGCGGAAATGGCGTGAACTGGTCTCTGGATGAGGACGGTGTTCTCAGGATCCATGGGAAGGGAGAGATGGAGGATTATGACAAGGACAGAACTGTGCCCTGGCGGGAAGTCGGCAGTTATGTAAAATCTGTCATGGTAGAAGAAGGCGTCACAAAAATAGGACGCTCTGCTTTTTATGGGCTTGAGAACCTGGAAAATGCGGCAGCAGCAAAAAGCGTGAGGACGATCGGGGACTGGGCTTTTTCTCATTGCGGGAAGCTGTCTTCTGTAAGCCTGGAAGAAGGCCTCGTGACTATTGGGGAATGGTCTTTTTATTATGATAAAAGCCTAACGGAAATAAAAATTCCTGACAGCACGGAAGAGATCGGAAATTTTTCCTTTGGTGACTGTGACCAGCTTGTAAGAGTGGTTTTGGGAGAGAATATTCACAGCATTACGGATAATATGTTTAGCGGGTGTTATGCGCTGGAGCAGGTCGATCTCCCTGAAAAAATCTCCTCTATAGGGGAAAATGCTTTTTATTTATGTAAAAACCTGAAGGAGGACAACCTGTTTCCAGACGGTATCACAAGGATAGGAAAAAACGCTTTTTGCGGGTGCAGCAGCCTGACAAGGATCCGGATTCCCGACAAAGTGACTGTAATTGAGAAAAGTACATTTGAGTTTTGCTCCAGCCTTTCAGAGGTCGAGCTTGGAAACGGGGTTCAGAGTATCGGAAAGGATGCCTTCAGGAATTGCGAAAGCCTTGAAAGCATCGTGTTTCCGGACAGCCTGCAGTCCCTGGAGGATAATTCCTTCACCGGCTGCCGTAATCTGACGGAAGTTACGATCGGAAAGGGTTTTTCCGATTTTGAATCGCTCAAAAATTCCACAAGACTGACAGGAATATTCGCTAAGGATGACAATCCTAATTACTGCAGTGTGGACGGGATCCTGTTTAGCCGCGACCTGTCTTCACTTGTCTATTATCCCGAGCGGCGGGAGGGATCCTATTCGATTCCTGATACTGTAAGGCTCATCGGAAACAGAGCCTTCTGGTTTTGTTCAGAGCTTACCTCCGTCGAGATCCCGGAGGGAGTCACTTCGATTGGAGAGCTTTCTTTTGGCTATTGCAGACAGTTAAAAGAAGTGTATTTACCGGACAGCCTGGAGGAGATCAAAGACAGAGCATTTTTGTACTGCGAGGAGCTTGAGACAATCAGAATCGGGAAAAATCTGGAGAGCCTTTCGGCGGAGTCATTTAACTCCTGTAAAAAAATCGCCCGCATAGAGGTGGATGAAGAGAATGAATGCTTTATGTCAATAAACAATATCCTGTTCACAAAAGACGGAACGGAACTGGTGCGTTTCCCTGCATCTGGTATTGGCGAATATTATGTCCCGTATGGGGTCACGCGAATCTGGGAGGAAGCTTTTTATAGAAATGACAGCCTCAGTCAGATCGTTCTCCCTGACAGCGTGGAACAGATTGGAGAGAGTGCATTCATAGGTTGCAATAATCTGGAAGCCATCTTTCTGGGAAGCGGCATCTCTCTGATCGAAGACTATGCGTTTAGCATCTCCAGGAACTTTGTGATTACCTATTATGCGGGCAGCAAAGAAGACTGGGAGTCTGTCCTGATCGGAGCTGGAAATGAAATATTTGCAGACGAATCCTTTTCGTTTGAATGCAGCGTCAGGGATGCCGGGCCAGTGGCAGAAGGAAGCTGCGGAAAGGATCTGCTATGGACAATGGATGGCGGTGGAGTGCTCAGAATCCTGGGGAAGGGATACATGGATTCCTATACAGCCAGCAGCCCGGCACCGTGGGACGGCTTTCGCGACACGATTCAGACACTAGTGTTGGAAGGGGAGACAGCTTCCATCGGAAGCGGGGCATTTCAAAACTGTACGGCTCTGGAGCATGTTTACATTCGTTCCGAAAAAATAGAAGAAATAGGCGCATACGCCTTTGCCGGCTGCGGACTGATTACCAGAATGACTTTTTCGCCGCCCTTGACGACGATCGGTGAATATGCATTTTCCAACTGCAGCGCCCTGAAGAAGCTGACCCTTCCGAAAACTCTTTGTGAAATCAAGGATTATGCGCTTGAAAACTGTTTTGCGCTGACAGATGTTTATTACAACAACGATTCTTTAGAACAATGGAAAAAGGTATCGATCGGCGTTGGAAATGACAGGATCAGCCCAGATACCTTTCACTATAATGACGGGAGAGTCGGTACTACCGGTTCCGCAAAAAAGGTTAATCAGGATGAAAATTTCGGCGATGCCGCTTCGGGGAAAAACCGGATCCAACTCTCGTCTGACAACGTGAAACTGAAAACAACAGATACTACTTACTGCGGCAGGGAGATCAGGCCTTCTGTCTCGGTTTCCTGTAAAGGCGCATCTTTGAAAAAGAACGTTGATTTCACGGTGTCATACAGCAGCAACATAAACGCGGGGACAGCCAAGGTAACTGTAAAAGGAATAGGACATTTTAAAGGGACTGTCGCAAAGAAATTCAAGATCGTCAAGGCGTCCCAGAAGCTGAAGCTGGAAAAGAGCAATTATAATTATTCCGCTTCCACGCTGAAAAAGAAATCGGCGTCTTTTGAAGTCAGAAAGTCAAATGCGAAAGGGAGCGTCTCGCTGCAAACTTCGTCACACCAGATCAGGATCTCAGGGATGAGAGTGACGATAAAAAAAGGAACGACTGCCGGAAAATATAAGGTCAAGGTAAAGGCTTCCGGTGATTCAAACCATAAGGCAGCTGAAAAGACAGTCACAATCCTTGTTCAGTGAGGAAGCTTTTGTAATTAAGCTGCTGTGGGGCTGCAATTTGAAAAAAGATTTCCGTTTACATCCGGGCCGGTTCGATGATATACTGTTTTGTTGAAAATCAAAAAAGAGTGATTTACAAGCGAATCAGGTGTGGTTTTGCGGGAAATGTTCTGTCAGAACTGTGCGGCCGCAGATCCGGAAGAAAGGCAGAATATGAACCAGAAGAGAGAAGATGTCAGAAATGTTGCGATCATTGCCCACGTCGACCACGGCAAGACGACGCTGGTCGACGGGCTTTTGAAACAGAGCGGTGTATTCCGCGAGAACCAGGCGGTACAGGAGAGAGTCATGGATTCTAACGACCTCGAGCGCGAGCGCGGGATCACGATCCTTTCCAAAAACACCGCTGTCAATTATAAGGGAACCAAGATCAATATCGTTGACACGCCCGGCCATGCCGATTTCGGCGGCGAGGTGGAGCGTGTGCTCAAGATGGTAAACGGGGTCATCCTGGTGGTGGACGCCTTCGAGGGGCCCATGCCCCAGACGCGCTTTGTCCTGTCAAAAGCCATGGCCCTGGACCTTGCGATCATCGTCTGCATCAACAAGATCGACCGGCCCGGTGCGCGGCCGACGCAGGTTATTGACGAGGTTCTGGAGCTTCTTATGGATCTTGGGGCCAGTGATGAGCAGATTGACTGTCCCTTTGTTTTTGCTTCGGCAAAATCCGGGATCGCGACAATGGATCTGGGAAGCCCCGGTGCCAGTATGAAGCCCCTCTTCGAGACGATCATCAACTACATTCCGGCGCCCGAGGGAGACCCGGAGGCGGGTACCCAGATGCTGATCAGCACCATCGATTACAACGAGTACGTCGGCCGCATCGGCGTCGGCAAGGTGGACAACGGCACCATCCGCGTGAACCAGGAGTGCGTGATCGTAAACCACCACAATCCCGACCTGCACCGCAAGGTCAAGGTGAGCAAGCTCTATGAATTCGAGGGCCTGCGCCGCGTGGAGGTCCAGGAGGCGGGCATCGGCTCCATCGTCGCCGTCTCGGGCATCGATGACCTGCATATCGGCGACACGCTCTGCTCCCCGGAAAATCCGCAGGCGATCCCTTTCCAGAAAATTTCCGAGCCCACCATCGCCATGACCTTCAACGTCAACGATTCGCCCCTGGCGGGAAAAGACGGGAAATATGTTACAAGCCGCCACATCCGTGACCGCCTTTACAGAGAGCTCAACACGGACGTCTCCCTGCGCGTCGAGGACACGGACACCACTGAGTCCTTCAAGGTCTCAGGAAGAGGAGAACTCCATCTCTCCGTCCTGATCGAGACCATGCGCCGCGAGGGCTATGAATTTTCCGTCAGCAAGGCTGAAGTCATTTACCACTATGATGAAAAGGGTAAGAAGCTCGAGCCCATCGAGGAGTGCATCATTGATGTTCCTGAGGAGTTTGCCGGGAACGTCATCCAGAAGCTGGGCGAGAGAAAGGGAGAGCTGGTCAATATGACAGCCATCCAGGGCAATTACACCCGCCTGACCTTCCTGATCCCCTCCAGGGGGCTGATCGGTTACCGGGGAGACTTTTTGACTGACACCAAGGGAAACGGTATCATGAATACACTTTTCCACGGCTACGCGCCCTACAAAGGCGACATTACCTACAGAAAGACCGGATCTCTCATCGCCTTTGAGTCCGGAACGGCGGTCGCCTATGGTCTTTTCGGCGCCCAGGACCGGGGGCAGTTGTTCATCGGACCCGGCGAGGAGGTCTATACCGGCATGATCGTCGGCCAGAGCAGCAAAGCTGTTGACATCGACGTCAACGTCTGCAAGACAAAGCACCTGACCAATACCCGCTCATCCAGCGCGGATGAAGCCCTCCGCCTTGTCCCTCCCAGGATCATGAGCCTGGAGCAGGCCATAGAATACGTCGACACGGACGAGCTTCTCGAGGTTACCCCTCATCACCTGCGCCTTCGCAAGAAGATTCTTGACAACAAGCTCAGAAAGCGCGCCGCGCAGCGGTAAATCATGGCTTGTCATCATTACCATATAAATGCTATACTTTGATGGTATGCAGTGTGTTCTGATGATTGGCCTTCTTTAAAGAGAGATGGCGGTGCACAGATCCGGGTGAGATATCCGGACAATATTCAGGATCTGTCACGGATCGATCGAAATGGTCTTCATGATCTGTAAAGCCGATTACGTGGCAGCTCCTCAGATTAAGAAAAACAGGGGCAGAAAAAATGAGCAGAATTATTCTGAAGCTTTCCGGTGAAGCGCTTGCGGGCGAAAACGACGGGAGCAAGAGAAACGAAAAGGGCGCAGTGAAGCTGTATGACGCCGACGTGATTGCAAAGATCGCGGAGCAGGTAAAGGAGCTCCATGATCGCGGCCATCAGATCGGGGTCGTAACAGGCGGCGGCAATATCTGGAGGGGCCGCACCGGCAATGAGATTGACCGGGTCAAGTCCGACCAGATCGGCATGCTGGCTACAGTCATGAACTGCCTGTACGTATCGGAAATTTTCCGCGGCGCCGGCCTTTCCACGCAGATCCTGACTCCCTTTGTCTGCGGTACCTTCACGGAGCAGTTTTCGAAGGACCGCGCTGTAAAGCTTTTGCAGGAGGGGACCATTGTCTTCTTTGCGGGCGGCACCGGACATCCATATTTCTCAACAGATACAGGTATTGTCCTTCGCGCGGTCGAAGTGGAAGCCGATATGATCCTCATGGCAAAGAATGTCGACGGCGTCTACGACAGCGACCCTGCCAAAAACCCTGAGGCAAAGCGTTTTGACAGACTCACCTATCAGGAAGTCGTTGAGCGCAATCTTCAGGCAGTGGACATGACCTCTTCAGTCCTCGCAAAAGAAAACGGCATGGAGATGCGTATTTTCGCGCTTCAGGCTCCCGGGAGCATTGTGCGCGCCGCTACAGGTGATTTTACCGGAACTGTTATTACCACGGATTAATAAATGATCATGCAGAAAGGGGTATTTATTATGAGCAGCGACAGAGTTCAGACTTATGAAAAAAAGATGGAAAAGACCTTGACTCATCTGGAGACCGACCTGCAGGCCGTCCGTGCCGGAAGGGCGAACCCGCATGTCCTTGACAAGATCCGCGTTGATTATTATGGATCCCCTACGCCCATCCAGCAGCTTGCCAACGTCTCCGTTCCCGAGGCCAGGATCATCCAGATCTCTCCCTGGGAAAAGAAGATGCTCAAGGAGATCAGCCGGGCGATCTCAGCTTCCGACATCGGCATCAACCCTACAAATGACGGTACTATGATCCGTCTTGTTTTCCCCGAGCTTACAGGGGAGCGCCGCAAACAGCTCTCCAAGGATGTAAAGAAAATGGGGGAAGAGGCAAAGGTCGCCCTCCGCAACATCCGCCGCGACGGAAACGAAGCTTTTAAGAAGCTTAAAAAGAGCGAAGATGTCTCTGAGGACGTTGTTGCAGAGCTTCAGGACGAGCTTGGCAAGATCACGGAGAAGTTTGTCAAGAAGATCGACAAGGCTATCGAAGAAAAGACAAAGGAGATCATGACAGTCTGATCTGTATTCTTCTCAAGCCTGATAGTTAACGAATTATTTCGACCTTTACGGCTGCATTCTGCACTCATGCAGGAGCACCAAGGCGCTATGACCGTACAGTCAGTATTATTTTTGCATGACCGGCGTAACCGTCCTCAGGCAGGGGCGGTTGCGCCATGTTTTCATGAAATTTTAAAGCCGGCGGCCGATTGGGCTTTTCACGGCCGGCAATGCCTGAAATCGCCGGCTGTATATCCGGCTTTGGAAAGATAAAAAAGGACGCTTGTCCGAAGTTTAAGGGTGCATGCCCCGGAGGGTACATGATATGGGCGCGGAAAGTAAAGAAATGGCAGGAAGGATCCCTGCACATGTCGCTATCATAATGGACGGAAACGGGCGCTGGGCCAAGATGCGCGGAATGCCCAGAACCTTCGGACATACACAGGGGGCAAAGGTGGCAGAGCAGATCCTTGAGGATGCTGATGATCTCGGGATCCGCTACCTCACACTCTATGCCTTTTCCACGGAAAACTGGTCCAGGCCTGCTCCCGAGGTAAAGGCCCTGATGAATCTGCTGCGCAGATATATGAAGACCAGTCTGGCCAAATGCGCCAAAAACAATGTCAGGGTGCGCGTGATCGGTGATAAGTCTGCTCTTGACCCTGATCTGAGAGAGGCAATTGCGGATCTGGAAAGGGATACCAGGTCAAATACCGGTATCGGTTTCCAGATCGCCATCAATTACGGGGGGCGTGACGAGATCGTGCGCGCTGTCAGACGGGCTGCCCAAAAAGGCCTTCTGGAAGATCCATCACAAATAGATGAGGAGCTTCTGGACAGCTGTCTGGATACGGCGGGCATTCCTGACCCCGATCTGCTTATCCGTACCTGCGGGGATCAGCGCATTTCCAACTTCCTGCTCTGGCAGATCGCTTATGCGGAGCTCTATTTTTCCGACAAGGCCTGGCCGGATTTCGACCGTGCCGAACTGGAGAAGGCTATTGAGGCCTATGGCCGCCGCGAACGCCGTTACGGCGGAGTCAAATGATTCTTCAATATGGAGACTATCTTGATGAAACAGAGAATTATAAGCGGCGTGATCATTGCCGCAGCCGTTGTCGGCCTTGGCTTTCTGGGTTCCTACCCTCTTTATCTGATCCTGATGTTCCTGAGCTTTATAGGCTTTATGGAACTGACAAACGTCATGTGTACCGGCGTAAAAGGAAAAAGGGATACTGAATTTCGTAAAACAGAGTCCCGGAGGACCGGATCCGCTGATCCCGGCAGAACCGGTTATGGCAGGAGAAAATCAGACCGGATGTCAGCAGCTGTTGACAGTTCAAAGAACGCAAGCGGAATCCTTCCTGATCTGATCGTCTTCCCGGGAATCTTACTCACAGTCGTATATTATGCGGGGCTGATGTATATAGAATGGCGTTATGGTCTGGTCAACAGCGCAGGCATGATCTCGGCGGCGGATTTCTGGACAGTAATGGTCATCTTTATTGATTTTCTTCTGACCATGGGTATCTACATCTTCACCTACCCGGGAAAAAAATCTTTTCAGGCGACAGGTGCCGTGACAGCATTCCTCTACGCTCCCATACTTATGTCCTTTATCTGCAGGACACGAAACCTGCGCCATGGGGTCGTTCTCTATCTGCTTATTTTTATCTGTTCGTCTGTCAGTGACGTATGTGCGCTGGCGGCGGGAATGATGCTGGGGCGTCATAAGCTCGCCCCCGAACTCAGCCCCAAAAAGACCATTGAGGGTGCCATTGGCGGCGTGCTGGGCTCTGCTGCAGCAAGCTGCATCATTGCGCTCATCCTTCGCAGGATAGACCCGACTTCCGACATGCTTCTTATATTTTTGATCATCGGTATCTGCGGCAGCATTATCGGCCAGACGGGGGATCTTGCAGCTTCTGCCATTAAACGCGATCATAATATCAAGGATTACGGGAACCTGATCCCGGGGCACGGGGGCATCATGGACCGCTTCGACAGTGTGCTCTTTACGGCTCCCCTGATCTATTACCTGTCCTTTTTGCTGATGGACAGGTTTTAAAGGTTTTGACACCTCCGGATCGTTCCGGTCCGTTTTCCGCCCCTGCGTCCTTTCTCCTTCGGGAGATAGGATTCCTTCATCCTCAAGGGGAAGACTTCTTATAAGGAACTCTAAATGATAGTGAGTATTCTGATTTTTCTCATCATTTTCAGCGTAATCGTTATTTCGCACGAGTTTGGCCATTATGCTGTCGCGCGAAGGAACGGGATCCGCGTAAATGAGTTTGATATCGGCATGGGCCCGGTTCTTTACCGCAAAAAAGGAAAAGAAACGGATCTGTGCATCCGGCTCCTGCCGATCGGGGGGGCCTGTATTTTTGACGGCCTGGACGGCCTCGATGAGGAAGACGGCCGTAAGCTTGATGAGCATTCTTTTCCGAATGCTCCGGTCTCAGCCAGGATCGCCGCCGTTTTGGCCGGCCCCATGGCTAATTTTATCCTTGGACTTGTTTTTTCCTTTATTCTCGTGGCCTTTACAGGAACTGATCTGCCTGTCATCCGGGAGGTGATTCCGGATTCTGCCGCTATGGAGGCAGGTCTTCAGGCAGGGGACCTGATCACAAAGATAAACGGAGAGAGCATCCATATTTACCGGGAAGTGACCCTGGTCTCCATGATGAA
>DEPS01000016.1:8499-12893 GCA_002358875.1 Lachnospiraceae bacterium UBA3386 | reverse complement strand
CCCCGGTACGACGAGAAAGATGATCGATATTACATCGGGATAAGGGGGGCAGGACAGTACCTCAAGTGCAATCCGCTCCAGGTCTTTCAGTATGGATTTTACGAGACCGCTTACTGGCTGAAAGCGACCTATAAATCTCTTGGCCTGATCTTCCGGGGACATTTTTCAAAGGACGATGTCGCAGGACCTGTCGGTGTCGTAAAGGTCGTTGATGACACCTATACAGAGACCGCGCCCTACGGCCCGGCAGCAGTCATCCTGACCTTCCTTAGTCTCTCGACCCTGTTGACGGTCAACCTCGGCGTCATAAACCTGCTCCCGCTGCCTGCGCTTGACGGAGGCAGGCTTATCTTTTTACTGCTTGAAGCAGTCCGCGGAAAGGCCATTCCGCCGGAAAAGGAGGGCATGGTTCATCTGGCGGGCTTCGCCGTTCTCATGTTTGTGATGATCCTGGTTCTTTTTAACGACATTTCCAGGTTTTTTTCCTGAAAATTCCTGACCCTTCATCACCTGACGAAACCTTTGTTTTTCATATAATGGAGAGACACCATGGCATATCGTGATCATACAAAAACTGTCCGCATTGGCAGCCGCGTGATCGGAGGCGGAAACCCGATCCTGATCCAGTCCATGACCAATACGCCCACAGAAGACGTGGAGGCGACCGTGGCACAGATTCTGCGCCTGGAGGAAGCGGGCTGCGAGATTATCCGCTGCACCTGTCCCACGGCGGAGGCTGCGGATGCAATCGGCAAGATCAAAAAACAGATCCATATCCCTCTTGTCGCTGATATACATTTTGACTACAAAATGGCAATTCTGGCCATGGAGAAGGGTGCGGACAAGATCCGCATTAACCCCGGAAATATCGGCGGGAAGGAAAAGATTCATGAAGTCGTGCGCTGCGCAAAGGAACGGAATATTCCCATCCGCGTCGGCGTAAACAGCGGATCGCTCGAAAAAGAGCTTGTGGCCAAATACGGCGGTGTGACGCCCGAGGGTCTTGTGGAAAGCGCCCTTGACAAGGTGCATATGGTGGAAGAGTGCGGTTACGATCAGATCGTCATCAGCATCAAATCCTCCGATGTCCTCATCTGCGCCAGGGCCCACGAGCTTCTGGCAAAGGAGACGGATTATCCGCTCCATGTGGGTATCACGGAGGCGGGGACGCTCTACAGCGGCAACATCAAGTCCTCCATTGGCCTTGGGATCATCCTCTATCAGGGGATCGGAGATACCATCCGCGTTTCTCTGACAGGCGATCCGGCGGAGGAGATCAAATCCGCAAAAATGATCCTTCGCACGCTTGGCCTCCGCAAGGGCGGCATCGACGTGGTTTCCTGCCCGACCTGCGGACGGACAAAGATAGACCTGGTCGGCCTGGCCAATCGGGTGGAGACCCTGGTGCAGGGTTATGATCTAAATATCAGAGTCGCTGTCATGGGATGCGCGGTGAACGGCCCGGGAGAGGCAAAGGAAGCTGACATAGGCATTGCCGGCGGTGCCGGAGAGGGCCTTCTCATCAAAAAAGGACAGATCGTCAGGAAAATGCCCGAGACAGATCTTCTCGACGCTCTCAAAGCAGAGCTTGACAGCTGGTCCTGATCATGAAATTTATTTCAAAAAGGAAAATTTATGTCCAAACCTTTTTTTGAAGTCTTTCCAAAGCTTAAGGTCAGGAAGGAATTAAAGGACTATTTTGAAGATACCAGGGTCGAGCGCCTCACCGCCAACAGGGAACGGACTCGCCTCAAGGTCTGCCTTCACTCAGAACACCTGATCCATAAGGATCAGGTGTTTCGCATGCAGAAGGAAATGGAGGACCAGCTTTTTGAGGGACGCAGGGTCGAAGTCTATGTGGAGGAGCATTACAGTCTTTCAAGCCTTTATACCCCCCGGAAGCTGATGGAAGAGTACGGTGACTCGATCAGCTGCGAGATATCCTCCTTCTCCCCCGTTATGGGGGTTTTTTTCAGAGATGCCAGGATCAGCTACGGGGACAGCGGAGAGATCGAGATCTGCATGAGGGACAGCTGCATCAGCAGGAGTCTGAGGGACCGCCTTGAGGAGGCCCTGAACCGGATTTTCCGGGACCGCTGCGGTGTGCCCGCAACCCTGACTGTTACGCTGGACCTGTCCGGGGCAGGCGGTTTGAATCCGTCCGGATCCAGGTCCGGTGAGCCTGTTGTGCCGGGAAACAAAACCGGCATCTCCAATGCCGATGGAGGGAATGGATCACAGACAAAAGCTTTTTCGGATTCCCTTACAAAAACATCCGATGATTTTGCTTCCACAGAAAAAGCTGTATCACAGGTTTCACAATCACAGGCTTCACAATCACAGGTTTCACAAAAGAAGGGTTCTGACGCGCCCGCTGCAGCTGTCAGGGAAAATGACCGCAAAGCTTTCGGCACAAATGCTTCAGCCAGGAAATCTACGGGACAAAACGGATCCGGCCGGGGCTCATTCGGGCAAGGCCAGCGCGGGACGAAACAGACCAGGGAGTATACCCTCAAGCGGTCTTCCCATCCGGACGTCGTGTTTGGCCGCGAGGTATTGACAGATGCGGTCCCCATTTCGGACGTAGTGGGGGAGATCGGAGAGATCGTCATCCGCGGCCAGATCCTGGGAAACGACCGGAGAGACATCAGAAACGACAAGACCATTGTCAAGTTTTCTCTGACAGACTTTACGGATTCCATTTACTGCAAGCTTTTTGTCCCGACAGATAAAGCGGACGAGCTTTTGAAGGATCTCGGAAAGGGGAGTTTTGTCAAGGTCAAGGGAGCCGCTGTCATGGATACCTTCGACCGCGAGGTCATCCTCTCTTCGATCCAGGGCATCATGAAGATTCCTTCTTTTAAAAAGACGCGCGTAGATGACGCACAGCTAAAGCGGGTCGAGCTCCACTGCCACACTAAGATGAGCGATATGGACGGCGTCTCCGAGTGCAAGGATCTGGTAAAAAGAGCCTTCCAGTGGGGTATGCCGGCCATTGCCATAACGGATCACGGAAATATTCAGGCCTTTCCTGATGCGGGACATGTCCGCGAGGACCTTTTAAAAGCGGAAAATAAAAAGAGAAAAGAAGCCGGCCAGCCCCCTGTAGACAGCCAGGATTTCTTCAAGGTCCTTTACGGAGTGGAATGCTACCTTGTCGACGATCTTGTAAAAAGCGTTGATCCTGTTTCGGACGAGGATATGGACAGGTCTCTGGCAGAACGTTCTGTGGTCGTGTTCGACCTTGAGACCACCGGTTTTTCTCCGGAAAAGAACCGGATCATCGAATTCGGAGCGGTAAAGATCGAAAACGGCAGGATCACAGACCGGTTTTCCCGTTTTGTAAACCCCGGGGAGCCCATCCCCTTCAGGATCACCCAGCTTACGGGGATCAGCGACAGCATGGTCATCGGGGAGGAGCCCATAGAAAATGTGCTTCCCGAATTCCTTTCATTTTGCAGCGGCTGTATCCTGGTGGGACATAACGTAGGATTTGATATAGGCTTTGTGAAAGCAAATGCTGGGCGCCTGGGGCTGCCCTGCAGCTTTACGACCCTGGATACTTTGGGTATGGCGCGTGCCCTGCTTCCAGGGCACGCAAAGTATACCCTGGATGCGGTCGCAAAGAACCTCGGCGTCTCCCTCGAAAACCACCACCGCGCTGTCGATGACGCGGAGTGCACAGCGGGTATCCTTCTGAAAATGATTCCCATGCTTCAGCAGCAGGATGTCCTGTCTCTGCGCGATATCGAGGCTTTCTGTGTACCTACACCGGAGACTGTCAAACGCCTCCGCACCCATCACTGCATTCTTCTTGCCAAAAACACGACCGGCAGGACCAATCTCTATACCATGGTCAGCGAGTCCCACCTGACCTATTTTTTCAAAAAGCCCAGGATACCCAAGAGCCTGCTTATGCAGCACCGGGAAGGTATTATTGTGGGAAGCGCCTGTGTCATGGGAGAGCTGATGGAGGCAGTCCTTGAGCAGCGCTCGGACGAAGTCCTGGCCGGGATCGTGGATTTTTACGACTATCTGGAGATACAGCCAAGGGATAACAACCGTTTCCTTCTGGAATCAAAAAAGATGCAGGAAAAGTATCCCCAGATCCGTACGGAAGAGGACCTTCTTGATTTAAACCGCACCATCGTGCGCCTGGGCGAGCAGGCCGGAAAGCCTGTCGTCGCCACCGGCGACGTACATTTTCTGGATCCGGAAAACGAGATCTACCGCTCGATCATCCAGGAGGGGATGGGAATGTCCGACGAGGACCCGGCTCCCCTGTATCTTCACACGACAAAGGAAATGCTGGACGAATTTGCCTATCTGGGCGCCAAAAAGGCAATGGAGGTCGTCGTAACGAATACCCGCCGTATAGCGGATATGGTGGACGC
>DEPS01000016.1:0-8372 GCA_002358875.1 Lachnospiraceae bacterium UBA3386 | reverse complement strand
TATGACAAGGCCCACAGCATGTACGGCGACCCGCTCCCGGAGATTGTCAGCGAGCGCCTTGAGAGAGAACTGCGCTCGATCATCAGCAACGGATATTCGGTCATGTACATCATCGCCCAGAAGCTGGTCTGGAAGTCCGTTGAGGACGGATATCTGGTCGGTTCCCGCGGCTCCGTCGGTTCTTCCTTCGTCGCGACCATGTCCGGAATCACAGAGGTTAATCCACTGCCTCCCCATTATTACTGCCCCAACTGCCATTATTCCGACTTCGACTCAGAACTCGTCATGCAGTATCAGGGCAAGTGCGGGATCGACCTGCCCAGAAGGAAGTGCCCAAACTGCGGACAGGATCTTAAAAAAGACGGTTTTGACATTCCCTTTGAGACCTTCCTGGGTTTCAAGGGCGACAAGGAGCCGGATATTGACCTGAATTTTTCCGGCGAATATCAGTCCAAGGCACATGCCTACACCAAAGTCATTTTCGGCCATGAACAGACCTTCAAGGCCGGGACCATAGCGACCGTCGCAGACAAGACGGCCTACGGCTATGTCAAGCACTTTTTTGAAAATAAGGGCATAGCAAAACGAAACTGCGAGATCGAGCGGCTTCTTTCGGGCTGCACCGGGATCCGCAGAAGCACCGGCCAGCATCCAGGCGGAATTGTCGTCCTTCCCCTGGGCGAAGACATCAATACCTTCACGCCTGTCCAGCATCCCGCAAACGACATGATGACTGACATCGTCACGACTCATTTCGATTACCACTCGATCGACCACAACCTGTTAAAGCTGGACATCCTGGGACATGACGATCCTACCATGATCCGCATGCTTCAGGACCTGACCGGACTTGATCCGGTGGAAATTCCCCTTGACGACCCCGAGACCATGAAGCTCTTTTCAAATACCGAGGCGCTGGGGATCACGACGGAACAGAACGGCGGCATCGATGTGGGGTCGCTTGGGATCCCGGAGTTCGGCACCAAGTTCGTCATCGGCATGCTGGACGACACGCGCCCGACGACCATGTCGGAGCTGGTGCGTATTTCCGGTCTTTCACACGGCACGGACGTCTGGCTGGGCAACGCCCAGACCCTGATCCAGGAGGGCAAGGCCGTCCTGTCGACCGCCATCTGCACCCGCGATGACATCATGTCCTACCTGATCGCCCAGGGCATGGACAAGTCGCTCTCCTTCAAGACCATGGAGTCCGTCCGCAAGGGCAAGGGACTCACCCCGGAGATGAAGGAGGCCATGCGGGCGGCAAAGGTGCCGGAGTGGTACATCGACTCCTGCCTCAAGATCAAATACATGTTCCCGCGCGCCCACGCGGCTGCCTACGTCATGATGGCCCTGCGCATCGCCTACTGCAAGGTGCATCATCCCCTGGCCTATTACGCCGCCTACTTCAGTATCCGCGCCTCGGCCTTCTCCTACGAGATCATGTGCAGGGGACAGGAGCATCTGCTGGAAGTGATGGCGGATTATCAGCGCAGAAAGGATGAGCTCACCCCGAAAGAACAGACCACTCTCGATGACTGCCTGGTCGTACGTGAAATGTACGCACGGGGATATGATTTTCTGCCCATCGACATCTATACAGCCCAGTCTCGCCTGTGCTCCGTCGTGGACGGAAAGATCATGCCAAGCCTTAAGAGCATAGACGGCATGGGTGAAAAAGCTGCCGATGCCGTGGTTGAAGCCAGAAAGGACGGTCCCTTTATCTCGCGTGACGACTTCTGGAACCGGACCAAGGTGCCAAAGACAGTCATCGAAAAAATGCATGATCTGGGGCTTCTGGGCGATCTGCCCCAGACCAACCAGATTTCGTTGTTCGATATGTTTGCCTGACATCTTATGGACCCTTTCAGATTCCTGTCCGCCCCCTGCGGACAGGAATCTGAAAGGAAATGCATACCTGCCGCCCCGCGTGAAGCTTTTCCTTTCAAGGGAAATCCCCCCGCGGGCACCTGCACTTCTTCTGACCCGCCAAAGCTTCCTCTGTAAATAAATCAATTTTTCATATCTTTAGTCCTTTCAGATAAAAATTATCAGAAATTCAATAAACAAATTGTGAAAAAGAGTTAATTTTAATGCTATAATGGTCTGGTAATCAGCAAAACTTTTGTCATGCCGGTTACACGGATCACTATAATTTATTTTCTGTTAACTTTTTCTGTACCTTTTTCCATTATTTTCTTTTTTATGGGAGGATGCTATGAATTCAAAAAGTCGGTACTTAAAACGATGGCTGGCAATGTTGTTGTCATTCATCCTGTGCATCGGAATTCTACCGACGGAGACTTTCGCATGGGTCGGCCCGGTGAAAGACAAGGAGGATTACGACCCCGCCCAGGTGGTAAACGCTCCGGGCCAGAGCGGAGTCATCCAGCTCAAAAACGATTATATAACGATGGAGATCGATACCGGTGCCTCGAAAGGTACCCGTTTTCGGACTGTTCCGACAAAGTATTACAGCGGAACGCTCCAGACTTCGATCAACAATTCCATCTATCAGGAGCTGCAGTTCGTAGTGCAATTTGACGGTAAACCAGAAAGAGTTCTGACTCCGAAATCCGTCACTGCGGAAACGGTGACGTATGATCAGGGAAAACAGCACCTGATCCTCAACTATGTTTTCGATTATAATTCTAACATTACGATTACATGCCGCGTCAACTTCATTCTCGTGGAAGCTACAAACGGTATGACCCGTGGATCCTACTCCCTCCCTGTATACTATGCTGATTATAAAGATAAATATGAGAATCTGCAGGACGGGCACGGAAAAACCTGGATGGTCTATGCCCATGCACGTTTTTCGACCAACAGCATAAGGCATCATGCAGAGGGCAGCCTGAATGTCATTAATCACAGAATGCCCTTTTATGGCCATGAAGGCGAGAAAACAGGGAAAAAATTATTCGCATCCTATTCCTCCGGCATTCATGATGATAATGGTCAGGTGGCGAATCTGATGGATCTGTCCGTGGGGCTCCAAGAGACAGGTATGTTTATAGATGACGACACGTATTTTTGTGACGCCGGAACGCTCAGTTATGAGGAAGCAAACCCTTTTATTATTTTAGGTCAGTACTATGATCCTCTGTCAAGAGAAATAGATTTTAAGTATTTCCCGGATGCTGATGAGGAGATGGACGGAATGCGTCCCGGAGCGGGGACCGTGTCCTATGACCCGGCCCTTCCAAACGAAGCGGGGCCTGATCATGACATCCTGATCACAAAGTCTGTCCAGGGACGATCCGATTTTGCTCTCGGAGAATTTGAATCCCTTGGCTATACGGCCCAGGCCTGGGGCTTTAGAAACCTGTATGCGGAGAACGAGACTGTCGTCCCTCTGGGCGAGTCAGGTCTGCAGATTGATTCTGAATATGAGCAGATCGCGACGAACGCAGCCAAGCTCGCGGTCATTCCTGATGCAAAAAAACAGACCGGCTTCTCCGTCAAAGAACTGAAGGCAAATGAAAACGCCCCTTCCGATGCGGCAGCGGTGTTCAGCGGTACTTTCAGATACGTATATGGCTATTATGATTTTTTTGCAGGTTCTGTGCATCTTTCAAAGACAGTCTCTGCAAATTTTGATACCAAAAATGGCGGTTATTTCCACTTAAAGCCCGATGGGACGATCGACCACAAAGGGCTGAGCTTCAGCAATCCCGCCTTCTGCTTTTATAAGCCGAAGACAGACAACGATTCGCAAAAGCCTGTCTTCTCCTATAATAAAACCGATAAGAAGCTGGAAATTGCTTTTACACCGGCAAATAATGCGGCGATGGTTCTGGTTGATATCCCCTATGCCACAACCGTTATGAATAAAACGGCCCTGGATGTGGAAGGAAATATCGTTTTCTCCGGAAATATTCATTTCGCCACCATTTTTGACAGCGCGAAATTCGACCTTGCCAGGCTTTCATACGGCAATAATGAGGAGGGCAAGTTTAAGATCAACGGCCTGGAGGCATCTCTTGATATCGAGGACGTAAATCTGTTCGGTCTCGGGATCGAAAAGGCGAAAGGCAAGGTTGACACCTTTACGCCCTATTATCATTTTGACGTGAGCGTGGACGCGTTTGATATCTTCTCGTTCGCCGCGGAACTGGAACTTGTAAGGATGCCGGACGGTACGCTCGTTCCGAATACACTTTATGGAGAATTCGATCAGAACGCGTACGGCATTCCCATCATCCCTCCGGTACCGGTCTATGAGATTTCCGGAGGCGGCCTCGGCTTTAAAGACCTGGCTACGACCATGAACGGGGATTATATCGCTATCCCTCCTCTCAAGCTGATCGGATCGGTCTACGCGAAAATGCTCCATACCATTGAAGGAAAAATGACCGTGACCATCGGACTTACCGGCATCCAGGTCATGGGAAAAGGACTGTGGATTCCGGATAAAAATGGTTTGGAGATCGTAGATACTCTGGAGGCACATTTCTACGATGAAGGTATGGTGCAGGAAGGCCCTGATAAACTGAAATATACAGGTATCAACCTGAATGGAGGAGTTTCCGCAACGATCAACATTCTCAAAGCCGGCAAGAAGGGCTCAGGCAGCTCAGGCAGCGGCAGTTCTGGTGAAGGCGGCGATGATGATAATCCTGATACGCCGCATACGGCCAATAACGACGGCACGGATGAAAAAGGACGGAACTGGGGCAACGTCCTTACCGTAAATGGCAAGCTCGATCTGAACGTGTTCGGAGGAACCCGTTACAGCATCGAAAAAAATGAAACAAAGCTTTTTATAAAAGGTGTTGCATCGGGAACTGTTGGAGCAGCTGTAAAGATACCTGAATTTTTCAAGCTCGGCGGCGGAAAGACTCTGGCAAACGCAGATGTTATGATGGAACTCGGTGCAAATACCTTAATAAAAATTCCTAATAACTGGAACTCACCAGGGACAGACCGGGAAAAAATCTTTCGTGATGCGTATGAAAACCTGAACGGATATCTCGGTGTATGCTGGAAGGGCGATGTTATAGACGTCTTCTTTGCACGCATTTATTATATCACTCCCAGAACGATCGGCGGCGGCGTATACGTTGGCGATCCAGGGGATTTCTCTTTCAGTCAAACGGCCAGTCTGAACAGTTCCTCCACCAGAGCGATGACGGCTCCTCTCTATGACGAGAACGGAGTACAGGTCGGCGTCGCCGTTTTTGATGAAGGCCTGGTCAGGCATGAGATCGCGGTCCTTCCGCTTCTGGACGATTCCACTGCCGCTTCAGCTGCGGGCAGGTCAGCGAAGGCGGATGGATCCAAGGATACCGCCGCACAGCCGCTGAAAGCGGGAGCGGGACAGGCGGGTGCATCCGCCATGGCTCTCAGCGCAGACATCTTAGAGGATGAGGCGGACGCTTCAGAGGATGCTGAAACAGCTCCTTCGGAAGAAACCTTCACCGGGGAGGAAGCTTCTTCCGAGGAAGCAGATCCTCAGGGAGCAATCCCGGGAGAAACGATTGAAAATGATGACCTGACAGCAGAAGATGAGATGGCGGAAGACGAATCCGGGGAGGAAGCCGTCACGGAAGACAGCAGTGACAGCACACAGGAAGATGCAGGCGCCGAAGGAGAAATCTCCGAGGATTCTGAAGAAAATGGTGCTGAGACCGATGCCTCTGATGGGAAGTCTCAGCAGGCAGACGAAGACGCGGATGCCTCCGCTGCGGATCCTGCGGTAAATTCTGAAGATACAGATGGACTTCCTTCCCGGGATTCACAGCAGGAGCTGCCCGCGGAAGAAAAGGATTCTTCGGAAAAGGCAAACGACGGAGAGCCGGCGGGCGGTTCTTCCCTGACTGTGTCGCTCAAAGAAGGTTCAGTGATCACTGCTGACGATTCCATTCTTCTGGAAATCAAACCTGCGGACGGAACTTCTGTTCTGAAGGATGACTTCCTGAAGGGTCTAAAGGTTGACAACAACCCTGTCAAAGAAATTGAAATGACAGACGGGGTGAATGCCAATGGCGAAAACGCGATCGTGAACGCCAATAACGGTAACGCGATCGTTAAGGTTGATGATGCAACAGGGAATGTCAGTTACGCAGTTCTTTTGCTCGACAAAACAAAGAGGCAGTGGAGGATCGATTCCGCTGCAGCGCTGAATGAAGAAGAGGACGGCATCTCTCTTTATACCAGCAATCCGGATCTGTATGAGAAGATTGATAAGGATGCTGTAAAGCTGACCCGGCCCGGGGGAACGGGAGATTATCAGATAACCGGATCGGCGAAGAATCTGATGTCCGGCTCTGAATATGAACTGAATGTGCTGATGGGCAGTGAGAAAGGTTCGAGTGACTACTCAGTGGGCGGATCCGTCCAGATCGTTCCCGGAGCGGATGGTTCCATGGAGTATACGGTACCTGTGCCGGTATCCGGAGAATATGCCCAGACAGGTGACTATTATCTCTCAACTGTCCTTGTAAAAATCGTGAGAGGTGATTTAAACGGAGACGGAACCGTATCGGACGACGAGTTCAGCGAAATTCCGTTAGACCGCTGGGAGAGCAATGACACGATCCATTTTACCAACTCGAATACCCCTGCAGCTCCCGCAGCTGTACAGATCGCTGCAGACGGGAACGAGACCCTTGTCTGCACCTTCAGCGAAGCAGGGAATGCGGACGGCTACAGTGTTAAAATTTACCAGAACGGAGAGGACACTGGTTACGGCTACGAATTTACAGTAAAGGATACGGTCGACGCGGAGGGTAAACCTTCAAAGACATTGGAGGGCGCTGTCAGTAACGAGGCGGCGGTTTCCTATGATGGAACAGACCGGGCCTTTACGGTGCGTCTTGCGCCAACGGTTTCCGGAAAAACTCCTGCTTATAATGGTGAATTCGCAACGGAAGAAGAAATCTCTTCTGCCCTTCTTCCGGGCAGCGGCTACAGTCTCGGCGTCAGCGCCTTCCGCTATGTGGACCGCGATTCCGATCCGATGCAGTATCCTCTCCATAGCGCTGAGGCGTTCTCGGATAAAGTGGAGATCACGGAGTACAAGGAAGCGGAGTTGACCATAGAGCTGAATGATGTGGCAGTATCACAGAATGAAAATGCCATCTATCAGGGAGTGGTCTCTGAGAAAAGGAAAAAGATCAAGGTCTCAGCGTCTCCCTCTGAAGACTATGAAATCACGGTTTCACGGGAAATCGGGGAAGGCGAGACACCTGAAATTCATAAGGCAGACGGTAGAACGCTGACGGCAGACCTGGAAAGATTCTCAGGCACTGCCATGTATGACATTGTGGCTGTCAACAAGAACACGAATGATAAAACAACTGCGTTTTTGCTGGTGAATATGGATGAGGTTCCTCCGTCGCTCCTTCTTGACGAAGACATCTTCATGATGGATCAGGAGGGAAGCTACACAGTAAGCGGCACAACGGAGGCCGAAACAGCTGTCAGCGTAAAATTAGGCAGCTCGGAACCCATTAATCTGCCGGAGCTTACCGGTGAGGACGGTCGGTTTAGTTACTCAGGAAAACTGCAGACTGTGACTCCATACCGCTTGCTGAAGGAACATATGATTTCTTATAATGAGAGCGGCGTAGAACATATTTATGATGAAGACGGTTTTAACGGTTTTGTCGAGTACCTGAATTCTTCTTATGGCTTAGATGAAAACTATACACTGGAACCGGAAGTGTGGCAGGGCGAAGGAGTTTATTCCTGGATTGCTGTTACTACGGAACCCTATGATGCTGCCAGGTATGAAGATTTGGAGAAAAGACAGGCCAAGGGGGAGATCAGCGGACTTAATGATTCTTATGTAGAACGCGAGATCACTGAAGCTGATCCGGAATGGGATCCTGACTGCCTTGATGGAGCTTATCAGGAATACCAGGGTGTCATTCAGGAACGAATCAGTATACCTTCCAATGTCACGGTAACCGTGACAGCCAGAGATGAAAATGGCAACGAGACGCAGGCGGAGGCCAGAGTCATTTCCCATGTACACGAGCTCTCCAAGGTGGATGGGACAGAGGCAGACTGCACGCACGATGGCGTAAAAGAACATTACATCTGTGGAACGTGCGGAAGGCTGTTTGAGGATCCGGAAGGGACAAAGCAGGTTTATGAAAGCGATGTCACAATTCCCGCATCCCATATTCTTTCCTATGTTGCCGGAAAGGATGCTACGGCGACGGAAGCAGGCAATGTCGCTCATTACCACTGCTCACGTTGCGGGAAGAACTTTGAAGATGAGAATGGAGTTACAGAAATCGCGGATGTGACGATTCCCGCGACCGGCGGCGGAAGCGAGGATCCCGGCACCGGCGGCACAACCGATCCCGGCACCGGCGGGAATGACAATCCCGGCACCGGCGGCACAACCGATCCCGGCA
>DEPS01000178.1:64217-69826 GCA_002358875.1 Lachnospiraceae bacterium UBA3386 | reverse complement strand
TAGCTCAGCTGGCTAGAGCACGCGGTTCATACCCGCGGTGTCGAGGGTTCAAGTCCCCCCCTCGCTACGTCAATGGAACCGGATGTCCGCAGGACATCCGGTTTTTTCATTTAGTTTCGGAAAGCCAAACAGAAGATGAAGTCTTTGAAAACAGATCGTAAAAGCAATAAAAAAGAGGGCAGGAGAGGAGGCGGTTCTGTCCGAAGAAGGATCAGGATCGGTTATGCGGTCCTGCTTGCAGCCTATGCGGTATTTGTACTGCTTGACGCCTTCGTCATCCCGCGCAATATTGTCCGGACGGAGTGGGGCCTGGGAAAATTTTTTGAAAAGGGGAAGGCAGTTGTCACAGATTCATCCTATGAAGATGACAATATCAGTATCCATATCAATGAGGAGCGGGTGAAGAACACAACGGTATATATCGCTGATATCCGGCTGGCGGACGCCTCTCTTCTTAAAACAGGATTGGCGGGCGACGCATTCGGCCGTAATCTGGCGGAGGTGACATCGAAGATCGCTAAAAGGAACGGCGCCGTCTTTGCGGTGAACGGGGACTATTACGGCTTCCGGGAGAAGGGCTATGTATTAAGGAACGGGTATCTTTACAGGAGCGTGCCGAATACTCGCTATCCGTACGGAGAGGACCTGGTCATCTGGGAGGACGGTTCTTTTGAGATCATTGAAGAGGGAGCCCTTACGGCGAAAGAGCTGGCGGACGCGGGAGCGAGGCAGATCTTTTCCTTTGGACCGGCGCTGGTAAATCACGGGACTGTCCAGGTTATCGAGGGCGACGAAGTCGAGCGCGCCCAGATTACGAATCCGCGGACTGCGATCGGTTTTGTGGAGCCGCTTCATTATTACATGGTCGTCTCGGACGGGAGAACAAGGGAAAGCCCGGGCCTGTCTCTTTATGAGCTGGCCGGCCTTATGAAGGAGCTGGGGTGTGAGACTGCATATAATCTCGACGGAGGTGGTTCGTCGACGATCTGGTTTAACGGGAAGGTCCTCAACAAGCCGACGACCTACGGGGATGTCTTTGAGGAGAGGATCATCAGCGATATTGTATATATAGGATATTGAAAGAGCTGGTCGGCCCGGGGCCGCAGACCTGTCTGTATGTTTTATTACTGTCCTGTAAAAGGTCCGGGGTGCGGATTTTTATGCGGCAGGATCAGAGGGGATGAGAGGATGCTCAAGAATATTATGGCAGATAAAAACAGTCGGATCCTGTTCAGGTATCTGGCGGTTTCTCTGTTTTTGATTCTGGTTTCAAGAATATACAGTTTTTTTGCACATGGAGTATCCTCGCCCTGGATGACCTTTTTGTTTGCATGGCCGCTGTTTCTGGGAGGCATTCCGTCTCTGCTGCGGATATCTGGTATTCTCCCGTCAGACGGGAGCAGGCATATCCGCCTTCCTGTTCCCGGACTCAGAAAGGCAGGATGGGGCGCAGGGGGTGCAGACGCATTTTTTTCCGCGGCAGGAGAAGACCTTTATCGGTTTGGCATCGCGGCGGTCACTGTGGGAAGCCTTCTGCAGGGGATCATGGAGATCGCGGGAACGGATTCCGCTTATCCCGGTTACCTGCTGGCGGCAGGGACCGTCATGCTGACGGCGGGGGTATTGTTTTATATTGTCCGGATAAAGGAGTGAAGACAGGATAAAGGAGTGAAGACCAGAATAAAGGAGTGAAGACCTGCCGGATATCATGGAACAAATTAATACTTGATTTTAAAATATGGAAGGGCTTATGACTGCGGGGGACCGATGACCCGGCAGGCAAAAAAAGATCCACATGTTTCCCCTGGTGATGCGGGAAACATGTGGATCTTTTATGCATTTTTAGTCAGGTGACGGTGATTGGAAATCAGCTTTTGTGAAGACCCTTATTTTTGAGCAGCGGCTTCACGGATCATTCTTCATCCTCATCGTCATAATCTTCATTGTCGTCGTCATAGTTTCTATAATCTTCATCCTCGTCGTCTTCATCTTCATCGTTCCGGGAAGGAAGCTTTGTGATACCTGATTTTTTCTTCTTTGATTCTTCTTCAAGTTTTTTCCGGGCAGCTTCTTCAGCAGCTTTCTTCTTCTCTTCTTCTTCCTTCTTTTTCCTGTCTTCTTCTTTTTTCTTTTTCTTCAGGCCGGTCGTGCAGTAGGACTTGGGCTCGGTCCCCTTAACAAAATATTCATTGTAAGTGTTTTTGCAGTATTTATCCACTGCCAGAAGACCGGTATCCCTGCAAATATAAGCAGTGGTGAGGCCGCTGGGCTGTTCGAAGTCGGTGAATTTCTGGTTGGCGGGGATGTTGGACATGATCTGCCGCCAGATGGTCATGGCAAGGGTTTCTTCGTCTTTGGAGAGCTTGGTATTGTTATCGTAGCCCGCCCAGACGGTGGCAGTGTAATTCGTACTAAAGCCTGCGAACCAGACGTCATTGCTCTCCTCGGTCGTACCGGTCTTTCCTGCTATGGCAGTGGAAGTGAAGTTCGCGGGCATGCCCGTACCTTTGGTAAGGACATCTTTCATGGCATTGGTCAGAAGCCAGCAGGTCGTTTTCTGGAGAACGCGTTCCTTTTCAGGGTCGGTGTTGTCCAAAAGAAGCTGTTCGGTCTGGACTTCTTTGCCGGTGTCGCCGGGTTCCTTGGACTCAGTGACGCGGGTGACCCTGCTATAGAGACGGGGGACGATGTATTTCCCGCCGTTGGCGATGGTGGAGAAGGCGGCGTTGAGTTCGATGTTGCGCACGCCGAATGTGATGCCGCCCAGCGCCAGGGTCTGGACTGCATCAGAGAAAACTTCTCCGTTGATCTCTTCGTCGTCCACGAGGGTGTTGATCCCCAGTTTTTCGGCATATTCAAAACCGAGTTTAGGGGTGATGTCGGTGAGTGTCTTGACTGCGACGACGTTGAGAGAGTCCTGGATTGCAGCGCGGATGGTCTGGGTACCGCGGTATCCCTCGTACCAGTTGTGGACCTCGGGGCCGTCCTGTTTGGCTCCGTAATGGAATTTTTCGTCGACCTGGGTCGAGGCGAGGGTAAAGGGATTGCCGTACTTGTCTTTGGCTTTTTTACTGTCGAGGGCAGGGGCGAAGGTGCTGATGATCTTAAAGGTGGAGCCTGGCTGGCGCGTCGTGTCCGTAGCGCGGTTGAGTGTGCGGCTGGCTTCCTTTTCGCCGCGTCCGCCCAGCATGGCGACGACATAGCCGGTTTCCTGGTCCTCTACAGTTACGGAGATCTCCGGCTGCGGGGCAAGATCGATATTTTCATCGTAGGTGTCATCCGGCCCCATAACTGCTTTCCGGAAGGCTTCGACGTCTTCCTTTGCGCGGTTTTTTGAGGTATACAGAATGCTGTAGCCGGGATCTCTGTCTGAAAAATATGCTTCCAGGCTGTTACTGTCGTAGTTTGTCTGAGTGCCGTCCGGAGAGGTGACTGTCAGCGCGTAGTTCAGGTAAAGCTTTGTCCCGGAGGGAAAATTTCCGGAGTTTTCGGCGCATTGTTTGTCGACGATAGCCTGGATATTGGGATCCTGTGTGGAATAAATGCGCAGACCGCCGCTGTAAAGAAGGGAATAGGCCTGTTTTTCCGTCAGAGGCTCACCGCCGTTCAGTTCCTTGTCAAGGACAAGGTTCTTGTCCTGCAGATCATGAATGACCTGGCGGATCAGCGCGTCTACGAAATAGGTATTGACTCTCGTCTCGACTTTTTCTTTATCGATGTTTACGGACGCGATCGTGGAGTATACGTCTTCCGCCATGGCCTGGTCATACTGCTCCTTTGTGATGTATCCCTGGGTCAGCATATGTTCAAGGACGACCTCCTGCCTCTCGCGGTTATTTTCCGGATAGACGATAGGGTCATAGGCACTGGGATTTTGTGTGATGGCAGCAAGTACGGCACATTCCGCAAGAGAAAGCTCGGAAGCGTGACGGTCAAAATAGCGCTGTGCGGCAGCTTCGACGCCCAGAGTGTTATGGCCGAGATTGATCGTATTGAGGTAGTTGAGCAGGATCTCGGTCTTTGGCATGGTCTTTTCCAGCTGGTAGGCCAGGTACTGCTCCTGGATCTTGCGCTTGATGCGGTCCTGGGTGCTCTCGTTCGTCCAGTTGGTGAAGACGTTGTTTTTGATCAGCTGCTGGGTGATGGTACTGGCGCCCTCGGAAAAGTCGAATCCTCCGGTCACGCCCACGAAGATGGCGCGGAAGATGCCCGGGATATCGATGCCGCTGTGGCGGTAGAAGCGCTCGTCTTCGATGGCAACAAAGGCATGTGCGAGATCATCCGGTATCCCGTCCTGGCCGACGGGGATGCGGTTGGAATCTGTGGACACCAGAGTAGCAGTCGTGTTCCCTGCGGTGTCGTAGACGAAGGTCGAGTACCCCTTAGGGCTGACGTCGATGGTCCCGATGTCGGGAGACACCTTCAGGATTCCCTTGTATGTGCCGTAGCCGGCGCTGACTCCGATCACGCCGATCCCTGTTACGATGATGAGCATGATCGTTACAAGAAGGATGAGCAGACGCGAGAAACGTTTTCGGGTACCGGCTTTGAGCCCGGTTTTACGCCTGATCAGGTTCTTTTTATTAAAAATCATGAAAAACTTCCTTTCCGATGTGTTTCTCAGATGTGTTTCATACCACAATACAGCAAACCACAATATAACAAATTTTATTATAACAAACCACAGCTTTTTTAGAAACATTTATAAATACGAAATATACAACGAAAAATACAATAAAAGGGTTACATTCTTAAATAATACACAGGATATTCTATATGCAGGTTGAATTGGAATTGTAATTATTCCTGTTTTTTACTATACTGTATTAGTAAATTTTTCGTATTTTTTAAGACCCGCTGCATTTGAGTTGTATTTGGGCGGGTTTATATTGATGTCCGGGGCAGGGGAGGAAAATATGGCGTCCGAATATCTGACGATCCGGGAAGCGGGAAAAGGTGAATATGAGGAAAAAAAGTCGCGCTTTCTCGGGGAGGCGGTCCATGTTGAATCAGAGGAGGAGGCGTCGGACTACATTTCCCGTGTCAGAAAGAGGTATTATGACGCGCGGCACCACTGCTACGCCTGGGTGACGGGCGCGGGGGGAGAAAAGAAGAAGTCCTCAGATGACGGGGAGCCCTCCGGGACCGCGGGTCAGCCTATTTTAAAGGTGATCGAGGGTGCGGGCTGCACCAATGTTCTGGTGATCGTGACAAGATATTTCGGCGGCACACTTCTTGGGACAGGCGGGCTCGTGCGGGCTTATACACAGGCGGCGAGGGCGGCGCTCGAGAACGCGCAGGCTGTGCGCATGTGCCTTTGCAGGCAGCTGGCAGTGACCGTGGACTACTCCTGCCTGGACAGGCTTTTGTATGAGCTGCGGCGGGACGGGATCGAGATGGGAGAGACACAGTACGGCGCGGATGTAACGCTGCATCTGACTGTGGAGGCGTCCAGGGCGGATATGCTTGAAAAGAAGATCACGGCCCTGACCAGCGGCGGCGCCCGGATCGGGCGGGAGGCGGAAGGATTTTTCCCGCTGGGAATGTGATTTTTTCCGGCCGGGGCGGCTGCAGCCTGCATTTATTCAGGAGCGTAAAAGCGTTTTTAT
>DEPS01000178.1:16346-64140 GCA_002358875.1 Lachnospiraceae bacterium UBA3386 | reverse complement strand
CGTAAAAGCGTTTTTATGGCAGCCAGCATCCGTGCAGGTGCGCTGAAACGGTTTTGCAGCATCCCGCTGCAAGGGTTTTTTAAAAAAAGTAATTGTTTCATGTTGATTTTCCACCGGGACTGCCGGCTGATTTAGAGAAAGGGGGGTATCGCATGGAAGAGAAAAACAGGGAATATGAAGAACAGCTCAGAGAGCTGCTGGAATCCCGACAATATACGAAGCTCCGCCAGACCTGCGCCGATATGCAGACGGCGGATATTGCGGCAGTCATGGACAATATGGAGGACGAAGAGTCGCTCAAGATTTTCCGTATTCTCCCCAAGGCAATGGCGGCGGATGTTTTTGCCGACCTTGAGATCGACGACCAGCAGTATATCATTGAATCCCTTTCCGATAAGGAAGCATCGAGCATCATCGATAACCTGATGGCTGACGACGCGGCTGACTTCCTGGAGGAGATGCCTGCAAATATTGTCAAGAGGATCCTGTCCAACGCAAGGCCTGATACCCGCGCGGACATTAACCACCTTCTCCGCTATCCTGAGGATTCGGCGGGCAGCCTGATGACGGTCGAATATGTCGATCTCAAGGAGGGAATGACGGTCCGTGACTCGATCGAGCGAATCAGGAAGATCGGTCTCGACAAGGAGACGGTCAATGTCTGTTACGTCCTGGATCCTCAGCGGGTCCTGCTTGGAACGGTCGCCCTCCGCTATCTTGTCATGGCCGATCCGGACACGGAGATCGGTGAGATGATGAACGAGCACGTCATCAGCATCAGCACTACGACCGACCAGGAAGAAGCGGCCCAGATGTTCCAGAAATACGATTTTACCGCAATGCCGGTCGTCGACAACGAAGACAGAATGGTAGGTATCATCACGATCGACGATATCGTCGATATCATCCAGGAAGAGGCCACGGAGGATATCGAAAAGATGGCAGCTATCCTGCCGACAGACCGTCCTTATTTTAAGACGGGTATTCTTGAGACCTATAAGGCCAGGATGCCATGGCTCTTATTCCTGATGATCTCGGCAACCTTTACGGGCGCGATCATTACCAGGGCGGAGACCGCTCTTGCCAAGTATGTGATCCTGACTGCTTATATCCCCATGCTGATGGACACCGGCGGTAATGCCGGATCCCAGGCCAGCGTCTCCATCATCCGAGGCATTTCGCTTGGCGAGATCGAGTTTGGGGAGACGCTGCAGGCGATGTGGAAGGAGATCCGTGTTGCCTGTATGTGCGGCATTACCCTTTCTTTGTGTAATTTTGTCAAGCTCCTTGTAGTCGACAGGATCCCGATCCAGGTCGCGGGCATCGTCTGTTTTACTTTGATCATCGTGGTCCTGATCGCGAAGGTGATCGGATGTGTCCTGCCGCTCACGGCTGAGCACCTGGGATTCGACCCTGCCGTGATGGCGAGTCCCTTCATTACGACGATCGTCGATGCCATTTCTCTGACAGTGTACTTCACCATTGCCAGAGCGGTACTGAAGATATAGCCATCAGACAGGCATATCCGGAACGGGCAGCCTGGAGAGAGTACCGGCTGCGGGAGATACTAATATGATAGACATTTACGGTACACTGGGACCTTCATGCTCCTCAAAACAGGTCCTGGTTCAGATGTTTCGCGCGGGGATGACAGGAATCCGTCTGAATCTGTCCCATGTCAGTCTGCGGGAGAGCGGGCCCTTACTGGAGGTTTTTCACGAGGCGGCGAAGGAGGCAGGCGTAAAGCCGCTCCTTCTGATCGACATGCAGGGACCTGAGCTGAGGATCGGCAGCCTGAAAAAGCCGGTCCTTCTGTCTGAGGGAGAGAATGTCATTCTTTCCTGTGCAGGGAATCCCGCAGAAGATCCTGCCGGAGCACCTGTGATCCCCATCCCGGAGGTCGTGTTCCGGGCGCTGGATAAGGGCCGGGGGACCCCGCAGCAGGTACTGCAGCAGGTACTGCTTGACGACGGAAGGATCCTTTTGGAGATATCGGACACAGACATATATGTGCAGAACGGCATGGCAGCTGCAAGGGTCGTGCGCGGCGGAGAGCTGTCGGGGCGAAAGAGCATCAAGGTCGTCGGGGCGGACGTCCATCCTCCTACGATGACGGAGGCAGATCTGCAGAATATCCGGGACGCTGCTTCCTTTGGCGTCACCGGGATCATGCAGCCTTTTGTCCGGAGCCGGCAGGATCTCGAAGAAGTCCGACGGGCGCTGATCGAAAACGGGGCGGACCATCTGCAGCTTGTCGCAAAGATCGAGAACCGGGACGGGATCCGGCAGCTGGACAGCCTGCTGCCTGCCTGCGACGCCATCTGCATTGCCAGGGGCGATCTGGGAAATGACATGAATCTCTGGGAGCTGCCCGCCGAGCAGAAGAGGATCGAACTGGCTTGCCGGGAGGCGGGAAAATACTTTATGGTAGCCACGCAGATGCTTTCCAGCATGGAGACGCGCGCTGTGCCTACGCGTGCCGAGGTGAACGATATTTTCAACACTGTTGCAGACGGAGCATCGGGAGTCATGGTGACCGGAGAGACAGCCGTCGGAAAATATCCCGTAGAAGTGATCCGTTTTCTGGCAGAGACTGCACGTGAAGGAGAGGTTTACAGGAACATCGGATAACTGCTCAAAAAAAACAGCAGGTGTATTGCACCTGCTGTCCGGGGGACGTTGAGCAGCAACCGTCTATTAAAGTCAGCTGTTGATAATAAGAGAGGGGGAGCACATGAGATGCCCGTATTGCGGAAGTGAAGATACCAGAGTATCCGATTCCAGGCCTGTGGAGGAGAATAATTCCATCCGCAGGCGCCGCGTCTGTGACGCCTGCAAGCGAAGGTTCACTACCTATGAAAAGATCGAGACGATCCCCATGGTCGTGATCAAAAAGGACAACAACCGGGAGTCCTATGACCGCTCGAAGATCGAGGGCGGGATCCTCAGGGCCTGCCACAAACGTCCTGTGAGCATCAACCAGATCAAGCGTGTTGTGGACGAAATCGAGAAGGAAATCTTTGACCGCGAAGAAAAGGAAATTTCCAGCTCGGAGATCGGAGAACTTGTCATCGACCGCGTCCACAGGCTCGACCCTGTGGCATACGTCCGTTTTGCCTCTGTTTACAGGGAATTCAAGGACGTCGGCACCTTTATGGAAGAACTGGGCAAACTCCTTGAGCAGGAAAACGGACGCAGCAGGAAGAAAGGATGACGGGGGTCATTCTGCTATATTTACTATTTGTGTGATTTCGGCATTGCCTTCCAGATCCGCATAGATGTAAACCAATGCATACGAAGTCTCCGTGCCGGGATAGACGACAGTGGCTTCGCAGAGGAAGCAGTAGTTGGTCCCGCTGACCACCTGGGTGCTCAGAAGCGCGACAGGAGTGTAATCGACACCCACAAGGTTTTTCATCGCTTTATCAAAGGCAGCCCCGGCATCCTCCGTGATCACGGGAGTTTCCGCCTGGGCCCATCCTCCGTCCAGATCATTGATATTTGTCTCTGCCTCAAAATCTTTGACTTCGATGATCCCGGCATTGCCGTTCAGATCCTCGTAGAGATACACGATCCCGTATTTCTCTTTGGGCTCGGGGACGACAGGAGCGATACGGCAGAGGATCGCATGGTTTGTGCCGCTCACCACCTGGCTGGCGAGATAGGCGACAGGCGTGTACTGAGCCCCGGACATATCCTTAACTGCCTTCTCAAGAAGCGCCTTCACTTCATCTGTCACGACAGGAGACTCGGCGCGGGTCCAGCCGCCGGCGGTTATTCCAAACGGGTCGGGAGTTTCCGCTGCAGTCTCTTCTGCCGCAGTCCCGCCTTCAGCAGCTTCCTCACTGCCGGATTCCGCTGTACTGCCATCCTCCCTGGCAAATTCCGAAGTACCGGCAGTATTTGAGACGCTCATTGTTATTCCTGTTTTTTCAGCGGAGTCCTCTTTCAAAGAAGCGATCCCGCCGGAGGATTCCTTTTCCTCATCGGTTTTCTTTTCATCTGTTTTTTCAGAGGCGTCTCCTGCAGCATTGCTTTCACCCGCTGCCTCTGCGGCGTCAGCCTCCTGTATAAGAGTACTATTTCCTGCGCTGCTGTCTGCTTCCTTCTTCTGCCCGCAGGCGGCAAGGCTGAAAAAAACCGCAGCCGCAAGAATCACAGCAAGCCCTTTTTTTCTCATCTTGATAATACCTCTCTTTCTTGTCTTTGCCTGTTGCTGCAAAATATTTTTACAGTATCATTGTTTAAAATGATCCGCTTCTATTATGGATTCACGAAAAGGACCCCTGTCCGGTTACCTAAATTCTGAAAAAATATAACGGAACAGGGGACGGTTCCCCGGTCCGGTTTTTGCCAGCAGAGCGGGACGGTTCCCCGGCCCGGTGTTTTGCGCTTGGAGCAGGATCAGAATGGACCAAGGAACCGTCCCCTGTTCCACCGAGGAAAGACTCATATGTTAAAAATGACTGTATCAGTGGATCCGCTGACGGAGAGCAACTGCTATGTCCTCGAGGAGGACGGGCGCTGTGTTGTCATAGATCCCGGTGAATCAAATAATCTTTTGTGTATGCTGGAAGAGAAGCGCTGCGAGCCGGAGCTTATTCTGCTGACACACGAGCACTGCGATCATATGGCCGGGCTTGACGCATTGCGCCGCAGGTATCCGGGAGCCCGCTTTTTGGCGTCCGAAAAATGCAATGCGGGCATTCAGGATACCCGCCTGAATCTGTCCGGGATCATGGGATTCTATCTCTATTTCAGGGGAAAGCCGGGGATCTCGTATGAGAGATTCGCCTGTCTTGCGGCGGACGGGATCATTCCGGAGGACGCTGTCCTTGAATGGCGGGGGCATTCTCTGCGCTTTATCCCTCTGCCGGGGCATACTCCGGGAAGTGAGGGGATTTTTCTTGATGAAGAGACATTTTTCAGCGGCGATTACCTGATTCCCGGAGAGGAGCCGGTCCTGCGTTTTCCGGGAGGAGACAGTGAGGCTTACCTGCGGATCACGGAGCCCTTCCTGAATGCTCTCCCGAAAGGAATCCGGGTCTGTCCGGGACATGGCGAGATGTTCCCAGGTCGGTGATCGGCAGTCTGCGGCCGGGGAGAATGACGGGAAAGAACCGGTCGTTTCAGGGTTTTTGTCCGAAGGTTCTGAACGGTTACATGGTTTTTTGATTTGCCGCTATTAAACAGTTGAAAAATTTCCCACGCTGTTATAAAATAACCTCATATTTGACGCGAATATTTCAGGAGGTACTTTATATGATTTCTGCAAGTGATTTCAGAAATGGCATTACGATTGAAAAAGACGGAAGCGTTCTCGAGATCGTTGAATTCCAGCACGTGAAACCCGGAAAGGGCGCAGCGTTTGTCAGAACCAAGCTGAAAGATATTATTAACGGCGGAGTTACAGAGACAACCTTCCGCCCGACGGAGAAATTCCCGCAGGCGAGGATCGACCGCAAGGAGTATCAGTATCTGTATCAGGATGGCGACCTTTACGCGTTTATGGATACGGAAACTTACGATCAGATCTCCCTCGGAAAGGATATTGTCGGCGACAACATGAAGTTCGTCAAAGAGAACGACATGGTCAAGGTCAATTCCTATAACAATAATCCGTTCGCGATCGAACCCCCGATGTTCGTCGAGCTGGAGATCACCGAGACCGAGCCTGGTTTCAAGGGCAATACCGCAACAGGCGCGACAAAGCCCGCTATTGTCGAGACCGGTGCACAGGTCAGCGTTCCGCTGTTCTGCAATATCGGCGACAAGATCAAGATCGATACCAGGTCCGGCGAGTATCTCTCCAGGGCATAAATCCAGGATTGAAGCAGAAATGGAAAAGGCAATGAGTACACTGTACTCATTGCCTTTTTTTTGCGAATGGGGGTAGAGAACGGGAGCGCAAACCGCCTCGGCCGTACAGACAGAACCAGTTGAGCACTATTCGTATAAATATAGAAAATTTTGTTTTTGAAAAGGAGACTGAAAAGATGGGCAGGAAAAAATCAAATATCAAGGAGGAAGCCGGGAGGAATTTCCTTGTACGGGAGAAGGAGTACTACGATATTCTGCGCAGGGAACTGGAACAGCGCAAAGGTGAGGATGTGGATATTACCTTCAGGCAGGTTCGAAAAAACAACGGTGTGAGTATGAACGCCTGTACAGTCCGCTACGGGGATGCTCAGATTGCCCCTACAGTTTATCTGGATCCGTATTACGATCATTACCTCAACGGTGAGGCAGTCGCCGAATCGGCGGAGAGCATACTGCGCTACTGCAGGAGCAAGACGCCTGCGGTCACGATTCCTGAGAATTTCTTTGAAAAGTATGATAATGTGCCTGGGCGCCTGGGAATCAAGCTGGTCTGTACAGAGCGCAACGGGGCGTTTCTGAAGGAAATCCCGCATCTGGAAATGGAGGATATGTCAGCGATCTTCTATTATCTTTTGGAGGATCTGACCTTTGGAAACGGGATGATCATCGTCCGGAATTCTGATATGCAGCGTTGGGGAAAGTCGGTAGAGGACCTTTACAGAGATGCGCTGGAGAATTGTCCCAAAATGCTTCCGCCGGTTTTCCGCCCTCTTTCAGATGTGCTCGATTTCATCCGTCCCTGCGGGGAGGGAGAGCTTTATCTGCTCACCAACGAGTCGGCCCTGTACGGCGCGGCCGTCGTTTTGTATCCCGGGATCCTTGATGAGATCGCGGGAGAAATCGGGGCGCCGTTTTTCGTCCTGCCAAGCTCCGTACACGAGATGATCCTTCTGCCGGATCATGGAGAGGATCCTGAAGGTCTTCTGGAGATCGTAACGGAGATCAATCACACACAGGTGGCCAGAGAGGAGATCCTGACCGACGCTGTTTATCACTATTCCCGCGGTGACAGCTTTATCCGGAAGCTGGTCTGAAAAGGAAAGATTTCAGGCTGTTCATGCTCTCATGGGGCGTGAACAGCCTGCTATATGGTATTCAGGGTCAAAATCAACGGTATAATGACCTTTACAATTTTAGAATGTGGGGTTACAATGGTCTAAAATCGTTGATGGGAAGAGTATGGCAGTAGAGGATCCCAGAGAAAAATGCCTGCGTACCTGAGCGCTGAACGGCGCGGACAGGAATGCGGTGCTGAGAGCATTTTGTTTCGAAGCTGCCTGAAGACCGCCCCGGAGAGGCCCCAATCAGGCCCGGTGATTCCGTTACCATCGAAAAAAGTGGCCCACAGCCGGAATGATCACAATGATCCGGTATGCGGCAAGCAGGGTGGAACCGCGTTTTTTATTATGTAAAAAGCGTCCCTCGCAAAGCAATGGAATATGCTGTGCGGGGGATTTTCTATGCACGGCAGACTTTCGTCGTTTTTTCGCAGGTTCTGCAGGAGAAGGCCGGTACACGGCATTTTTGAAAAAGTCTTTCAGGTCCGGCATGTCTGAGGCGTTTTTGAAGAGTGTGTCAGGCGAAGGCCGGTACACGGCGTTTTGCAGATTTTGGAAGAAAGAGGCGGAAAGCGCGAACGATATTTTTACAGGAGGCAAAGTATGGAGAGAGAACAGTATCTGGAAGTTTACCGCCATTCCCTGGCACACGTCCTCGCGAAGGCAGTGTTTGAGATCTTCGGGAAGGAAAATGTGCAGTACGCGATCGGACCGCAGATCTCGGACGGTTTCTATTATGATTTTGTACTGCCCAGGCAGCTGAACAAGGACGATTTCAAGGAAATCGAGAATAAGATGCGGGAAATTTTAAAGCGCCGCGAGGACTGGACCGAAAAGGAGCTTTCCAGAGATGAGGCGCTCGCGCTTTTTGAAGGTCAGAAGTTCAAGACCGAGCTGATCCAGGATCTGCCGGAGGATGAGAGGATCACTATTTATTATACCGGCGATGATTTCGTGGATCTGTGCAGGGGCCCTCATGTGGCCAATTCCCAGGAACTCATGGGCGCGGCGTTTGAGATCCGCAGCGTTTCGGGCGCCTACTGGCGCGGTGACGAGCACCGCGACTCCCTCCAGAGGGTTTATGCCTACGCGTTTCCGGACAAGCAGGCACTCAAGGCCTACAAGGCTCTTATCAAGGAGGCCATGGAGCGCGACCACAAGAAGCTTGGGCCTCAGCTCGACCTGTTCATGTTTGACGAGACTGCCCAGGGCATGCCCTACTGGCTGCCCAGAGGCTGGAGGGTCTTCAATACCCTGCTCGACTACTGGCGTGGGATCCACGACCTGCACGGTTACCAGGAGATCTCCGCTCCCATCATTAATAACAAAAAGCTCTGGCTCATCAGCGGCCACTGGGCACATTATGTGAACAACATGTTCATCATTCCCGGAAAAGACGGTACAATCGAGGCGGACGACACCATGGCTGCCAAGCCCATGAACTGCCCCAACGCCATGAACGTCTTCAAGCGCCGCGTACACTCCTACCGCGACCTGCCCATCCGTTATTCCGAGACGGATGTGGTTCACAGAAAAGAGAAGACCGGTCAGCTCAACGGCCTCTTCCGCGTGCAGATGTTCCGCCAGGACGACGACCACACCTTCGTCATGGAGAGCCAGATCGAGGACGAGATCAAGGATATCCTGGGCATCGCGAATGAGATCTATGATACCTTCGGTCTGACCTACCGCGCAGAGCTCTCCACCCGTCCCGAGGATTTCATGGGCGACATCGAGCTCTGGAACCAGGCGGAAGCTTCGCTCAAAAAGATCCTCGACGGCATGTACGGCGAGGGCAATTACGAGATCAACGAGGGCGACGGCGCCTTCTACGGCCCTAAGATCGACCTTCAGATCAAGGACGCTCTGGGAAGAGAGTGGCAGTGCGGCACTGTCCAGCTCGACTTCCAGCTGCCCAGGAACTTTGAACTGACCTATACCGCCAGCGACGGATCCGAGAAAGTCCCCGTGGTCATCCACAGGGCCCTGTTCGGCTCCCTCGAGCGCTTTATCGGTATCCTGATCGAGCACTTCAAGGGCGCCTTCCCCTTCTGGCTCTCTCCTTATCAGGTGGGCATCGTTCCCATCCGCATGGAGCACAATGAATACGCAAAGAAGGTCGCCGGCCGCCTGGCTGCCAGCCGCATCCGCTTCGAGGTCGATTATTCCGACAAGAACATGAAGGAGAAGATCAAATACTACAAGAATTACAAGACTCCTTACGTCATTATCCTGGGCGACAAGGAAGCTGAGGAGGGCACTGTTTCCCTTAATCTTCGCGGCTCCAACCGGCAGGTAAACAACATTCCTCTTGACATTTTCATTGACATGTGCAATAAGATGAACAGAGAACACAGCCTGGAGCTTATTGACAGCCTGTAAAGCAAATACGGCATCGGCTGACTGAAAAGCGGAAACAGCATTAATAAAGTATTTGAAATGAAGTCGAAACAGCACTGCAGCAGTCAGTGACCGCCGTCACTGACTGCCGCCGCTGACCGCAGTCAGGAAAAAGTAAAGCAATACTGCAGCGCGGTCACTGACTGCCGTCAGAAGGAGGAAAAAGACTACATGACACCGGAGAGAATAAAGGAACTGAAACTGATCGCCAACCGGGGACGGATGCACATCGTAATGGATACGCACGCCGCCAAATCCGGCCATCCGGGGGGAAGCCTGGGATCGATCGATTATATGACATATTTATATAATGAAGAGATGCGGGTCGATCCCGAAAAATACCTGGATCCGGGCCGAGACCGCTTTGTCCTGTCAAAGGGACACTGCGCGCCGGCGCTCTATGCCGTGCTGGCACAGAGAGGATATTTCCCGGAAGAGGATCTCATCACGCTCCGGAAGATCGGCTCCCACCTGCAGGGCCACCCCAACATGAACGTGACTCCCGGCGTGGATTTTTCCACCGGATCTCTCGGTCAGGGGTATTCGGCAGCCTGCGGCATGGCAAATGCGGCAAAGCTGATGAAAAAAGACATCAATGTCTATGCGCTTTTAGGTGACGGCGAGATAGAGGAGGGCCTGGTATGGGAGGCATCGGAATATGCCGCCCACTACTGTCTCGACAACCTCTGTATCGCTGTTGACATCAACGGCCTGCAGATCGACGGTGATACGAAGGACGTCATGAACATGGAGCCCATCGACGAGAAGTTCGCTTCCTTCGGCTTTAATGTCGTGAAGATCAACGGGAACGACTACAATGAGCTTGAAAAGGCCTTTGCAGCTTTTCACGCCGCGAAGGGCGGCAAAAAGCCCACTGCGATCCTGATGCGGACCGTCAAGGGGATGGGCGTCTCCTATATGGAGAACGAGGCCGGCTGGCACGGAAAAGGCCCCAACGATGCGGAATGCGCACAGGGCGTCGCGGAGATCGCGGCTGTCCGCAGGATGATCGAGACCGGTGAGGACGGAGGCAGTTCTGCCTATCCTCAGTCCCGTCCCATGCTGGACAGGATAAAGGAGATCGAGGCACAGATGGCGCAAGCCGGAAACGACGCATGCGGGCAGAATTGAAAGGAGGCGTGAGAACATGGCAGATGTGAAAAAAATCGCGACCAGAGAGAGCTATGGGAACGCGCTCGTTGAGCTTGGAGCAAAGGACCCCCGGATCGTCGCCATAGACGCGGATCTCGCGGGATCCACCAAGACAGGCGTCTTCGGCAAGGCTTTTCCGGAGCGTCACTTCAACTGCGGCATAGCTGAATGTAACGTAATGGGTACGGCAGCAGGCATGGCGGCGATGGGACTTATTCCCTTCGCTTCGAGCTTTGCGATGTTTGCGACCGGCCGCGCCTGGGAAGTCATCCGCAATTCCATCGGCTACACCCGGCTCAATGTCAAGATCTGCGCCTCCCACGGCGGTATTTCCGTGGGAGAGGACGGCGCCTCCCATCAGTGCTGTGAGGACTTCGCAATTATGCGCGCCATCCCCGGCATGCTCGTCATGTCCCCGGCGGACGACGTCGAGGCCCGCAAGATGGTCCGCGCAGCTTACGAATACGACGGCCCCGTCTATATCCGCCTGGGGCGCGCCGCCATCCCTGTCTTCCACGACGAGGACTATGAATTCGCTATCGGAAAGGGTGAGATCCTGCACGAGGGCACGGACATCGCCATCATTTCCAACGGTGTCCTGACATATGAAGCCCTCAAGGCGGCGGACCGTCTTGAAAAAGAAGGGATCCATGCCCGCGTCGTCAACATGGGAACCATCAAGCCCATTGATGTCGATGCCGTAGTCGCTGCCGCGAAGGAGTGCGGCGGAAGGATCGTCACCTGCGAGGAGCACAACATTGTCGGCGGTCTCGGTGAGGCCGTCTGCGCCGCCCTTGCGGAGCACTACCCCGCCCGCGTGCGCCGTATCGGCCTGCAGGATGAATTCGGCTACTCCGGCCCTATGGCTGAGCTCATGGTGGAATTCGGACTTGACGAAAACAATATCGTAAAGGTCGTTAAAGAATTTTTAGCTGAATAAATACAAGTTTTTCCATAACGTCATCGGTGTAGAAAATCTTTACCCGTATAAATTTAATAAAACCGCGTCGTCAGTGTCTTTTCATGACGCGGCCTCTTTCGGAACAGAAAGCCCTGCTCATCAGTTGTGGTGAGCAGGGTTTTTTTGTGCCCGGGCTGCGGAAACGGTCTTATTATGTTTGAAATATTATAGTAACTGGTATATAATAGACAAAATATCCAATTATTTATAGATTTATGAACAGGGATTTCAGGTCCCTTTTTTATTGGCTGGAGGAGGAGCTGATGAGAGTACTCAAATGGATCGACAGGCATTTCGAGGAGATGCTGCTGATCGCGCTGTTGTTCGTTATGATGATGATCATGGGGATTCAGATCGTGGCCAGGTATGTGTTTGGAAATTCACTTTCCTGGTCGGAGGAGATCACCAGATTCTGTTTTATCTGGACAGGATTTCTGAGCATCAGCTTCTGTGTAAAGAACGGAAAGTCCATCAAGATCGATCAGTTTGTGGAGTGGTTCAGGGATGATCTGGGCGGAAAGGCAGTGCATTGTTTCCGCCTGTTCAGTTACGCAGTGGAGATCGTTCTGTTTGCTTATCTGCTGCCTTCCGCATGGCACTTTGTGCAGGAGTCCTACCGGGGACAGGCGGCCAGCCCTGCGGTGGGGATCCCTATGTGGATAGTCCAGTCGATCACAGTGTTTTCTTTTGCGCTCTGTGAGATACGCCTCCTGCAGAAATTTGTTGAGAGGATCCGAATGCTCCGTGAGGGGACCCGTGAAGATGGCGCGGCCTAGCGCGAAGCACTCAGGAAAGGGAGATAAGTATGAGCAAAATGCTCAACAGCATTTTGCTCATACTCGAAGTTTGCGTTGAAGCGCCGCAAACTTCGCTGATCTCATCGGAGAAATCACCTTCGAGATTTCTCCTCGGGTGTCTCAGCGCAAGGCGCTTCGACATAGGAGGTAAGTATGTCTGCAGCATTTGTCATGATCCTGTTTGCGGTGTGCCTTATCCTGGCGATTCCGATCTCCATGGCCCTCGCCATCGCATGTATCCTTCCCAGTGCATTTGATACCTCGTTCACGGCGAGCGCCACCTACATTGTGCGCGCCATGTTCAATGCCCTCAACAGTTTTCCCATGCTGGCGGTTCCCATGTTTATCCTGTCGGGGATACTGATGGCAAAAGGGGGGATATCAAAACGCCTGTTCAGCCTTTTCTCCTTTATTATCGGAAAAAGGACCGCAGGCCTGCCCTGCGCGGTCATCGTCACCTGCCTTTTTTACGGGGCGATTTCCGGATCGGGTGTCGCGACGGTCGCGGCGGTCGGCAGCATGACCCTCCCCATCCTGCTCCAGCTGGGTTATGAGAAGAAGTTCTGTGTCGCCATCATTGCCGTGGCGGGGAGCCTTGGCGTCATCATACCGCCCAGCATTCCCTTTATCATGTACGGGCTTGCCTCGGGAGAATCGGTCAGTGACCTGTTTACGGCAGGGATCATTCCCGGGATCCTGATCGCCCTGCTTCTGATGGTTTACGCAGTCTATCACAGCAAGAGGTACGGAGAGGACAAGGAGAAGATCGGGGCCTATATCGACGAACTGCACGCGAAGGGCTTTCTTACCGTGTTTAAGGAAAGTTTTCTGGCGGTCCTGTCTCCGGTCATCATCCTGGGCAGCATCTACAGCGGCATTGCTTCGCCCACGGAGGCGGCGGTCATTTCGGTCTTCTACGCCCTCCTCATCAGCCTGGTGGTCTACCGGGAGATCAGGATCTCGGACCTGTACAGGCTTTTCCTTGAGGCTGTCGGGACCTATACGCCGATCCTCTTTATCATGGCGGCGGCGATCGCCTTCTCCAGGGTCCTGACCCTGATGCAGGTTCCCCAGACAGTCTCAGCCTGGATCCTGGCCAACTTTACCAATAAGGTGGTCGTTCTGCTCGTGATCAATGTCTTTCTTCTCGTGGTCGGGATGTTCATGGACACCACACCCGCTATCCTGATCCTGACGCCCATCCTGCTGCCGATCGTCAAGGGCTTTGGCATGACAGGGATCCACTTCGGCGTGATGATGGTCGTCAACCTTGCGATCGGCTATGTGACGCCTCCGATCGGGGTCAACCTTTTCGTCGCCAGCTCCATGACCGGGATCCCCGTCATGGAGATCGCCCGCAAGGCCCTCCCCCTGATCGTCATGTTCCTGATCGCCCTGTTGATGATCACTTTTATTCCGGCCATCTGCCTGGTGCTGGTCTGAGGATCTTAAAAAGCCGGTTATTACCGGAAAAACCTGTATTTTAATACAGAGCAGAGAACTGCGGATTATTGCCGCATGGACATAAAGGAGACTCGCTGATTATGAGTGGAAAGAGAATCAAGCAGCTGATCGCCGTCGCGGTCATTGTGGGGGCGGTCATTTACGGAGCGCACACCAGCCGGAATAATGAGCAGAATTTTGCCTGGCCGCTGGCGACCTGCAGCTCTGGAGAGACGGTGACCAACCTGTTCGCCCAGTCTTTCGCGGATTATGTGGAGGAGCTGAGCGGCGGGAAAATGAAGATCCAGGTGTATACCGACAGCACACTGGGAACGGATCTGGAACTGATGGAGACCATGAAGGACGGAGATATCCCCTTTATTGCCGCGTCTCCCTCGCCTCAGGTCAGCTACATCCCCCAGCTGTGTGTTTTCGACACTCCCTGCGTCTATACGGAAATCAGTTCTTTTCGCAAAAATATGGAAAACGAAGAGCTGATGAATACCTTCCGCGAGATCTATAAAGAACACGGGTACAGGTTCCTGGGGATCACCGACCAGGGCTTTCGCGTGATGACTATGTCTAAGCCCTATACAGATCTGACCTCTATAGCGGGACAGAAGATCCGCGTCATGGAGAATAAATACCACATCCAGTTCTGGAAATCTGTAAACGCAAATCCGACGCCCATGACCTTCTCGGAGGTCTATATCGGTCTGCAGCAGGGGACGATCGACGCCCAGGAGAATGCCCTGCCGCTGATCGTGACCGCCAAGCTCTATGAGCAGCAAAAGCGTGTGCTCCTGACCAACGCGGTTCCGGATCCGGTTACCCTGATCGCAAGCGACAAGTTCATGAACAGCCTCACTAAAGAGCAGGCGCAGATCATCGAGGAAGCTGCCCGAAAGGCTCAGGAGAAGGCAGGCGCGATCTCGGATCAGAAGGCTGAGGATGCCATTGAATATCTGAAGGAGGCGGGGATGGAGATCGTCACGCCATCCGAAGAGGATTACGCAAAGATGAAAGAAATGTGCGCTCCTGTATGGGATACGATCAGAGAGGACTGCGGTGCCGACTTGTTTGACGAGTATATCGCCATTACGAAGTAAGAATTTATACTGAATGAAAAAACTGCCCCCTGCTTCGGGAGATCGAAGCGAGGGGCAGTTTTTTGATCCTGGACTGATTATTTCGAATTATATTGGATTAGCTAAATTATATTGGTACCAGCCAACTGGCGGGTGCATCGTCTGACTTCCACCTCATCCGCCCCTTCGGGGCACCTTCCCCTCAAGGGGAAGGCTTTATATGAGGTGGGCTCCGCAGCACCGGAAGAGTGAAAGCCGGAAGAGTTAAATGCCTTCCCCTTGAGGGGAAGGTGGCGCGCAGCGCCGGATGAGGTGAAAAGTCTTACAGCTTCAGGCCTGTGAGCAGTGTGTAAGCCTCTTCGTATTTGGCAATGGTTTTGTCGATGACGTCCTGGGGCAGTCTGTAGTCGCTGTCGGGGTTGGCCTTGAGCCAGTCGCGGACGAACTGCTTGTCGAAGGAGGGCTGGCTGTGGCCGGCTTCGTAGCCGTCCGCAGGCCAGAAGCGGCTGCTGTCGGGAGTGAGCATTTCGTCGCCGAGGACAACATTGCCCTTTTCATCGAGGCCGAATTCAAATTTGGTGTCGGCGATGATGATGCCGCGAGTCCGGGCATAATCAGCGCATTTTTTATACAGGGCGATGGTGCAGTCGCGGATCTTTTCCGCGTAGGCCTGTCCTTTTCCGGGGAACTGCTTCTCCAGGACTTCGACGCTGCGCTCGAAGCTGATGTTCTCGTCGTGGTCGCCGATCTCAGCCTTGGTGCTGGGGGTGTAAATGGGCTCAGGGAGCTGCGCGCATTCTTTCAGGCCTTCGGGGAGGCGGATGCCGCAGACGGTGCCGTCCTTTTTATAGCTTTCCCAGCCGCTGCCGGTGATGTAGCCACGCACGATACATTCGATGGGGAGCATGGTCAGCTTTTTGCAGAGCATGCTGTTGCCGTTAAAGCGGTCCTGACGGAAGAATTCGGGCATGTCGCTGACGTCTGTGCTGATCATGTGGTTGGGAAGGATGTCCTTTGTATAATTGAACCAGAAGCGCGACATCTGGGTCAGGACGGTGCCCTTTTTTGTGATCTTGTTTTTTAAGATCACATCAAAAGCGGAAATCCGGTCCGTCGCCACCATGATGAGGCCTTCGCCAACATCGTAGATCTCACGAACTTTTCCTTCTTTGACCGGGGTGTATTCTTTCATAAGATAATTTTTCCTCCTTTAATGGATGCTTTCCCTATTGTATTTTTTGTTTATTAAGTCTTGTTTTTGCCGGAGAGAACCTCTGTCTGTGCAAATCTGCGGTGCGAAGCGCTCTGTCCGCAGGTGGCTGCGGATCATGCAGAAAAGATCAGTGATGAAAATAAGCTTTCCTCAGCGCTTGTCCTTATCGATGAATTCCAGGAAGATGATGGAAAGCAGGGTGTAGACAAAGGCGTGGAGGCAGAGGATGAACCAGTAGCCGGCGATATTGGCTTTGGATTTTTCATAATCCGGGACCTGGCTTGCCTGGGAAGATCGGCTCATGATCTCGTTGCGGACCTGCTCCTCGCCGAAATAGTCGATTATTTCGCCGATAGTTGCACTGGCTGTGATGGTCTCGTTATTTGCTTCCTGCATATCGGGGGAGGTGTTCATTGCGTGAACGACATCTCTCACGGTCATGCCCTCAAACACTTCCTCGGCCATAAATTCCTTAATGGAGGAATTCTTACTGCTTTCAAGGACATCCATGACCTCCTTCGGGGTCGTGTTGATGGTAATAGTCTCATTTCTCATTTTGAAAAGAGAGTTCCAGCCGCTCACCATAGGGAGACTGTTGTAGTCTGCCTGGGCCGCGATGCATTTCAGGCCGTTGCCTGAGATGGTGAGACTGGTCAGGCCGCTTCCCCAGGCGGGCAGTTTGAATACTCCTCCGGAGAACACCAGCTGGAAAATGAGAACGAAGGGCATGAGTGTCATGGCCGCAGTCGTGGTGTGCACTAGACTGGAGATCAAAAGAGAGAGCATGTCCGCCGAGAAAGTGACGAGAAAGATCGAGACGCCCAGATCCACCTTCATGCTGGAAAAGAAGAATCCCTGTGCGGGGATCTTCAGACCCATGCGGTGGAAGATATACAGAGCGAGACATGTCTGAACCAGGCAGAGCAGGGCCTGGTACAGGACATGAGAGGCAATGTAGGACGAAATGTGCATTCCCGACCGGTGCTCCCGCTTGATGACGTTTCTCTCCCGGCAGATGTTCTGGATGGAGTTAAAGCAGCCGTTCCAGAGGGAGACGCAGGCGAGCGCGAAGGAGCCTATGAGGGTTCCTTCCATGGTGACGAACATGGTGTCGCGGATGACGATGGCGACCAGTCCGGCCACCAGCATAGACATGGGAAGGACCTTCCAGTCGCTCTGGTAGACGAACAGCCTTAAAAACTTTACAAGAAAGATCCTGACCTGGAGAAATCTTCCCCGGAAGCGGCGGATCCTGTGAATTCGGGCAGGGACAGCAGCATTCTGGTTATTATCAGGCATTTTGCACCTCCACGTACTTCTCGATGTAGTGGTCCGCAAGGCCTTCTCCGCCTTCCTCCACTCGGTTGACGCTCTTGACGATCTCCTCCATCTTTTCTTTTCCGAAGAAGGTTCTCGCTTCCTCGATGCTTCCGTAGAAGGCGAGGCGCCCGGTGCGCGCGGAGTCCTTGGCCAGGACGATCACGTCGTCGAACAGGTCGATCACGCGGTCAGGCGTATGGGTGATGACGATGACGATGCGTCCCTGATCGGCGATGCGCCTGAGCTGGACCATCAGCTCCCTGGCCATGACGCCGTCAAGACCGGAATCAGGTTCGTCAAGAATGAACAGGGACGGGTTGGAGAGCATTTCCATGGCGATGGAGAGGCGCTTTTTCTGTCCGCCGGAGAGCTTCTCAACAAGGCTTCCCTTGACAGGCTGCAGACCGAAGATGTCCATGACGTCATTGATCCGTTTCTTCAGATCGTTGGTATTGAGGTCCATGGGAAGGCGCAGAAGGGCGGTGTCCATCAGTGTGCTGTAGACCGTGTCCTTGCCGCGCATAAGATCCTGCTGGGGGACAAAGCCCATCTCGTACTGCATGCTTTTATAGTTATCATAGACCCCTTTGCCGTTGAGAGTCACCTTGGCATCGGCCTTCTCGTAGCCGTTGACCGCGTTGAGGAAGGTCGTCTTCCCTGCGCCGGAGCCTCCGAGAAGAAGGACCATTCTGCCGGGTTTGATATACATATGAATATCACGAAGCAGGTATTTCTTTTTGAAAAAGTCCATCACGGTCCTGGACTCGAGGTTGACGGTCAGACCCTGATCCATTTCGGCAGCGCTTGCTCCGGAGAGGACCAGGAGAGAATCGTTGCGAAGGTCGGGGGCCTTCATGAGCGGATTGAAGCGGGGGGAGAAACCCCAGATAAAGGCAACAGGACCGCCAAAGAAGATCCAGCCGAAAAGCCATATTTTACGGACGTTGTATATCTCGATCAGACCGGAGTAGATCCTGATTGCGAAGATAAACTGTGCGAGCGTGAAGATAAATGCCAGCAGCGAGAGCAGGAGAGAAACCTGCAGCTTCGCCTCAAAGCTCTGGGAAAGCAGACTGGTCAGTTCCGAGACAATGGAGAAAAAGCTCAGGATGCAGTAGCCGCGTCCTTCCACTTCCCTGTCAGCGCATCTGGCAAGCATGTAGTCCCTGGCACAGGGTACGAAGGCCCATTTTCCATTGATCCCTGATTTTGGAAGCAGGCAGATCAGGCCGGCTATATAGAAAATCTCCATGACGACAGTGTAGGGAGCGTACCCACCCAAAAAGATGGTCAGCAGAATCTTAAAAAACACCATAAGCGGTTTCCTCCTTATAAAATATGCAACCTATTATACACCTGTTTTTAAATGAAATAAAGGAATTGTTAAACTGTTATTACGGAAAATAATGTCATGATCATCTCTTTCTTGCGCCTCCGGGAAAAGGGGTGTATGATACTTTAGAGATATTTTATCGAGCTGCTGTGATTTTGCTAAGGAAAGTCCGACTGAAGAGGCAGATCTGTTTTAATGTCAATCAGGGAGGCCGGACGCTCCGTCAAGGATATATGAGGCGTGTTATAGAAAAAATGAAGAAATACATGAGGCCCCTGAACAGGAGCATCACAATAGGCTGTGTTCTGTTTATCATTTCGCTGTGCGTGATACTCAGCTTTGCGAATCTGACGATCTACAGTAATTACGTCTATGATGACTACCGCGGCTATATTACGGATATTCTGGACTATACTATGTCCCAGATCGATGCCGACGACTTAAAGCAGTGCATCGAAACCCGGACGGAGAGCGAAAGCTATAAAAAGACTCTGCTCTTTATGGACCAGATCATGGATCATTTTAAAGATGTCCATTATTTCTACGCGGTCGTTCCGCTCAATACCAATGATACGGGCAACGTCATGAGCGTCCTGTCCGCGGAGAAGTATTACGACAGGTACGTGGATACCGAGGGGAATCTGTATCTGGGATGGATCTCGGACGATGAGTTCGATGCCGGGACGGCGGCGATCTTCCAGAAAGTAATGAATGGAGACGGGATCGTCTATTTCGAGGAGAAAACCGAGTGGGGGATCGATTACACCGGCGCTGTTCCCATAAAGGATTCCAGCGGCCAGGGGATCGCCGTTCTTGCGGTCGACATCGATATTTCCTTTATTGACACCATGATCAGGGAGTATGCCGCGGTCAATATCGGCATCATCTCTTTCCTGGGCATTGTGTTCATCAGTCTATTCCTTTTATGGTCCAGAAAAAATATCACCATGCCGATCAAAAAGCTCGAGCACAGCGCCAGCGGCTTTGTCGGGCGCAGCCACGGGCAGAGGGACGTCGGGGCGCTTACCTTTGAGGCGCCGGTCGTGGAAACGGACAATGAGATCAAGGCGCTGTCCGATGCGGTCGTGAAGATGACGGAGGATATGCGGGACTATGTCTCGGATATCATCAGCGCCGAAAAAATGGCCGCGAACATGCAGGAGCTGGCCAACCGCGACGCCCTGACAGGCATCCGTAACAAGACAGCCTACAATTTCGAGATCAGCCGGGTCGAAGAAGCGATCCGGGAGGGGGAAACAAAGGTCGGCCTTGCCGTGGTGGACCTTAACTTCCTCAAGAAGATCAACGACACTTACGGGCATGACAAGGGGAATATCGCGATCACGAAGCTCTGCCGTCTGATCTGCGAGATTTTCGAGCATTCTGCTGTATTCCGTATAGGCGGAGACGAATTTGTCATCATCCTGCGCGGCGAAGATTACGACAGCTACAGACAGCTGGAGGAGCGCTTCGACGCGGAGCTTGTCAGGATGGCCGGGGATTCCTCGCTAAAGCCCTGGGAAAAGGTATCTGCTGCCATCGGCGCGGCCTTTTATGACCCGGCTGTCGACGACGGGATGGACAGTCTGTTCAAGCGGGCGGATCATGTCATGTATGACAAAAAGAAGGAGATGAAAGCCGCGCGGGAGGAGTGATGCGCAGTTTTTCCTTAACCACACTGTACACACGTCTGACAATTGTTTAAAATTCAGATAATATTGATAAATTTTCACAATAATCACTTTTCGTGTTGACATGTCTCTGAACGCATTTTAGAATATAAAGAGTCTTTAAACAGATAAACGCTCCTGTAGATCCGAGGGTCAGAATCTATGGCTGCAAGCGAAAAAAATACACCTGGTGACATGCATGCCAAAACGCCGCCGCAGACAACTCTTCTGCAGGATCTTGTGGCATTTACAGTCAAAATGGCAGTGCTGTTTGCGGTGTTCTGGCTAATCTTTAATTATGTTTTCGGCGTTCGCCGGTATCTCAGCACCAACATGGCTCCATCTTTGCGGGACGGGGATTTGGTGCTTTTTTTTCGTATGGATCAAAAGTTCAGCTCGGGTGACATCGCCGTCTTTTCCTATAAGGGGCAGCCGCTGATGGCAAGGGTCGTTGCTGTGGCCGGCGATACGGTTGATTTTGATGAGAAGGGCATGCTGATCAACGGTTCCCGGGTGCAGGAGCAGGACATTTTTTTTGAGACTACCATGTTCCGGGAGGGTGTCACATTCCCTGTTCAGGTGGGCGAAAACCAGATTTTTGTGCTGGGAGACAACCGGCCCAACGCCACGGACAGCCGCATTTTCGGGTGCGTGGATATAAAAGACGTGGAGGGGAAGGTGATCGGTTTTCTGCGCAGGAGAAATCTGTAGCCGGTCAGGCCGCGGGCTGCGGCAGGCCATCTTCGACGCGTATGTTTCAGCTGCCTGTGTCTTATTGCAGATGCAGGCAGCTGTAATAATAAAAAAAAGACAAGAAAGGAGGAAAACAGCGGGGCGGCACGGGGCCATACGGGGCCGTTTCTTTATCGAAACACAGCATTCTACCTGTTTTTGGCTTTCAGGAAGCTGTGGACTCTATGTAACCTGTTAACTTTTTTCATGTTCACTTATCAATTTTATTAATTTAAGAACGGAGGTTATCAGTCAGATGAAAAACAACAGTAAGAAACTGCTGGCCGCCGTCATTGCCATGATCATGGTACTGGCAATGGCAATGCCTGCGCTGGCGACGGGCGGCGAAGGGGGAAGCGGAACAGCCAACGGGAACAGCACCAGGGTTCAGATCACAAAGACTTTGAAGATCGGACGGGGAATCACGGTTCCTACGGAGACATTTACTTTCAGCTTTGCATCGACCGATACTGCAGAGGTACAAAAACTCGGTGATATCAGCGGATATCTGGATCCGACGCTTGCTCAGCAGAACGTCTCCTACCCTGACCTGGATGATGTCACGATTAGTTTTGAATCTAATATGAGATTGGACGGGGCTACAGATACCGAGCTTACCTTCCTTTCAGACAAAATCGACCTGACAAAATACAGCTGGGGCAATGCAGGTCTGTATATCTACTCGGTCAAAGAGGTCGTACCTGCGGCGAATCCTACTGCAGGCATGGAATATGACAATTCAACGTTTTACCTCAAAGTCTATGTCGCAAATGACAGCAACGGGGGTCACGTAGTTGACGGTGTTACGGTGATGGGGTTTGATGAAACTGCAGATGAAGGAAATGGGAAATGGGTAAAGGTGAACGGAGCCCCCACGGAGGAAAAGGAACCCTACGACACTGAAAATCCGGATGGATGCGAGGATTTCATGGGCAATGGCTTCCGCTTTGTCAATTCCTATAAGAAGGATGTGGACCATCATCCCACCAATAAAGACCAGATCAGTGGAGATGATTCTAGTAAGGATTATAACGACTGGGCATTCAAGCTGACAAAAAAAATCGACGGTTCTTACGCAAGTATTAACGACAATTTTGATTTTTCGGTTGCTATTGTTCTGCCTGAGACCAACAATGCTTCAACAAATGCTACTGCGAAAGTGAATAAGTACACGGCAAATAAAATTGACAGCAGTATACAGATAACTAACCCGAATGATCCGAATGAGCTTGCGACGGTCGTAGATGTTCAAGTTCCCCTTAACGGATCTCCGTTTGAAGTGTATCTGCACCATGGAGATTCTTTCGGGATCACGAACCTGCCTGCGGGCACCGAGATCCACATGCATGAAGTGGCATTTACCGAAAGGCCTTATACGCCTTCTTATGTAGGTAAATGGGGGCTGGATATCTCAGACGGTAAAGAAAAGAAAAAAACAGGCGAAAAAGACAAGGATCTTGAGGCAAACACGATCGTCGTAGGCGAGAACGGAGCCTATATCCAGTATATCAATAAGATTTCTGACGATGATGTGACAGTCACTGGTGTTGTCATCAGCAACCTGCCTTACATCCTGATGGTTGCGATCGCCGCGGCCGGCATCGGCTTTTATATGGTCAGCAAAAAACGCCGCAATGGCTAAGAACAGGTGACAGGCGAAATGGATATCCTCCGGAGAGGGGGGACAGCGATTTGTTCCCCCCTCTGTGAAGATCCGTGCCGGAGACAGGGGATGGCCCCCCTTCACATGCGGCCCAAATTGCCTGATCCCATCGGAGAGAACCGCAACATGAAATGTTTTGCATTTCATGTACGCGGATTTCTCCTCAGGATGCCTTCGTGCTTGCGCGCTTTGGCAGGGGGTATAAACTTTGTCAACTGATAAAAAAAAGGGACTGTCTCCTGCTGAGCAGGCCGGGAAGGCTGTGGTGGCTTTTCTGGACGGTCTGGTGGATCGGGCGGTGCTTTTGTTTCTTTTTATAATGCTGTCGCTGGGGCTGTACTGCCTGTATGACTCCAGCCAGATCTATGCCTCGGCGGACGGGGCCAGGTACAGTGCCTATAAACCGGAGGCGGATGATTCCGTCAACTTTGAGGAGCTTTTAGCCATCAATCCTGACGTGGTGGGATGGCTTACGGTCAACGATACGCCCATCGACTATCCGGTGGTCCAGGCAAAGGACAATCGAAAGTATCTTGATACTACAGTGGAGGGCGAGTACCGCCTGTCCGGTTCTATTTTTCTGGATTATCGGAACAGACCTGCTTTTTCAGATTATAACAGTATTATATTCGGCCATCATATGGAGCAGAACAAGATGTTCGGCTGCCTGTCGGATTTCGGAAAAAAGGAGTTTTTTGACGCCCATCCATTCGGGAATCTGTACCTGAAGGGTGAGGACGGACGGTGGCGTGACCGGGGGCTGGAGTTTTTTGCCGTGATCCTGACGGACGCCTATGACTTTCAACTGTACACTCCGGCGGTGGGGGAAGACGGGCGGCAGGCTTATCTGGATCATATTTTAGAGATCGCCAGGTATAAAAGGCAGATGGATGTGGGCGCCCGGGACCGGATCGTCCTGCTGTCTACCTGTACCACAGAGGTCACCAACGGGCGCTATCTGCTCGTGGGAAAGCTGACCGACACGCTTCACCCGCAGACGAGTCCTCCCAGGGTGAACATCGTAGGAAAGGGAGTAGACACTCTGACCAGGTTCCCGGGGATCCTGTTCTGGTTTGTAGCGGCTCTGGCGATACGCGTCATTACGGTGCTGCATAAACGGTCGAATTGGAAAAGAGGATGAACATGCTCAAAAGGCTTATGGCGGCTCTGCTGGCAGTTTTTTGTCTGTCAGCCATGCCCCTCACCATCTTAGGTGCGGATGCGCCCGGGGTTAAGGTGGTCCTGCCCTACTATCATGTGTGGAAAACGGATGTCTCCGGTGCAGACGACAGGTTTACCTATCGATGGACTGTTGAGACTGACGGCGCACCCGTTCCGGAGGGCGTAAAAAATACATACTGGGACTGGAATCTCCAGGGTAATAAAGAGGGGAAGCTGTCAATGAGCTTTGTGTTCGAGGACCCGGGGGCTTACAGTTACCGGCTCGCGGCCTATGTGCCCAGGCCTGTGGAAGGTTATGTTTACGAGCCCCGGACTTACCTGCTCACTATTGTGGTGAAGAACATGCCTGCCGGAGGCATGCAGGCGGAATGGTATCTGCTCAATGAAAAAAGCGGGGACAAGGTGGACAGGATCGATCTGGATCCCAGCTATACAGCCGGGGAGAAACCCGAAAAACCTGACGATTCGGGAGAATCCGGCGGTTCGGGAGGCAGTTCAGGAAGCGGCTCAGGAAGCGGCTCTTCAGGGAGTTCAGGGAACAGGACGGGAAATTCGGTAAGGACTGGCGACGAATCCAGAGCAGGATCCTGGGCGGCGATCATATCGGTCTCCTGTCTGATGCTGGTTTTTCTGGTTTTCGAGGAGTACAGAGAACGCAGGCAGAGAAAGCAGTAAAAGAATAAAAACCCGGCAGCCGGGAAGCAGTAAAAAACTAATACAGGCAGTAATTTGTATGGAACGGCTGTTCAGAGCTCTTGGGGGGCTGAACAGGCGAAGACACATTTCATTTAACGGCAGGATTCGAGGCAAAAAATATGAGAGGCATTTGGAGGAGGGCACTATTCGCCCTGCTTGCCCTCATGCTGTTGGCAGGGCAAATACAGCCGGCATCAGCCGGGCTGGTGAAAAGGAGCGGCTCCGGACAGGAGACGCTGCTTCAGTCTGCCCTGATACAGGAGGATCCTGACGTTACTGTAAACGAAGAAGTATCTGAAGAGCAGACTGAGGAGGATGCCCGACAGGAGGAGTCCGGAAAAACTGACGACAGGGAATCTGTTGAGGAAGACTGGGCGGAGCCTGCCCTTGATGAGGATCCTGTATCCGGAGAAGACATATCCGGAGCAGCTGACAGCGAAGCAGGGAATACAGGAAGGGATACTAAAGAAGCTGTCGACAGCGGAGCAGGAAATACAGGAAGGGATACTAAAGGAGCTGGCGACAGCAGAGCAGAGTCTAAAGGAGAGGATGCTGCCGGAAAAACAGAAGCAGAAGCTGTTTCAGGGGACGCTGTCGAGGAAGATTCAGGATCGAAAGACGGCGTATCAGATAGCGCTCCGGCAGGGGATCAGGGCTCGGAAGACTCCATAATGGAACCGGTACAGGATGCGGATGAAGGGTCGGAAAAAGCCGAAAAGGATCCTTCATCAGGCGGGGATGAAAAAGAAGAGACGTCGGAGCAGATCCTGACAGCCCGCCTGATCGATGCCTGCGGAGAGGACCGGGGACCGGCTTCAGACGCTTGTGATGCGTCAGATGCTTTGGTGAGTTCAGACCCTTCAGAAGAGGAAGACTTTTCCCGGGCGCAGTTTTCCTCGTCGGACGGCTCATCTGATATAGATCCGGAAAAAGGAGCGCAGGAGGAGCCTGTGATCACGCTCTCCGGGCAAATGCCCGTGGGGGCTCAGGTCCTTGCCAGAGAAGCGCAGGCGCAGGCTGAGGAAGCGGGGCTTTTCGATGTCCTGTGCGCCTATGATATCACCATCAATGACGGGTGGCAGCCCAAGAAGGCTCTGGAGGTCTCTATCGCCCTCAGGGGCCTGCCGGAGAATGTCCTGGTTTACCATATCGGTGAGGACGGAAAGCCGGAGGAGATAAAGGTCACGCGCTCGGAGACGGGAGAGGTGGTTTTCCCGGCGGAGGGCTTTTCTATTTATGCTGTGACGGAAGCTGTTTACCGCCGGACCTATGAGTTCATGCAGTACGTTTTAGGGGATTATATGCCCTATGAGTTCACAATGACTCTGCCGGAAGACCCGGAGGACCCCAATCACGGAATCATCACAGCAAACCGGCAGATCCTGCGCAACGGGGACAGCCTGATCGTCCCCAGCCTCCCCAACCAGCATGGGATGAGATTCCTGGGGTGGTACACATCTCCGACCGCGGATATAGACCGGCTCATTCCGGAGAGGGGCGGCGTCAAGAATGATATCAAATCCAATTCGATCGTCACCCTCTATGCGCGCTACGGCTGGCCTGTAACCATAACATTCTATTCCCGCCCCGAAGGCAGTGATTCCAATCAGGTCTTCAATACTCTGACTGTATACCTTCCGGGGGAGAAGCAGCCTGTGGCAGTGGATCTGACACAGCAGATCAGCCCGGAAGCGCCTGCCGCGGGACAGAGCTTTATCGGATGGAAACAGCAGGGCTCCAGTCAGATCCTGGACAGCAGGAATTATACGGTGGGTGAAAACGGCGATGTCGTGCTCTATCCCTGTTTTGAAAACAGATGTAAGATCGTCTTTTCCCGAGAGGATGATAAGGAGGAATACGTCGCTCCGGTCTGGGTGGGCGAAAATGGTATGAGCGGAAAGCTCACGGATCACGTGCCTGTCCGGGAGGGCTATGCCTTTTCCGGCTGGGCGGCGGGAGATGTCCGGATCACTGATTCGGAAAGCATCCTGCTGACGGAGGAGATCACCTTTTCAGGAGGCACTCTCACAGGAGGAGTTCTGCGCCTTGACAGGGATATCACTCTGCACAGCCTGTGGACGTCGCAGCAGACCCAGTACAGGGTATTGTTCTGGCAGGAAAAGACTTCTGATATTAAAAAGCTGATCTGTGTGGATGGTACCTGGTCAGTTCCCGGGAACCAGCGCGAATACGATTTTACAGGTACTCTGCGAATAAATGCAGAGGCCGGGGAAATTATTACAAGAGAATACCTTGAGGAAAAATATGGAGGCCTGGCCGGTAATGATGCATATATGCTGGATGAAGGACCGGCGGACTTCACAGGCTTTGTGTTTGATTATGTCGGGGAGCCGTCCGGAGCCCGGCTGGAAAGTGCTTATACCGTAGAGGGAGACGGGACAGGCTTTGTTCATATTTTTTACAGGCGTGAGGTGGTCACCCTTCATTTTGACTATCCGGACGATGTGTCCTCGCTGACGGCTGTCTCCGAGCCGGATTATTATCCCGCCCTTCCCGCTTCAGGAACCGTGACCCAGAATGCTGTTACGGCTGTTTCTCATGCGGATTATCCGGACGACCTTGTCCTGGTGGGGCTTTATGGAGGACAGATCTCCGACGGTGTCACAGAGGAGGGGGAACCTGCCCAGTGGCCCGTCTTCTATACGGCACAGAATCTCTCCTATACGGCCACTACAAGGATCATGAAGTATAACGGAGGACAGTGGAAACAGAATTCCGCATCCTCTGCCGAAGTATCAGAGGATTCAAGAACTTTCGCCACAATGTGGAGCCGGGAGGACGGGCAGATTGTCAAATATCAGGAAACCTTTGGGAATTCTGCTGTTTTGCATCCTCTTCATATCCTGGATAACCTGCGCCTGTCCGGTTCTGACTCCGCTATCAGCTTTTACAGGGAAAATGAACAGGCCGCTTATCCGGCTTCTGCTGTCTACGCATCCACTCCTGCTCTGACCTACAGCGCGTCTGCCGGTGAGACGATCACGGTGGAATGCCCGTTTGAAGGATTTGAATTGGACTTTTTCACTTATTCCGACAGCAGAGGGACCCCGATCCGCCGGGAGAGCAATGCCTCGGAGGATGAGAGAACCCTGACCGGCGGCGGTTTCTCAAATCTGAAAATTTACTGTAAAAGACGCGTTCATCACGTCATTTTCCACAATGGCAGCGATGGGGTGGTGGAGGGACCCGGCGTCAAATACGGTATGAGCCTTGCCACTGATTACGTCAGGCAGTTCATTGAAGCTCCGGGAATGCCCTCGGAGTATGCCGGAAAAGAAGATGAAGTGGAATTTTCAGGCTGGTATCTGGATGAAGAACGCACCACCTATCTGGATTTTGTCGGCTTGAAGGCAGCCGAGCGCGACCGCCTGATGATGCAGTATGACCAGATCCAGGGCATCTATTCCGTCTACGACTACAGACAGCAGGGAGGAGCTTCCATGCCGGCTGTGCGTATGGGAGACAGCGACCTGCATCTTTATGCCGGCTGGACAGTACGGAGGATCCTGGTGGAGCTGGATCCTGACGGCGGCGAGCTCCCTTCAAATATCCCGACTTATTTCTGGAAAAACTACGGTGAGACGCTCAGTGTTTATTCAGTATCCAGAAACTATATCCCGGCCGGGGAGGAGGATGAGGGAGAAAAATTCATCTATCATATACACACCTACGAACAGTCACAGAAGGACAACGATACCTCTGACCGCACTGCCTGTTATCTTCCCGCCTCAGATGAGGATGAAGGTGTCCGCTATATCTGTCAGCCGGACAGCTACCGTTTCCTTGGCTGGTTCCTGGTGGAGGAGGGCGTCGGAGGAAAGGAAGTGTTAAAGCCCTATGACCACGAGAGCCATCTCACAAAGGATATAAAGCTCAGGGCTCAGTGGAGCAGGCCGGGTATTTACCGGGTGGTCTATGAGAAGGGAGAACACGGGACTCTGACCGGAGAGGTATCGAGTGCCACTTACCGGGATCATGCGTCCATTGCCCTGAACGGGGCTGTTACGCCGGATCAGGGTTATGTTTTCACCGGCTGGAAGATCCGCAGGCCGGGTACGACAGACGAATTTTTCGACACTCTCTACTCCTCGGGGGACGAACTGGTTCTCAACGCGGATCAGGCCCAGATCACCCTGGATGAATATGCCGGGGTGCTTAGGGGCGTCATCACGCTTGTCGCCCAGTATGCGCCCATGAGAGCTACTTCCATCACCTACTATGTAAACGGGGGCTCTTATTCAGGCTATACCCAGGAGGACCTGGATCTTGATCCGTCGCTGGATCAGGTGGTGAGGGACATGCTTGTCAGTGATTACGGAGCAAAGGCCGCCCATCACTACATCTACGATGCAAAAGGGACCGTCATCGGGTATACGATCTCCGGAATAGAACAGAACGCAAATCTCAGGACAGAGAGTGGTACTGTATTCTCCCGCAGCGGTTATAAGCTGATGGGATGGAGTTACACCCCGGACGGGTCAGTGGATCTTCCGCTCAATATGGGAGGCTTTTACGCCGCGACCGACCCTGACGGCAGGGGTTATGTCCTCTATGCTGTGTGGAAGCCGGAGATCAGAGTGACCTATAACCTTCAGGGCGGGACCTGGAATACAGCCAGCGGTTCGGAGTACCGGCAGGAGGGTGACAACTGGGTCTGCGGCGTCGGAAGCGGCGAGCAGATCCCTGTTCCCCGCGCGCCCTCGAAGGAAGGTTATACCTTTGCGGGCTGGCACTCGAGCTCTACTGCAAAGAGCGGCCTGCAGGTCATGCCCAAGATTACCAGAAACTATACTCTTTATGCGGTCTGGACCACGAACACAGTATTGAAATTTGATGTCAGCGGCGGTGAATGGGAGACCCTGACAAAGGGCTTCATACTTCTGGAAGGCAGTTACTATGGTGTCAGTGTGACTCCCGGCGGCAGCTATACCCTTCCCACCGTATCCCCTGTCCGGGAAGGCGGATATATTTTCTATAAATGGGAGCAGGGAAGCTATAAATACAGTCCCGGAGAAAGCTTTAAGACCAGCGCGGAACAGAGCGGCATGACGATTACGCTCACGGCGGTCTGGTTTGAGGGCGTCCCGGCTGTGAATGTGCTCGTGGGAGCGGATGATTCTGTCACGATCGAGGATTCAGAGAATATGGTCGGCGCGGCGGAGGACAGCTCCGGCCCCGCTGATCCGGGCGAGATAGAAGGGTATCAGTTCCTGTTCACGGTCTATGATGTGGAGCCCGCGGAAAAGGAAGACATAGCGGAGCACTACAGGGTCACGTCTATCCGGAATCTGGGTGAAAATACCTACCAGGTGACCCTGGCAAACGGCCAGACAAAGATCCATTATCCGGACAGTGTCGAAAAGCTTCAGGCCGTCTATATCCAGGACCGTCCGGTGGATGTCTGTTTGAAAAGGATGAATGTCTTTGAGGACGGCATGGACAATATGAATCTGACCCTCACTTCCATCAGTGAGGATCCCTATACGACGCTGGAAGTCGGGAAGGTGGATATTCAGAAGGCGCTTCCCAAACCAAATGATTACTCAAAAGCCGCTTCGGGCACTACATATAAGAGTTATACTTATGCGATCGGACGCAAAGATGCGGACAGCATGTTCTCCATTGATACCATGACGCAGCAGAAGCTGTGGATCCGTCAGACCCTGAACGGTTTTGCTTTCTCCGTGAACGGACAGGAGTGGAAGGATCTGGACAGAGAGGACGGAAGCGGCAAGGACGCGGCGGTCTACATTATTTATGACAATCGCGTGGAGACGCCCACCACCATCAACCACGTCGTCTACGGTCTTAAGTCCGACAAGGAGAAGCTTTTCACCTATCAGGTTTTCGTTAAGGGGCGGTGGGGCTTCAATATCGGAAGTGCGGCCTATTTCCTGAACAAGCCTGATGATCCCAGTGAAGAGCTGAACTCGTATACAGTAGCTCTGCATGACAAGGAAAATGTTCTTATTCCCCTGCATATCGACTATCTCACCGGGCAAAGGCAGAATTACGTCCCCGGAGATCTGTTTTACGATATGTTCGGAAACGATAATCCGACCACAATCACCAACAGGAGCGAGCTCAGGATCTGGCAGGAAGTTGAAATGCGCAGGATGAGCGAGCTGCCTTTTACGGGCGGGACCTTCGAGACCTCCATCCAGATGCGCTCCATCTCTGGGACTTCACACAATTCCTTTAACGGATTCGACACGGAAAACCACCTGTGGCTCAAGCAGCTGGGTATTTCCAAATTTTACACAAATAAATTTTCACATTCCTTCATTTATACCCGAACCAGCCTGGATGTGCCTGTCCATGTGCTGGAGGTGACCAGGGACGGATACGCCCTGCGGGATGAATGGCTTAAGGACGGCAGCCAGACTCTGTCCGTGACGGCGGACGCCTTTACGGTGGATGAGGCAAAAGCATCCGAACTGGTTCCAAATACCCCGGAGGAGTATGCCCTGCAGAGCGTCCGCTACGGCCTTTCCAGCGATGATCTGCACGGGGAGGATAAAGAGCTGGTGCTTCGGCTCGCCGCAGAGAAAAATGACGCGACTCTTTTCCATCTTTATGACTATGAAAGTGCGGATTCCGAGACCCGCTCCCTTATAACGGACGGATCCGAGATCTTTCTGGTCTATTACCGCCACAGTTCGGCCGAGATTCCGGTGGAATATGTGAAAAAAGATTCCTCCGGCGCCTATGTCCCTGTGGACCTGGAGGGCTACGGCCTTACGGAGCCCACGATCACGATCACGGCCTCGGAAGCAACGGACTTCAGGGAAGATAACGAGATCAGGGAGGTGAACAGCGGCGTCAGGAAGCTGGACGCCATCTATCTCACGGGACGAATGTTCCTTTCGGACCAGAGGGACAATGTACTTGCCACTTATGATCCCGGCAGCTACGGAGACTGGGATACAGGACAGGCGCTGGAGCTGCAGAACAGCGAAGCCGGTGTTATCTATCAGGTACCCGACAGACGGGCTGCACAGCGGGTCGGGACCAATGTGCGGGTCTGGGTCGAGGTGGCAAACAATATTCCGCTGAAGGTCATGGGACGGCTGTGGCAGAGAGGAAACCTGGAAACCAATACAGGCATCATGCCCTTCCTGCCAAAGGATGAGGATGGCAACATTATCGCCACGGGAAATATAGATTCTGGAACTGATATACATCTGATCGAAGAGAACTTTTTGGCCTTCCAGAAAAATATCAGTAAAATAATCAACGGAATTGACCCCGATGCGGAGTTCATTGATGCCGGTATTGGCAGGAATGAAGAAATTTATTCGGTCGCTTACTGTACTGACGAGGACGGATACCGGCAGTGGTATTATCAGGCTGAAGAGGGCGGCGCGGCCCGGGTCGTCACCCAGGTTGTTTACGCAGACTATGAGTCTTCCTTCTCGCCCGTCGATGTGCGGTATGTCGTGCCGACCGGTACAGGCGGATACAGGGAGGCTGAGGATCTGGAGGAAGAGATTCAGAAGGACCTGACCGAAACGATTAAAGTCGGTCAGGGGGACAACAGCGTCCGGCTGAAAGAAGCCCTTGACGCATCCCTTAAAGCCATCAACGAAAGGTCGACGCTTTACCGGACAGAAGGATCCCTGGCTCTCGGGCCTTCAGATCTGAGTCAGGCCTATGTCGTCTTTGGCCAGGATATCGATGAGATCACCCTGTCGGATAAGAGCACGGAGGGCCTGACCTATGTGACAATGGAATCCGGCGCTTCCCGGACAGAAACGTTTGACTCCGATCACTATCCGGATATTTATGTGGTCCTGCGCTCCATAGCAACTCTTACCGTCACCAAGATCATAGATGACGAGAACGGTTACGCGCATTGGGACGACGCTTTCCAGATCACGATCAGCCTGACAGGATCCGATGATGTCGGGATAGACGGAGATTATCAGGCCAGCCTGACTTATAATGAAAAACTGAACCACGCAATACATGTGGCCCCGGAAGACAGCAGTACTGTGGTGACTTTCTCGGGAGGAGAGGCACAGGTCACGCTGCAGCACGGCCAGAGCATCGCTGTTCCGGGCCTTCCGCGCGGGATCACAGTCACTGTGACAGAGCAGATGACGGACTGGGAGGCCGGTATTTACCGTGCTTCTTACCGGATCATTGAAGGCGCCAAGGTGACGAAGGGAAATTCCTTCAGGCTCAACAGAAATGCCGCTGTGGAGGTCACAAATACCAGTGTCGACATCACCCGGACAGGAAAAGACTTTACCGACAGCCCTGCTTACGCGCTGATCATCTGCGGCGGGCTGGTATATGCCGCCTACCTTCTGCTTTTAAGAAGAAAAAAAGACGGGCCTGCCGATAACTGATATCTGATAACTGATATCTTTTCAAGAATAGGAAAGAGACAGGCTTGCCGATAGCTGTCATCGGTGATAATATTTTCCGATAACAGGCGGAATATCTGCCCGCAGCCCTGCTTAAGGGAGGATGAGGCGCAGGTTTTGAAACCTGGGATGAGTGGAAATATTATTAATGGGATGATTGGAGAAATTACTGCCATGAAAATGATAGACAAAACATCTGCGGATTTTACCGCTGCCCTTGCCTCCTCCGCCCCGGTTCCAGGCGGGGGCGGGGCCAGCGCCCTGGCGGGTGCCATCGGCGTCGCCCTGGGCGACATGGTCGGCGAACTCACAGTGGGAAAAAAGAAATATGCCGATGTGGAGGATGAGATCCTCGCTCTGATGGAGCGGGCTCAGGAGCTTAGGCAGCGGCTGCTGACCCTGGTCGACGAAGACGCGGAGTGCTTCAAGCCCCTCGCCAGGGCTTACGGCATTCCCAAGGATGATCCCGACCGAGGCCGGATCATGGAAGAAGCATTGAAAACGGCCTGCAGCGCGCCCATGGACATCCTTAGGGCCTGCGCGGAGTCGATTGATATCATCCGGGAATTTGCGGCAAAGGGATCGCGCCTTGCGGTCTCCGACGCCGGCTGCGGGGCAGTCCTTTGCAAAGCCGCCATGCAGGCGGCCTCCCTCAATGTCTTTATCAACACAAAGTCCATGAAGGACAGGGAGACAGCCGCGGCACTGGAGGACGAAGCGGACAGGCTTTTAGAAAAATATACTGCCCTTGCGGACGGGATCTTCGCACAGGTGACGGGGTCGATCCGCCAGTGAGGTCGATCTGCCAGTAAGGTCGATCCGCCAGTGAGCATAAAGTCTTCCCCTTGAGGGTGAAGGAATCCTTCTCCTGAAGGAGAAGGGGCCCGCTTGCGGGCCGGATGAGGTGGACAGGGAGGCTGAAAAGAAGGACGCGGCATTATTAGTAAAACGGCAGATCTGAAAAACGGTCATAAATGATACAGATTCAAGCATAAAAAACATGGAATCAATAAATGACAAATATTCAAAAAAAGAGGAAATAATCGCGGAATGGCAAAAGTATTAAAAGGAAAAGAAGTGGCGGACGCTCTTACAGAGCGGATGCGCCAGGATGTGGAAAAGCTTAAAGAGGCAGGCATCTGGCCGACCCTGTGCATCGTCCGTGTTGGAGCGCGCCCCGATGACCTGGCTTATGAGCGGGGCGCGATGAAAAGGGCTCAGGCGGTTGGCGTCGAGGTGATAAATGTGGTCCTGCCGGAGGATGTGTCTCAGGAGGAGTTCGACTGGGCTATGGAGCAGGTCGGTGCAGATGATTCCATCCACGGGATCCTCCTTTTCAGGCCCCTGCCTGAACATCTGGATGGAGAGCGGGCAAGGATGATGATCCCTCCCCAGAAGGATATCGACGGATGTACGGATCTGTCGCTGGCCGGGGTCTTTACCAACACAGAAACAGGCTTTCCTCCCTGCACGGCCCAGGCCGCAATGGAGATCCTGCATCATTTCGGGATACAGATCAGCGGGAAAAAGGCCGCTGTCATTGGCCGGTCCCTGGTCATCGGCCGTCCCGTCGCAATGATGCTCATGCATGAAAACGCGACGGTCGTGAACTGCCACACCCGCACGGTCGACGTGCCTTCCATCACCCGGGAAGCGGATATTCTGATCGCCGCCTCAGGGCAGCTCCGCAGCGTCACGAAGCAGTTCACCAACCCTGACCAGGTCGTGATCGACGTCGGCATCAACTGGGACGAAGAGAAGGGCGCCATCGCCGGTGACGTCGCCTTTGACGAGGTTGAACCATTCGTACAGGCCATCACTCCCGTGCCGGGCGGCGTGGGAAGCGTCACATCCTCCGTCCTCATCAGCCACGTCGTGGAAGCCGCGAAGCGGGCACAGGCGGCATCCGACGGCGACGGAGAATCCGCAGAGGAAGTTCCGGAGGACCAGATGGATATGGAGATGCTGCGGGATGCAGTCATGCGGGGGGAAAGGACAGTGGTCTTCGGCCGCTATCCTAAGAAGCCCGGGGGCGAGGTCATGCCCCTTTTCTGGCGCGTCCTCAAAGTGGATGAATTAAGCGTACTGCTCATTACCCGGGACCTGATCGATGCCCAGCCCTATAATGAAACTTGTGAAGATGTTACATGGGAGACATGTACGCTTCGGCGCTGGATGAATGAGGTTTTTATCCGCGAAGCCTTCGACGAAGAGGAACGGAAAGGCATCCTTTTGACAGAGCTTTACACTTCGGAAAACAAATCCTGGTACACCTCCGGCGGAAACGCGACCCAGGACAGGATCTTTGCCCTGAGCATAGACGAAGCGGAAAGATATTTTTTAGACAACGATGACAGGCTGGCAGTGGTGACCCCCTATGCGGAGAGTAGAGGGGCCGTTCTGTGGCCAGTTGGGTCAGTTGACGAATCGGGGAGGAGTAAGGATGGCCGGAAGGTGGGCTTGTGGTGGCTGCGCTCGCCCGGATGCGATAACAACCATGCTGTCGATGTCCACCGTATTGGCGCCATCGATCGCCACGGTCCCGATGTAGATTGTGCAGACGTTTCCGTTCGCCCCGCTTTGTGGCTGAGTCTGTATCCTGAATTCTGTTAATCCGATTTCTTACCATTGGATACAATCTGAGCGGGGTCCGAATGGTGGGAGCATTGCGGGAGCGCAAAGCGCGAAGCAATGCGTAGTTTTTCCATAACGTCATCGGTGGAGAGAATCTTCACCCGTAAGTTTAAATATTTTGCCCGATGGCAAAATATTTAAACCGCATTTGTGCCGCTTGCGCGGCCCAAATTGCCTGATCCCATCGGAGAAACCCGTATCGGGCTTTCTCCTCGGGATGCCGCACTGACGTGCGGCATGGGGTAAGTTTAAATATTTTGCCCGATGGCAAAATATTTAAACCGCATTTGTGCCGCTTGCGCGGCCCAAATTGCCTGATCCCATCGGAGAAACCCGTATCGGGCTTTCTCCTCGGGATGCCGCACTGGCGTGCGGCATGGGGTAAGTTTAAAGACAGAATTAAAAGACAGAAATGCAAAACCATAAATAAAAGAGTCGGAAATGTCGGGCACTTCGGCATTCCCGGTTCTTTTTTTTACTGTTGGAGGAAACGGGGAATGGAATATCTAAATGATTTCGTAAAACATTAACAATTGTCCGAGCTTATCTAAGGCTAATCTAAGGTAGAGAGATTAAGATGCTCACGTACGGAAGCAGAAATGAAAAAACTGCACTGGAAAGGAATACGAAAAAGGACATGGATTTTCGACATGAATGGAAGCATGAGATCAATTATGCAGATCTTCTGGTCCTGCGGCAGCGTTTGCGATGTGTGATGAAGCCGGATCCGCATGCAATCGACGGGAAATATCTGATCCGGAGCCTGTATTTTGACGACGCATCGGATACTGCCCTGAGGGAGAAGCTGGACGGCATCAATATTCGCGAGAAATACCGCATCCGCTACTACAACGGGAATACGGATGTGATCCATCTCGAGAGAAAGAGCAAGCTGAACAGCCTGGGCAACAAACAGAGCGCGAGCCTGACTGCAGGGCAGGCACAGGCGATCGTCGACGGCGACCTTGACTGGATGATCAGCCACTCCCACGGACTGGTGCGGGAGCTCTACGCAAAAATGAAGAACACGGGACTTAAGCCTAAGACCATTGTGGATTATACGCGGGAGCCCTTTATTTTCGGTCCGGGAAACGTGCGCGTCACCTTTGACTACGACATACGGACAGGCCTCCTTTGTACGGATTTTCTGAATCCCGAGAGTATCACGATCCCGGCGGGGGAAGCGCCCATTATCCTGGAAGTGAAGTGGGATAATTACCTGCCGGACATCATAAAGGATGCCGTCAGGCTTCCCGGGCGGCGGGCGGCGGCCTTTTCCAAATACGCCCAGTGCCGGATCTACGGATAAGCTAAATGTGTGGAGAGCAGGATCTGCAGAGAAGCTTATTACGTGTGGTGCAGGATCTGCGGATAAGCAAAATGTGTGAAGGGCAGGATCTGCAGATAAGCAAAATGTGTGGACTGCGGGATTTGAAGATGAACACATTTTGCACTACTTAAGTTCATTTACAGGCTGCATTTAAATCGGAGTAAAAAAGGAGAAAAACAAGACAGGAGGGTGTAAAGATGACTTTCAAAGATATTTTTAAATCAAATTTTCTGGAAAACGTAACGGCGGTCAGCGTTCTGGACATGATCCTGACCATTGTCCTTGCCTTCGGGATCGGTGTTTTTATTTTTTATATTTATAAAAAGACCTATCAGGGCGTCATGTATTCGTCCTCTTTCGGCGTCACGCTGATCGCTCTGACCATGATCACATCCCAGGTGATCCTGGCTGTCACGTCAAACGTCGTCCTCTCCCTGGGCATGGTCGGTGCCCTGTCCATCGTCCGCTTCAGGACCGCGATCAAGGAGCCCCTGGATATCGCTTTTCTTTTCTGGTCGATCGCCGCGGGCATTATCCTCGCCGCGGGCATGATCCCGCTGGCTGTTATCGGAAGCGTCATCATAGGTCTCATCCTTCTGTTTTTTGTCAATCAGAAGAGCCACAAAAACCCTTATATTGTCGTCATCTCCTGCGAAGACCATGAGTCAGAGATCGAGGCCATGGATTATCTGCAGCAGAAGGTCGAGCGCTGCATCGTCAAGAGCAAGTCAGCCAGACAGGGGCTTGTGGAGATCAACGCGGAGGTGCGGCTTAAGGACGACAACACCGATTTCATCAACGCCCTCTCGGCTAAGGACGGCGTCAACAGCGCGGTGCTTGTGAGCTATAACGGCGATTACATGGGGTAACTTCGTATTAGTTTGATCCGCCGGAATTGTCGGGCGAAAAATGGCGTGATGAACTTTAACTGATGGAAATTGCAGAGGTTAATTATGTCAACAAGCAGAAAAATCGACAGGATCTGTATGGGGATCATAGCGGCCCTTCTGGCCGTAACGATATTGTTCATGAACGGATCGAAGCTCGGTATTGTGGCGGCGTCGGCCTCTTTAGGCTACGAGACGAGGCTGTTTGACACGGACTCCGTGCACAGGGTTGATATCGTCATGGATGACTGGGACAGTTTTATCGAAAACTGCGAGAGTGAGGAATATTCGGCCTGTACGGTGGTGATCGACGGGGAAAAGTATAAGAATGTCGCTCTCAGGGCAAAGGGGAACACTTCCCTGTCCAGTGTCCGGTCCATGGGGAGCCAGCGGTACAGCTTTAAGATCGAGTTTGACCACTATGAGAGCGGGAAGACTTATTACGGGCTCGACAAGCTCTGCCTGAACAATCTGATTCAGGATAATACCATGATGAAGGATTATCTGACCTATCAGATGATGAAGGATTTCGGCGTGGATACTCCTCTGTGCAGCTTTGTGTATATCACGGTAAACGGCGAGGACTGGGGCCTGTATCTGGCCGTGGAAGGAATCGAGGACAGCTTCCTTACGCGAAATTACGGCTCGAATTCGGGAGAGATGTACAAGCCGGACAGCATGAGCTTCGGCGGCGGCCGCGGCAACGGCAGGGATTTCAATATGGATGACTTCACGAAATCCCAGGAGGAATCCGGCAGCTCTTCCACATCGGAAGGACTGTTGAATAAGATTATTTCAAAAATCAGCGGTGATGCGGATTCAGATGCATCGGACAGCTCGACCGGGGATACAGCTGCTTACTTTGGAGGTGGGTTTGAATCTTCTTCGTCAGAAGGGATGGCTTCTGGAGAAAGCGGAGCATCCGAAACGGGAGGCACGGGAAATGGACAGGCCGTTGAAGGAGAACAGGCAGATGCCGAAGCAGCCGTAACAGGAAGCGCGGAAAGAGGGCAGTCCGGTGCAGGAGAGCAGGCGGATGCCGTAACGACCCCAACAAAAAACAGGGAAAATGGACAGTCCGGTGCAGGAGAGTTGGCAGATACCGGAGCATCCGGCGAGGCCGCAGCGACAGCGGAAGGCTTTCCTGCAGGAGTTGCCAGGAGCGGAGCATCCGACGAGGCCGCAGCGGCAGCGGAAGGCTCCACGGATAGCGCAGACAGGAATGGAAGACCCGGCGGTTTTGGCGGACCTGGGGGTTCCAGGGGACCCGGCGGCTCAGGGATGGGAAGTGACGACGTCAAGCTCAAATATATTGACGACGATCCCGACAGCTATTCCAATATTTTCGACAGCGCAAAAACGGATGTCACGAAGGCAGACAAGGCCAGGCTGATTGCGTCTTTGAAAAACTTAAGTGAATACACCGACCTTGAAGATACGCTTGATATGGAAGAGGTGCTGCGATATTTCGTCGTACACAATTTTGTGGTCAACGGAGACAGTTACACCGGCAGCATGATCCATAACTACTATCTGCATGAAAAGGACGGAAAGCTTGGGATGATCCCGTGGGATTACAATCTGGCCTACGGAACCTTCCAGGGTGGAGATGCCTCCAGCTCTGTCAACAGTTCCATTGACGAGCCGGTTTCCGGAGGGGATGTAAACGACCGCCCTATGGTCGGCTGGATCTTTTCCGACGAGACCTATACGCAGCGCTACCATGAGCTGTTCTCGGAATTCATTGAGAAATGGTTTTCGAACGGCGAGCTTGCTTCTATGATCGAGCAGACAGCGGACCTCATTCGTTCTTATGTGGAAAAGGACCCGACAAAATTCTGCACTACAGAGGAATTTGAGACCGGCGTTGAGACCCTGTCAAAATTCGTGACCCTGCGGGCGGAGGCGGTCAGCCGCCAGCTCGAAGGGGACAGCACAGAGGTTGAGGTCAAAGACCTGACCCTTTCGGACATGGGGACCATGGGCGGCGGTTTCGGAAAAGGAGCGGGCGGATTCGGAGATTTTGATCTGTCTTCTATGATCAAGGTGACAGACACCGACGGCAAGGAGGTTTCCCTGACAGATCTTGTCGGCGACGTATCGAAGCTTTCGAGCTTTGAGCTGTCCGACGGGACGACCGTGGACGTCAAAGACGCCGAAATTCCTTCCCTCATGAAGTCCCTGACGCAGATCGACTTATCAACGGTCGTTTCCGCGACAGATCAGGACGGAAAGGTGACGGACCTCTCAGGATATACGCTTTCCCTCAATATGCCGTCCAGAGGCGGGGAAAGAGGAGGAGGCCCCTTTGGAGGACCCTCTGATGACAGAAGCTCAGGCGACAGTGCCGGAAGCCCGTCCTCTGCAATAAGTCCAGGTGACAATTCAGAAGGCACTGCTTCTGCGGACATCTCCTCTGCGGGCGAAGATTCTCAGAAAACAGCGGCGCCGGAAACCGGACCAAATGGCGAATCGGATGCTTCCGGACAGGGCAGCACGGAATCCCCTTCGGGTAACCCGGGGATGCCGGGAGAAAATTCCGGTTTTCCGGGACCGGGAGAGAACCCTTTCGGTGAAGACCGGACCACGGCGTCAGGACAGACCACATGGATCCTTGTAGGCTCGTCCGTCCTGGTGCTGGCGGCAGGAATCCTGGTTGCCGTGAAGAAAAAGTAATGCGAAAGGTGTGAAACAGGGGACGGTTCCTTGTTTCACCTTGGTATATGCGAAACAGGGGATGGTTCCCTTGTCCCACTCAGGTACATGCCGATTGACAGCCTTTCATGTCATCGGCGGCCGGTTTTTGGAACGAGGAACCGTCCCCTGTTTCATTGACTTCGCAACTTTTTTTCCGGGAAGTGTTGTGAGGAAAATAGTAGAGTATAGACATAAAAGCACGGACAGCAATGATTTATGCAGATACCTTTTAAGTATTTCGGAGCAGGTTCGATTCCTGCATAAGCGTGGACGCTTCCAGCAGAACAACGTGCCTTGTTTCAATCAGAAAATGGCGGAAAGGAGGGAGTATCATGCTGAATTTTCTGAAGAAGACGGCGAACAGGACTTTTACTGAGAATGGTGCAGTCACTCTGCGCAGCACCGGTTCTGACTGTCTGAACCTGTTCGCGACCATCGGTGCGCTGCGTAAGCAGAATGATGCCGAGATCAGGAATCGTTTCCTGCGCGCTTATGCAGAGAATCCGGATCTGGCAATGAAGATCCTCTTTTACGCCCGTGATATTCGCGGCGGTCTTGGCGAGCGGTCGGTATTCCGTATCCTGCTCCGCTGGCTGGCGGAGAATGAGAGGCCGTCTTTGCTGCGCAATCTTCCATACATCGCGGAGTATGGCCGCTGGGACGACATTCTTGTTCTGCTTGACACTCCTGTGCGCCGGGAGGCGGAGGCGGTGCTGCATCAGCAGTTCCTTGCGGATATGAAGGCGCTGGAGAACGGTGACCAGGTTTCCCTGCTAGGCAAGTGGCTGCCTTCTGTGAACGCTTCCAATGCGGAGACGATTAAGAAGGCAAAGCAGCTCGCCTGCGCATTCGGCATAAATGAAGCGCAGTACCGCAGGGCACTGTCTGCTCTCAGGGCGGAGATCCGAATTATTGAAAACAACCTGCGTGAGCGTGATTACACCTTCGACTATGCAAAGCAGCCTTCAAAGGCAATGTTCAAGTACCGCCGCGCATTTATGCGCAATGACCAGGAGCGCTATCAGGCTTTTATGTTGCAGGTGAAGAATGGTGAGGCGGTGCTTCATACCGGTACGCTGATGCCCTACGAGATCGTCGCTTCAGCATACAGGGCAGGGGAAAATGAGCGCGGGATTTTGGACGTGACCTGGAATGCGCTGGAGGATTTTACGGGCAGCGAGAACGCGCTTGTCGTGGCGGACGGCTCCGGTTCCATGTACTGGGGCGGCGATCCTAAGCCCGCTGCGGTAGCCCAGTCTCTTGCCATCTACTTTGCCGGGCGGAATCATGGCGCGTTCCATAACCATTTCATCACGTTCTCCATGACACCGCAGCTTGTGGAAATCAGGGGCAGGGACATTGTTGAGAAGGTTCGTTACTGCCGTTCTTTTGACGAGTGCGCCAACACGAATCTTCAGGCGGTGTTTGAGCTGATACTGCGCACGGCGGTAGAGAACCGTCTGCCGCAGAAGGAACTGCCGGCTGCGCTGTACATCATATCCGACATGGAGTTTGACTCCTGTGCGCGGGATGCGTCTAAGAGCAATTTCGAAAACGCCAGGGCTTTGTACAGGCAATATGGCTATACACTTCCGCGGGTCGTATTCTGGAATGTGCAGTCACGCAGTCAGCAGCAGCCCGTCCGGATGAACGAGCAGGGTGTGGCTCTGGTTTCCGGCTGCACTGCCAGGATCTTTTCGCAGGTGATGAGCGGCGAGATGGATCCCTACACCAACATGATGAACGTCATCGGCGGTGAGCGGTATGCAGTGATCAGGGCGTGCTGAAAAGCAGACCAAAAAGATCGGGATATCTGGTATACTGAGTATACAGACTCGAGGAAATACGGGCTGGGTTCATAGTTTTTTCGTATTGGAAAGACCTGCCTTGAAAACAGCGGAGTTAACTTGCGGCCTGCATTAAAAACAGCGGAGTTAACACGCGGCCTGTCTCGAAAAAAACAGCGGAGGTAGCCCATGGCCTATAGTGAACTGATCAAGAATTTCAGCCGTATCCGCGCCTATCTCCGCTCTTTTTATGTCCATGGTTTTCGGCATCGCGGCGAGTTTACGCAAAAGAGTGCGCGGAGCTATGATAATGAGCGGCGCCGGGTGGAAAGCTGGCTGGGCGATTATATGTCTTTTGGACAGGATGAGAACGGCAGGCGTGTATCTTTGTCAGTTGACAGCCGTTCTGTTACGTCCAATCCGCTCTACCGGGCATTTAGGACCAGGAGCTTCACGGACAGGGATATAACCCTTCATTTTCATATTCTGGATATACTGAGGGGCAGCGAAGGTCTTTCCATCACCAAAATGATGGATGAACTGGCAGTGAGATTATCCGGGTTTGATCAATACGATATGCCGGATGAATCCACAGTAAGAAAAAAGCTCAGGGAGTATGCCTCCCTGGGCCTTCTTGCTATGGGAAAAAGGGGACGGGAAACAATTTATACTCTGAGTGAAGATACCGTGGATATTTCTTCCTGGGATGCAGCTGCGGCGTTTTTCTCGGAGGCATCCCCGCTGGGGGTGATCGGTTCTTTTGTCCAGAATCGCATGCCGGAAAAATTTGAGGGGTTCCGTTTTAAGCATCATTATATTTTGAATGCTTTGGACAGCGAGATTTTGTATGTATTGTTTTCCGCAATCGGAGAACGCCGCCTGATCACTTTTACAACCCGCAGACAGCATGTGACAGCGCTTCCGCTCAAGGTGTACATCGGCACGCAGACCGGACGGCAGTATCTACTTGCCTGGTCCCCGGCAGGTGAGCGGTTTTCTTTTTACCGGGCAGACCTGATGGACAATGTAAAAACAGGAGAGGCTTATGCGATTCCTCCTGATCTGGAAGGGCGGCTTGCGGATTTCTGCTCCCGTTCCTGGGGCGTGACCGGGAACAATTTTACCCGCCTGGACCACATCGAGATGACTGTTCTTGCCGGGCCGGATGAAAGGCACATCATCGACAGGCTTGAACGGGAAAAGCGGTGCGGAAGGGTGGAACAGCTGGATGACACGCACTGGCGGTTTACAGCAGAGGTTTATGAGCCGTTGGAGATGCTGCCGTGGCTGCGGACCTTTACAGGCCGGGTGACGGACCTGCAGTGTACAGATCAGCGCGTCATCAGGCGTTTTTGGAAAGATTTTGATGAATTGACCCGGATGTACGGGGGCGGAAAATTGAATCACTAAAGCAGGCGGTAAGCAGGGTATCTGATAAAGAATGTTCAAGGGGGATAAAAGAAATGCTGTTTCATGAGATCTACAGCAGTTATTACCTCGCCTCGGCTTCCATCCTTAAGGAAGCGGTCCGGAGAAGTCTCACAAACAGGAAGATGAATGATCTTGTCCGGCAGTATGCGTTCGGGGAAAGCCTTCTGACAATTCCGGAAGGAATGAAAGGCGAAAAATGGCGGCTGCTCTATAAGGACCTCTCCACCCCGCTGCAGCACGAACCCGAAATGCCGCTGACGCTTTTGGAGAAGCGCTGGATGAAAGCTATGCTTCTGGATCCCAGGATCCGGCTTTTCAAGCCGGATATGGCCGGTCTGGAGAACATTGAACCTCTTTTTATGCCGGACATGGTCGTATATTATGACCGCTATTCGGATGGCGACGATTATCGAGATCCCGATTATATCCGGAACTTTGACACCATCCTGCAGGCGCTCAGGGAAAACCGCGATCTATACATAAGCTTTAAGTCAAGGCTGGGCGCACAGCCAAACCTGGTCGTGACCCCGTATTATCTGGAGTATTCCGAAAAAGATGACCGTTTCAGGCTGGTCGCGCAAGGCAGGAAACGCCGCTGGGTCATTAACCTGTCGAGAATCATCAAATGCGAGCCTGCCCATCGAGATGAACCGATGCAGTTAAAAGAAGCAGCCGCGGAAACTGTGACATTTGAGCTGGAAGACCGCCGCAACGCCCTGGACCGGGTCCTCCTGCATTTCTCCCACCTGGAAAAGGAGACCAAAAGGCTGGACGAGCGCAGATACCGGGTGACTCTCAAATATGACCGGCAGGATGAAACCGAGATGGTGATCCGGATTCTCTCCTTCGGTTCGGCAATCAGGGTGGTAGAACCGGATCATTTTATTGAGCTCCTCCGTGAGCGTATCGAAAAACAAAAGGGGTTGAAACAGGGGGACGGTTCCTCGTTCCGCTCTGGGAAAACAGGGGACGGTTCTTCGTTCCATTTATGTCATCGACAGACAATTTTGGAATAAGGACCCGCTTTGCTCGATTTTTGTGGAACAAGGAACCGTCCCCCTGTTTCTCTATGTTTCGTGGAACAAGGAACCGTCCCCTGTTTCACTCACATTGCAGAAAACGAAGACTGTATCTGTCTCAGGAATCTTTCCGCGATCGGAGAGAAGGTCTGGTATTTTTTCCAGATCAGGAACAGTCTGGTTTCCAGCCGCGGCGTGAGCGGCCGGAACACCAGACCGCTTTGGGGAGAGGTGTCTATCAGCCGGTCAAATGTCAGCAGGTAGCCCAGATGTTCTTTGGCAAAGAGGGAGGCGTTATAGGAAAGGCGAAAGGATCCTTCCAGATGCAGCTGGTCCATTTTTTCCTTTGCCCAATGCGGGATATCTTTTTCCCAGCTCTGTCCGGAGCAGAATAAGGGAAGCCCGATCAGGTCATCCACGCGGATGACCTTTTTTTTCGCCAGGGGATCGTCATCGGGTATCACGAGGCCCCATATGTCAGATTCCGGGAAGATGAGTGATTCGTACTTTGAAGCGTCCGGGATCTCGGCAAGTACGGCAAAGTCAAGAAGCCCCTTATCCAGTTTTTCAGCGACCTGTTCTGTGTCCCCGCTGGTGATGTAATAATGGAGTCCCGGACAGGACTGTTTGAAGGCGTGGATCTCACGAGCAAGAAAACTGATCTGATAGGATTCAGCCAGCCCGAAATAGAGGTCGCCGCCCGTAATGTCGTCCAGTGAGACAAATTCCTTTTCAATGCGGTCGGCCATGTTCACTAAATCAGCGGCCCGGTTTCTGAGAAGGACTCCTTCCTCCGTCAGCCGTATACTGAAGCTGTGACGGGTGAAAAGCTTCTTTCCGAGTTCTTCTTCAAGTGCTCTGATCGCCTTGGAAAGTGTGGGCTGGGTGATATGAAGCGTTTCTGCGGCTTTGGTCATGTTTTCTTCTCTTGCAGCTGCAAGGAAATATCTGAGTGTGCGGATCTCCATAAAAATGCCTCCCATCTTGAAAATATGATATTCCATATAAGAATAACATGATATTCATTATGACCATTAGTGAAGGACGGGTCAAGATGCTACAATAAATTTGAAAGAGGAAAGAAGGCAGAATAAGGGATACAGAATGAGGAATACGAATAAGGAATAAAGAATAAGAAATATAGAATCCCGAAGTTCAGGTCTCATCCGGCAGACAGCAAAAATATGAAAAGTCTACAGAAAGGCGGAAATAGATCATGATGAAAGCAGAAGAACTTAAGGTCACACAGGAGTGGGACAAGGTTTTCCCCAGGAGCGAAAAGGTCGATCACAAGAAGGTGACCTTTGTGAATCATTTTGGCATTACCCTCGCAGCAGATATGTATATTCCAAAGGATGCGGAAGGAAAGCTTCCCGCCATCGCTGTCAGCGGTCCCTTTGGGGCCTGCAAGGAGCAGTCCTCCGGCCTGTACGCGCAGACCATGGCGGAGCGCGGTTTTTTGACCATAGCCTTTGATCCCTCCTTTACCGGCGAGTCAGGAGGCTTCCCCAGAGCAATGCATTCTCCTGACATCGATGTGGAGGATTTTCAGGCTGCTGTTGATTTTCTTTCCGTGCAGGAAAATGCAGATCCCGGGCGGATCGGCATCATCGGTATCTGCGGCTGGGGCGGAATGGCCCTGCAGACTGCCTGCATCGATACGAGGATCAGGGCGACAGTGACCTCTACCATGTATGACATGTCCCGGGTCGCCGGCAATGGTTACTTTGATGCGGCAGACAACGAGGATGCAAGACATCAGATGCGTGTCATGATCAACGAGCAGAGGACCAGGGACTATCAGAACGGTGATTATGCCCGCCAGGGCGGTGTGATCGATCCCCTGCCGCAGGATGCGCCCTTCTTCGTGAAAGACTATCATGCCTACTACAAGACTCCCCGCGGCTACCATCCCCGCTCCCTGAACTCAAACGACGGGTGGACGGTGAATACAGCGACATCCCTCATGAACACAAGGCTTTTTACATATTCCAAAGAAATCCGCGGCGCGGTCCTGATGATTCACGGAGAAAATGCGCATTCCTGCTACATGAGCCGGGACGCTTATGCTGATATGGTGGAAGGAAGCAAATATGCCGATAATAAGGAGCTGTATATTATCCCCGGAGCTTCCCACACCGACCTCTATGACGGCGGAGACCGGGATGCGATCCCCTTCGACAAGATCGAAGCGTTTATGAAAGAAAATCTGAAGTAAAGAGGATACGAGATAAGCCGCATGCATATTATATGAGAGGCTTCACACATATCATGCAGGGAGGATCTGTAATGAGCAGGGTACTTGTTATAACGACCAGCCTGCGGGCCAGGAGCAATTCGGACAGGCTGGCGGACGAAATGATGAAAGGCGCAAGGGATGCCGGACACGAAGTAGAGCATATCAGTCTCAAAAACAGACAGATCGGTTTCTGCAGGGGGTGTTTCGCCTGCCAGAAAACACAAAAATGTGTGATCAAAGACGATGCCGTAGAAATCGCGGAAAAAGTCAAAGAGGCGGATACGCTGGTGTTTGTCACTCCCATCTACTACTACGAGATGAGCGGCCAGATGAAGACCCTGCTGGATCGTTTAAATCCGCTTTTTCCTTCGGACTACCGCTTCAGGAAGATCTATCTGCTTACCACTGCCGCCGAGGATGAGGCGCATGTGCCTGAAAAGGCCTTGTCCGGCCTTGGAGGATGGGTGGACTGCTTCGAAAAAGCGGAGCTTGCCGGCTCCTTTTTCTGCGGCGGCCTGACCGATATAGGAGAGGCGGAGAAAAACACGGAAGGGCTGCTCAATGCTTATGAGTTCGGAAAACAACTGCAGTAGAGGTAAGGCTATATCCTGGCTGTTTTTACCTCTGTTCACATGCTTTCTCCTGATGTGCATGACTGCATGCGGAAATGCAAAAGATACAGGGCGATCCTCAGGCCTGTCTTCCGGCCTGTCCCCCGGACAGGGGCAAAACACACAAGGCTCAACATCTGCCGATGCGATGGAGGAAAGTTTAAATGTTTTGCCCGAT
>DEPS01000178.1:0-16302 GCA_002358875.1 Lachnospiraceae bacterium UBA3386 | reverse complement strand
ATTTGTGCCGCTTGCGCGGCCCAAATTGCTTGATCCCATCGGAGAAACCGCCTTCGCGGCTTTCTCCTCGGGATGCCGCACTGGCGTGCGGCATGGGGTATAAGCTTGAAACCGGGAGCACGGCGGAGGATAATGGCATGAGAGATATGAAAAAACTGAGTATGGAGATCAACGGGACAGAAGTCTCCGTTGCCTGGGAAGACAATGAGAGCACCGCTGCTCTGGAAGAACTGGCCGGGAAGGCTCCGATCACAGTACAGATGTCCATGTACGGAGGCTTTGAGCAGGTCGGATCTCTGGGAGCAAGCCTGCCGAGAAACGACTCGCAGACCACTACTTCCGCAGGCGACATCGTTCTGTACTCAGGCAATCAGATCGTTGTGTTTTACGGTTCAAATTCATGGGCTTATACCCGGCTGGGCCGGATCACGGACAAAACGGCTGCCGAACTGGCAGAGCTCCTTGGAAACGGAGATGTGACGATTACAATAGAAATGAATTAAGGTAAATATTCTCACAGTTCGCAATGTGCCGCATCGCTTACTGTGAGAATTTTAGTTTGCAGGATATTGAACAGGGGCATGAATGATCATATTTCAGGAGCCCGGAATAAATAATTGAAACAAAGAGAGCTTGGGGGTTATGATGTTACTGTAGTCTCTGGACGCAGGAACCGTCCCCTGTTTCACTGATTATCGGACCGGGGAACATCTCCTGTTTCACTGATTATCGGACCGGGGAACCGTCCCCTGTTCCACCAAAAAGGAGGAAGAAATGACTGTTTATGGAAATCAGGAAGCACCTTTGGTGCTGATCCAGATGGTTGATGACCATGATCTTGCAGGTATGGAATCAGAGGTGGCAGAAATAAAGAGGCTGACAGATGCAGAGTTTTGTCTGATCGCCATCAGGGTAAAGAACTGGAATAAAGATCTGTCCCCCTGGCCGGCACCTGCTGTGTTCGGGAAGGAGGATTTTGGTGACGGTGCGGCAGAAACGCTGGCAGAGGTGCTGAAGATCTGCACAGATCAGGATAAGACTTATATCATTGGTGGGTACTCCCTGGCGGGGCTCTTTGCTCTGTGGGCATCTTATCAGACAAATATTTTTGAGGCTGCAGCCGCGGCATCTCCATCCGTCTGGTTCCCGGGATTCGCAGAGTTTATGAAGAAAAACATGCCGCAGACTTCTTCCGTGTATTTGAGCCTTGGTGATAAGGAAGAGAAAGCCCGGAATCCGGTGATGGCTGCGGTTGGTGACAGGATCAGGGAAGCTTATGACCTTTTGCAGAGACAGGGGATCAACACAATACTGGAATGGAACCAGGGAAATCATTTCAGGGATGCGGATATAAGGACCGCAAAGGCTTTCGCCTGGGCGATGGAGCAGTGTGGAGAATGATAGAAACCGGATAGCCTGTCCTTTAGCAATCCCGGCGGCCATGCAGATGATTGTCAGATAAGAATTCTGTTCAGCAAGAGAGAGGGATAAAATATGTTCAGAAAAATGCGGCGCTTTAAGCAGCAGATCAGCAGGGACGAATGTATACGTTTATTGAAGGAGCAGCCAAGAGGAGTCCTTTCCGTGATCGGCGACGATGGATATCCATATGGAATTCCGCTCGATCACTGGTATTCGGATAATAAGCTCTATTTTCATTGTGCAAAGGTCGGTCACAAGCTCGATGCAATAGCCGCATGCGACAAGGTCAGCTACTGCGTAATGGATGAGGGCTATCGCAGAGATGGAGAGTGGTCCCTCAACATCAACAGTGTGGTGGTGTTTGGCAGGATGCGCATCGTTGAGAACGAGGAAAAGAAGCTGGAAATCTGTACGAACCTTGTCAGGAAATTTACCGATGATGAGGAATACCTCCGTAAGGAACTCAGCAATGCTTTTTCCAGGGTGAATTGCCTGGAGCTTACGATCGAGCATATGACTGGAAAGCTGGTCAATGAATCGTAGGAGTAATTGAATCATGGCTGAAGAAACAGCTTTATATCTTTACGGTCTACAGGTCGGATGATCTGTCGGCCAAAGAGAGTGGTCATTTGCCGCCTGGCAAGCGACCGCTTTTCTTTTTCCCTTTGCAATACTTGAATCATCAAAAAACAAGGCAGTAAAGGAAATGCATGAAGGCGGTCACAGCTTTTTCTGAAGGTGTTGATTTTGAGGAAGTGACCGGAGAGCCGGTGTATTTTTCTGATTGTATAAAAAAACGTAAATAATGACTCTAATATTCAAACATATTAATCTTTATGCTTGTATTTATTGAGAAGAATAGAGGTACATGTTATAATATTTGACTATGCTGGATTCGTTTCATATGGATATTTTTGTTGATTTTGTATGGTGGATTGTGTTGTTTTGCTTATTCAGGATGAAGAAGTGTTTCGTCCCCGGCGGTATTTTTCTGCCCGGAAGAGAGGCTGCGGATTATGAAAGACAGAAAACTGCATTCTTTAAAACGGGATGAGCTGCTGAAGATGCTTTTGGAGCTCGAGATGGAAAATGAGCTTCTTTCCCGGGAGAACGCCCAGCTGAAAAAGCAGCTTGCCGGACGCACGATCATGATTGAAAGGGCGGGAACTCTGGCAGATGCTTCCGCGCAGCTGGCAGGCCTTCTGTCCGCAGCTCAGGAGACAGCGGACATCTATCTGGAAAATGTGAACCGTATCTGTGCCTGTAAAGAAGAGGAGAGCCGAAACCTGATCGAAAAGACGCGGGAGCTCTGTCTTTCTTACGCAAAGAGAACGGAGGCTCTGGGCGCTGACCGTACCGGGGGCGGCAGTGTGCCGCTTTCTGAGCAGGTTGAGGCTCTGTTTGACATTAGCGGTGGGCAGGGAGGTTGAGCAAAAACCGCCGCCTTGAGCAGATGGCTGGTTCTTACCTGGTTTGAGAGGAGCGGTCATCAGGGAGATAAAGCAAAAACCGCCGCCTTGAGCAGATGGCTGGTTTTACCTGGTTTGACATTGGCGCGGAGCAGGGAGGTTGAGCATGGCAGATCAAAAAAAAATATATCGGCCGAGCGCGCAGGAAATCCGGGAAGAAATCCGGCTCAGAGATCAAAAACGCAAGCTGTGGAGCGTCCTCTGGAGCACGATTTTTACCATGATGTGTGTGGCGGCAGCTGCCATCATTCTTGCTACACAGTTTTTTCCGACATTGAAGATATACGGCAATTCCATGACGCCTGTCCTGGAGGAGGGAGAGATTGCGTTTTCCGTGAAAAGTTCTTCATTCCGGTCAGGTGATGTGATTGCTTTTTATTATAATAACAAGCTTCTTGTTAAGCGTGTCATCCGCGGGCCTGGCGATTGGTTCAACCTGCAGGAGGACGGAACGGTCTACGTCAATGGAATAAAGCTCGATGAGCCTTATATTGAAAAGCTCAGCTTTGGCCAGTGCGATCTGGAGCTGCCTTATCAGGTTCCGGATGAGCACTATTTTGTAATGGGAGATCAGAGGGAGAGCTCGGTGGATTCCCGCCTGAGCCAGGTCGGCTGTGTCGCGTCGGAGCAGATCGTCGGCCGAATCGTTTTTTGTGTCTGGCCGTTTGACAAGATCCATAAAATCGGCTGATTTTTAAAGTAACATATTTTGGAAAGCGCTTATGGGACGACTCGAGGAAAAATTTACACAACTGTATAAGCGCAGATGGGTGCTCACAGGGCAGCGCATGGGACTGATCATGCTCTGCCTTATTATTCTTGTCAGTACGAGTGTGTGGATGCTCATGCCGGCCTACACATTGGTTAAGGCGACTTACTGCGGTCTGGAGGAGCATTCCCACGACGAGAGCTGCTATATGGACGTGCTCACGTGCCCTCTGGAGGAGGGTGAAGAGCACATGCACGATGAGTCGTGCTATGAACATGTGCCGGGCTGTGAAAAGCCGGAACACGAGCATACTCTTGAATGCTATTCCGATCCCGGGGCGGACCTGGAGACCGAGAGCGACTGGATGGGGAGCTTTCCGGCGTTTTCGGAGGATATGAGCGCGTCGGAGTGCCTGGTCGAAAGTGCGCGCTCTCAGCTTGGCTATACCGAGAGTTCGCTGAATTACTCAGTGGACGAGGACGGGGAGGTACACGGCTGGACGCGCTACGGCATGTGGGCAGATGATCCATATGCGGACTGGAACGAGCTTTTTGCCGCTTTCTGCCTGTATTACGCGGGCGTGGGGGAGGATGATTTTCCCCGCGAAAGGGACGCCTGGGACTGGCAGCAGACGTTGGCGGACCGGGGGCTTTACGAAGACCATGGCACTTCTCCATATTTCCCGTCCCCGGGTGATCTGGCTTTTTATGTAAATGATGAGAACGAACTTTGCACAGGCATCATTGTCCGGGCGGATCAGGATGCCGGCGTGTTTTCCGCAGTCTGCGGCGATGTCTTTGATCAGGTCTGCGAGCTTGATTTTGATGTGACCCAGGAGCGCCTTTTGGGCTTTGGCGCGCTTCCCGCGTCCCTGCGCCCCGCTGAGAGCGAAGAGACTGATGCGGAACCGCAGGACATCCCCGGGCAGGAAGGAGTCGGTAATCCGATTGAAGAAACAGGCAAAACGGAGCAGTCTGACAACACTGGCGAAGTGACTTGGACCGTGGAGCAGACGGAAACGCAGCCGATACAGAACGATCCGGAAGTTCAGGACGTCCCCGGACAGGAAGAAGCCGGAATTCTCGGAGGAGAGGACGCGAAGAAGGCAGAAGAAGCCGGAATCCCCGGAGAAGAGGACACGAAGAAGGCAGAAGAAGAAGAAGCCGGAATTCCCGGAGAAGAAGCGAGAAAGGCTGAGAAAAAAACCGGCATTCCCGCAGAAGAAGCAGACAGAACCGGGCAGGCTGACAGCAGCAAAGCAGCGGCGCAGGCTGTGGATGACAGTGCCGGACACGCGGCGCAGGCTGAAGAGCAGTCAGATTCCGGTGTTGAACTTACAACTGAGCTTGAGGACTTCAGGATTTCGGTAAAGCTGTCCTCCCTGCCCGAGGGGGAATATCATCTTTTCGCAAAACCGGTGCCCCTCACAGAGGAAAAACTGCGCCAGGTGGAGGAGAGCCAGACAGAGGAGCTGGAAGACGGCGTCTGCCGCAGGGCACAGGTCGATGCGTCGGATCTGATGCTGTTCGATCTCAGTATTCTGGACGAAAACGGCGGGGAATACCAGCCCGGGGAAGAGGTCCGCGTGAGCGTCACCAGGACCCGGTCCACCCGGGAGGAGGCTCTGCCCGCAGTGGTGCATTTTTCCGGGAAAAAGGCAGAGTCGCTGGATGTGGAGGCGGAGAAAGACGGCTTTGGATTTGATACCGATGGATTTTCTCTCTATGCCTTTGCCTTTACAGTGGATTTTTATTATGAGGGTTATGAATACCATCTGCCCGGGGGGAGCGAGCTTCGCCTGTCCCGCCTGTTCGAACTGCTTGCCATAGACCGGGACGCTGCCGGGGCGGAGTCTGTCAGATTCAGCGATCCGTCACTTTTGTCTGTGGAGCGGCTGGAGGGCGACTGGCTGCTGACCAGCCTGGCCCCCTTTGACACTGACGAAATCCTTATTGTAACCATGCAGGGCGGTGACACATACAGCATTTCAGTCACCGATGCAAAGAACTATAATTTTTCATTTAATGTCAATGACCCTGCTGCGGGCTGTGCCTATTCCGCCAGCACCAATTACGGGGAGAGCATCATTTTAGCGGTGCAAAACAGCGGTGTATCTTCAGGCTCTGTGCGGCCGCGTTCCTCTGATGTCCCGACAAACGGGCACCTGAGCGCGTCTGACGGCTATGAATTCCGCTTCTGGCGTGTGGACGGCTATCGCGATTTCGGCCGCGGGGCGGAAGAGCCGGCCAGCTATTCGGATCGGTATTCTATCAGTCCTGCTGTCGGAGTGAACGGAGTTGAAGACCGCGCGACGACCTTTACAGCCTGCTTTGCGCCCTCGGGGCAATATATTATTACCTTTGACCAGTCGGTAGACGGCGGAGAATACGGCACACTCATACAGGCCGGCGCTCGAAGCTATGACTACCTTGATGCGGCCGGCAGTACCGGACAGGTGCTTTTCTGCTATTCCGGTGACGGCGTCGGCGAGGTGGCAGAGGCAGGTACAGGTGGTGTCTTTGAAGGATGGTATGACACCTCTTCCGGCGGGCTGGTCTGCAGTACACCATGGTTTATCCCGCCGGCGGATCTGGACCATGAGATCACAGTGCGTGCCCGTTTCCGTGCGGCGCAGCGCGTAACTGTGACCTACTTATCCTATAACACACAGAATTCTGCCCAGGGCGTGGGAAACATCACGATACACGGTCGGACGGACGCGGCGAAGTCTGTCAGTGAACAGATTTATGAGGAAGAGGTTCCCAGCGGTGCCCTGGCGGGCGATTATCCTAACTATACATTTGTCTGCTGGCGAGATGAGAGTAACGTGATTCTGACCCGGGATAAGGATCTGAATCTTTACGGGGGGGTCAGGAAAGATACTTTTTACCGCGCCGAATATCTTGCGACCAGAACACAGCGCATCCTGTTTCGCAGCAATGACCGCAGCTTCGGCAGCGTTATGTACAGTAACTCTGATAAGACCGACGATTGGATCCCTCTGGAAGTGACCTCAGAGGGAAGGCTGAATCTGAAGAGAAGTGCGACGGCGGTCCCGGCTGAGAACTTCCGCTTTGATCACTGGGAACTGAATGGTCAGCGCTTTAGCGGAGATACAGCCAGCTCGATTCGCGGCGACCTTGGCGTCTTTCCGGATGCGGGGACCAACGTGCAGGAGCTCACAGCTGTTTTTCAGCCGATCTGCCGGATTCAGTATGATCTGAGCGTGCTGCAGCAGGTGGGTAACAACAGTGCCGATTATCAGCACTGGCAGGACGAGCCCTGGTGCCCGAAAGATGTCCGTGTGGACCGGGACGGGCTGACAGAGCTGGGAGAGGACCTGTATCAGGAAACAGTGGATTTCGGTACAGAATTCACCTTTCCGGATCTGACACAGCAGACCCGGATTTCCCAGACCAATAACGGCTACAACCTGCTGACCCATACCTTTAAGGGATGGCGCATTGAGGGAGACGAGTCCAATACTGTTTACAGGCCGGGGCAGACCGTCAATATTTACGGGCAGTGTAAGCTGACAGCAGTCTGGGACGCCTATTTTGATGAAAAAAACGGTTATTACGGAGCATCCGACTCCAAAATTTACCGTTACAACACCAATACATGCGGCTTTTTTGTCCGTCTCTTCGATACAGTGTTTGACATCGGTGATGTCAACACCTATACCGACTGCCTCTTTACCACGCGCCTGATCGGCGACCCCCTGTTTGAGGGCGATGGCAGGAGGGATGATTTCTCCGGAGACTCGGTCGCTTCGAACCGCGCGGATATTGACAGCTATGACAATTATCTGCGCACATATGCCGCTTCCGGCATTATCGCCAATGAGTCCGGCTCCTATAATGGGTCTGTGATGCGTCTTGAACTGCCCTTCCCGAGTGATGAGTTTATTTTCGGACGCATCCGCCAGTGGAATGCCAGCCAGATCGAGAACAACACGGGAAGGCAGATCCAGATCAACGGACATCTTATCCCGCAGGAGCAGCTCAATTCGGACTACTATGACCTTCGCTGGTATGTGCTCAAGGATCAGGAAAACAGCTGGCACATCGATGGCATGCTGATTCCCAAGTACGCCAAGCTGGTCGTGACGAAGAGTTTTGTCGGCGATCCGGCAGCTATCGAAAATATAAAGAACGGCAGCTTTTACATCGGTGTGGACGAGGAAAAAGATAATACCTCAGGCAGCGGGAAAGAACAGTATCAGCTGAACCTGCAGCCCTGGTCTGTGAGCAATCCCACAGGCTATCGCTTCATTGACAGCAGCGGCAGGTATGTATGGGTGATCGATGACCTGCTGCCCTTAAAGAGCTACTATGTGGCGGAGCACAGCTACACGGCCGCCTCTCCCTATACCACTACAAAGAGCTGGCAGGTCTACAACAGTACACAGAGCAGTCTCTCCGGGAATTCATACCGGCTGCAGGTCGAGCACGTATATCCCTACGCCGACAGCGTCTGGATTGACGGGATACAGACGGTGGCTTTCACAAACCATTATACCCGGCCGCGTGAACTCTCTCTCATAAAGCTCGATTCCACGACGAAGCACCCGCTCTCTTCGGTTCCATTCCAGTTTGTGCTCTATGCCAACCAGGGAGACGGGACGATCGTTGAGATTAAGAAGGATTACACGACCGAACCGAACGGCCGCATCAGTGTGACCTTCCCGACAGAGCTGACTTACAATGGTCAGACCGTCAGGATCCCGTCGAAGCAGGAGGGAGTCTTTGACGGCAGGCACCGCTTTTCCATAACGGAAAAAGCCCACGAGGGTTATCGCCTGCTCCCGGGGCCGATCACAGGCACGGTCATCTTTTACGACGACAGAGACGCCGGGGTGGAACTGGATGACAACAGTAATCCGCTCTTCTATGTGGAAAAGGGAGGCGGCGAAGGCACTGAGAAAGGCGCAATTATATATGTGGAAAACGAGCCGGAGACCGTACAGGTCAGCGTGAGCAAAAGCTGGATCAACGGTGCTTCGCGCCCCGTCAATATGCAGCTGCTGCAAAACGGCGTACCCGTGATCGGGAAAAACGTCACGCTGGGCGCAGAAGCTGACCGGGTCAGCAGCGACCCCGCCCACAACAGCTCAGGCTGGACCTATACGTGGACGGAGCTTCCCGCTTACGTCGATGGAACTGCGGCTGCCTACACCGTGCGGGAGGAGTGGATCGGCCTGCCCGGCGGCTCGGACAGCTATCATTACAACACGTCTGCCGATGCAGACGGCTATGCTGATTACATAGTCAGCCAGACCAGGACGACGGACGAAAACGGAAATGTTTCAGCTTATGTGGTAAACACCCCGGATGGCGGACAGGTCGTCTTCTCAAAGATCGACGATCTCAACCAGGCTGTTCCCGGAGCGGAATTTACGGTCTACCGGGACGATGCCTGCGCTATTCCCATCCGCGCAGAGGACTTCCGCGACGGCACGGACAAGGAAAGCCCCTCCAGATTCGTTTCGGACAGCAAGGGGATCGTCACGATCCCTGCGCTGAAAACCGGAACATACTACATGAAGGAGACAGGGGTTCCCCTGGGCTGGACCTTAAAGGACGACCGTATCTACACGCTGACCTTTGAGGGCGGGACCGGTACGCTGACCAGTTCAGACCCGGTCACCGGCCAGACCAGCCCTGTCACACAGATCGAAAATCCGGTCTATGCCGCAGAGGTAACGATACGAAAGACCGTTTCCGGAACTGAACAGACCCTGTCCGGCACAGTATTTTCTCTGCACGCCGCGGAGGCGGACGGCAGCATGAAACCGGCACCTGTTCGGGACAAGGATCAGCTGATCACCGGACCGGATGGCCTGGTCTCTCTTGGTTCTCTGCGCAGAGGTGTCTATTATCTGGTGGAGGAAACGGCGCCTCCCGGCTATGAAAAGCTGAATGAGCCCATCCGCCTGACGGTCCCTGACAGCAGCTCGGCGAGGATCACTGCCATCAAGGCTGTGAGCAGAACGGGCCTTGCGGTCTCGGCGGAAGGCGTTGTCACCGTGGGAAACAGCCCGGGAGTATCACTCCCGGTCACCGGATTCAGAGGAGAAGCCCTGCTGAAAGCCGCAGGCACTGCGCTTCTGATCCCGGCTTCACTTTACTGGAGCTTCCTGCTCCTGCTCTGTCTGAAAAGACTTGGGCAGACGAAGGGAGGTGATCCCGGGTAGTGAATGCCCAGTCCCTTCTCATCCGGGAAAAACCGGTTTGATGGGAGGGGCAGGGTTAATTATTGATCAGGTAATTGAAGCATAAAACCACACATAAAACAGAAAGGAAACAAGAACATGAAACACACAAAGAGGTTTTTGGCTCTCTGCCTGCTGACCGCACTCCTGATGTCCGTGTGCAGCATGAGTGTCCTTGCCGATGAAACCAGTTCCACAGATCCCACCTATAATTTTGTCGTGGAAAACAATGTCCAGGAGGGATATACGTATCTGCTCTATGAGATGCTCACCGGCGACATTGCCGTCAATGAAGAGGGAAAACAGGTGCTCTCGAATGTAGATTGGGGCAATGGCGTAAAGGAAAAATCTAAGACGGCAATGTATACCATGGCCGGCCTGACCGGCGCCAACCAGACCGCAGCCAAATTTGCTGAGTGGCTGAGTGGTCAGGGTGAAAGCGTCTTCCATCAGATGATGGCGCAGGTTCAATCCAATAACGGCGAATCACTGCAAAACCCCCAGACGCTGGTATATGGAAGCTACAGTATTAATGGAACAAATGTATACGGCTACGGCAAGACCGGATTGAAGGGCGGCTACTATCTGGTGCGCAATACTGCGGTGCCGACCGGGGAGACATTTTCCGATTACATCGTCTTTGTGCTTAATCAGGATACGAAGATGAATCCTAAATCCGCTCCCAGCCCTACACCTGAGAAAAAGGTTACGGACAAGAACGACTCTTACCCTTCCGAGCCCACTCTCAATGCTACCCAGGATTCCGCTGACTACGACATAGGTGACAGTATTCCTTATACGCTGAGGGTCCTTCTGCCGTCCAACTACACAAGCTATACCAGCTACAAGCTTGTGTTTAAGGACGAAATGTCAAAAGGCCTGACGTATAATAACGACGCGAAAATCTATTTTGGAGTCAAGGACGAGGATGGAACCTCAATTAGTTTCGTAGAAACCGGAAGCAGTACGATTTATCCGGACAACGGCAAAACCTATACCTATACGATTGAGAATCTGAAAGTAAGCGCTTATGACAAATATAGTCTCACGGACAATTCACCCATCACGATTAAGTACACAGCCACACTGAACAAGAATGCAGTGGTGGGCAGCGTAGGTAATCCCAACGCATTCACGATTGAATATTCAAACAACCCGACCGGTAATACTACAGGAACGAGTCAGCCCGATGTCACGACTGTTTTTACCTTTAAGCTGGTCTTCAATAAGGTCGATAAAGCCGGAAACGCTCTCACCGGCGCGGATTTTGACCTGTATAAACTTGACGAAAGCGTTGCGGGCACTGATAAATGGATAAAAGTGGAGAATCTTGGTTCCGGAGATAACAAGCCGTTAAAAACCAAGAGTGGATCTGGAAGTATAGAAGACTGTATTTTCACCTTTTCCGGTCTGGACGACGGGAAATACAAGCTGCACGAGTCGGTGACACCTGCCGGCTACAACAGTATTGATGATATAGAATTTACCGTAACTGCTGTCCATGATACAGACTCAGCGACTCCGACGCTCACTGGCCTGACGGGCACAAACGGTACAACATTTGCCATGACCCAGAATCTGGCTGATGGCAGCCTGAGCGCCAATATCGTAAACGAGAGCGGCTCTGTCCTTCCCACCACAGGTGCCGGCGGCACTGCGTTTTTGGCCATGGCAGGCACGATGCTGGCCTTTGCAGGTATCGTCGCGCTGGTCACGATCCGCAGAATGCTGGCTGCATAAGCTTTTTAGAGCTATAAGGTGAGCCTGCGATTAAAGCTTTTAGAGCATATAGGCAGAGCTTATCTGATGCCTTCTCCGCTTTTCTTAGGAGGAGCGGGGAAGGCAGGCGCGGCTTTCCGGGAGCGGCGGAGAAAAGAGGCGCGGCTTTCCTCGAGGCGCGGAGAAAAGAGATGTGATTTTCCGGTCAGGCAGCCGCGCTTGACTGTTCGATAAAATGCAGCATCAGGAACAGACAGATGAAACGAAGAATCATTACCCTGTTTTTTCTGGCGATCACACTGCTGGGGCTTGGCATGCGTTTTTATCCTGCTGTGGCGGACTGGTGGAACCGTTCCCGCCAGAGCCACGCCGTGTCAAGCTACGCCGAGGCTGTCACGCAGCTTGGCGCCGACGCTTATGACGAAGTCCTGGAAAAGGCTGAGGCATATAATGCCCGTCTGGCTGAGAGCGGAGTGATCTGGAAGATGAACGGGGACCAGGAGAGGGATTATAACTCGCAGCTTGACGTCACAGGTCTTGGCATCATGGCCTACCTGGACATTCCCAAGATCAGCGTGACCCTCCCCATTTATCACGGCGTATCCAAGAGTGTGCTGGATATTGCGATCGGCCATCTGCCCGGCACCAGCCTGCCTGTAGGCGGGACCGGGACGCACTGCAGCGTCTCCGGCCATCGCGGCCTGTCCAGCGCCAGGCTCTTTACTGATCTGGGTATGCTCACGGAGGGCGACCGCTTTACCGTCACCGTGCTGGACCGTACCCTGACCTATGAGGTGGACCGGATCCGTATCGTCCTTCCCAATGAGCTGGACGAGCTGGCGATCGATCCGGACCAGGATTACTTCACCCTCATCACCTGCACGCCCTACGGTGTGAATTCCCATCGTATTCTGGTTCGGGGCAGGCGGGTGGAGAACAGCCCGGACGCTGTCATCGTTCTCGCGGAGGCGGTTCTTCTGCAGACGCGCATGGTGGCTTTCGTGCTGGCAATGCCCCTGCTTATGATCTTTCTGATAGGGATGATGATCAGCACCGGGCGTCAGATCCGCTATAAGCAGACAAAGGAGAGGGAAACGAAGCTTTTCCGTTCCCGCCAGAAGGCGAGGGCAGAAGCCGGCGGGCCCCCTGCGGAAAATCTCATGGATATTCCTTCCGAAGAGAGCGGCGAAAAGGAAGCGGGATCACAGCGGGAATACGAAGAAAGCGGCGAAAAAGAAGCGGGAGCACAGCGGGAATACGAAGAAAACGGCGTGAAAGAAGCCGGCGGGCAGCAGGCAGACGAGGAAAGAGGCGGGAAAGGAGGCGGAGCGTGGTAAACAGGCGGACAGGCGTTTTTGCGCTTTTGCTTATTGCGATTCTGCTTTTGGCAGGCCTGCCGGTCACCGCAGCTTATGCAGCCGAAACCGTGGAGGACCGCAGCGACTGCTCTGTTACGCTCTTACTGGGAGAGGGGACGGACCATCTGCAGGATCCTTTAAAGGGTGGCACCATCGCCCTGTACATGGTGGCGGGAGTGCATTTCGGCTCCGATATCTATTACGATGTTTCGCTGGGGCAGTTTTCCTCCACATCTGGTCTGTCGTCCATCCGGAGCGCCTCCGGCAGGGATCTGGATAACATGAACGCATCTTTGACCCGCGGGCTTTTAAAAGAAATCAGGGATAAGAAAATCCCACCCTTAAAGACTGCTGCGATCAAGGACGGAAAAGTGAGCTTTGACGGCCTAAAGGCAGGACTCTGCCTGCTCTGCCAGACGAAGAATTCCCGCGGCGGGCGGCATATACAGGCATTTATCCTGTCCGTGCCGGATGAAAACGGAGAATATCAGCTCACGGCTGTGCCCAAGCCGGAGACCTATTCGCCGTCGACCCCCACGCCCAAACCCTCGCCGACGCCCGAATCGGAAACCCCGCGGCGCATCCCCCAGACGGGGCAGCTCTGGTGGCCTGCAGTCCTTTTTGCTGTCATCGGCCTGGGACTGCTTGCTCTGGGACTTGGCCTGCGGGCAAGGGCCGGAGCCGATAGATCACAGGCTGCAGGAAAGGCCGGAGCAGATGGAGCATAATCTGCATGGAAAAGACTGATCCCATGGATCATGAACAGAGGGAAGGACCGTTGCCAATGGACCATAACCTGCGGGGAAAGGACAAAGCCCATGGATCATAAAATTCGGGGAAAGCTCTCCGTGCTGTGCATTGCCGCGGGAGCGCTTTTCCTTTTCTGTGCACTGGCACTGTGCCTCTGGAATCTGCGGGAGTCAAAAGGCGCTGAGGAGAGGGCGGCGGCGATCGCGGAGGGGCTTCGCGACAATATTCCCCAGCCCTTTCCTGCGTCCTTGCCCGTCGGGTCCACCTCCGGGCTTTCCGGCGGTGAGATGACGGTGTTTTCGGTCGACGGAGTGGACTATATAGGGATTCTGTCTCTTCCTTCTGCCGGACTGGAGCTTCCTGTGGCGGCCGACTGGAGCTACGAACAGTTAAAGAACAGTCCCTGCCGTTTTTCGGGCACTTATTTTGGCGGGGATCTGGTCATCTGCGCGCATAATTACCTGCGGCATTTCTGGCCCCTCCTTAATCTGGGAATAGGAGAGGAGATTGTCTTTACTGCCGCGGACGGGCAGATGTTCCGCTATCTTGTCAGCAACCGCGAGACGCTTTCTCCGGATGAAATGGAGAGGCTGACCGAAAGCGGCCCGGACAGAGACTGGGATCTGACCCTGTTTACCTGTAATCTGGACGGCGCCAGCCGTTGCGTACTGCGATGCGCCCGCGTCGGCTTGAAAAAGAGGCACGAATAATTGAAAGAAAACGATCATGCGGGAGTGAAACAGCTCTTGTATGGTCTTTTTTATTGACAGTTTTCCTTGTGGAAATGGCGGCATATCAGATTTATCACATGCAGGGAAAAAGAAACTCAAAGATGCTCCGGGAACTGTTTTTTTGTACCTTCATTCATCACTTTCCACAGAAGACTTCATTCATCACTTTCTACAATAGATTTGACAATTATACAGTTATTCTGTATACTTTTTCACCATGGCAAAAAATAACTCTGCTAAGTCTCTTTCTGCGGCAGAGTGAAATAATTGCGTGAATGAAATTGAAAGGGGAAGTGATCTATGTCAGTAATTGAAAATGTCAACAATACAATAAACGGACTTGTCTGGGGATGGCCTGCCCTGATTCTTCTGGGCTTTGTCGGCATCCTGATGACGCTGATGACCGGATTTTTCCAGCTCACACATTTTAAGCACTGGATGAAAAACACGATCGGTGCGATCTTCTCGGACAGGCATGTCACGAATCACACTGAGGACCGTTCGATCTCTCAGTTCCAGTCTCTGTGTACGGCTCTTGCCGCAACAGTCGGTACCGGTAATATCGTCGGTGTTTCCGGCGCGATCGCGACCGGAGGTCCCGGCGCGGTGTTCTGGATGTGGATTATCGCCTTTTTCGGCATGATGACCAACTACTCGGAGAATGTTCTGGGCATCCTCTACCGCAGAAAAAATAAAAAGGGCGAGTGGGCCGGCGGCGCAATGTATTACCTCAGGGACGGACTCGGCTCGAAGCCCGGCTGCAAACAGATCGGCGCAGTACTGGCACTCCTTTTTTCAGGTTTCTGCCTTCTTGCTTCTTTCGGCATCGGCAATATGAGCCAGGTCAACAGCATGGTGGCTAATGTCTATACAGCCTTCCACATTCCCAAGATCGCGACCGGCATTTTCCTTGTCATCGCTGTCGCCCTCGTTATCCTGGGCGGCCTTAAGCGCATTGCTTCCATGACGGAAAAGATCGTTCCATTCATGGTCGTCGCCTATCTGGTCGGTACAGTCGTCATCATCTGCATGCACATCGGCATGGTTCCGGCTGTCATTGTTTCTATCATTAAGGGGGCCTTCGCCATGAAGTCCGTGGCAGGCGGTATCGTCGGATCCGGAATCGCCCTCGCGATGAAGATGGGCATGAAGCGCGGCGTCTTCTCCAATGAGGCAGGTCTTGGCTCTTCTGTCATGGTCCATTCCAGCTCCAACGTAAAAGAGCCTGTCCGCCAGGGTATGTGGGGCATCTTTGAGGTCTTTGCGGACACCATCATCGTCTGCACGCTGACTGCCCTCACCATCCTGACTTCCGGCGCCATCGACCTTGACACAGGCATGATGACGCAGGCCGCGCAGGATGTCGGCTCCAGTTCACTCATGTCCTATTCGTTCTCCATGTTCTTCGGCCCCGCCGGATCCGCCTTTATCGCGCTCGCGATCCTGCTGTTCGCCTACTCGACTGTCCTTGGATGGAGCCATTACGGCGCCACCGCCTGTGAGTATCTGTTCGGAGAAGCCTCTGTCACAGCCTACCGCGTGGTCTTTGTCGTGATCGTGCTGCTTGGTGCCCTCATGGAGGCGCAGCTGGCATGGGATATTTCCGACACCTTCAACGGTCTGATGATGATCCCCAACCTGATCGGTGTGCTCGTTCTGTCTCCGCTCGTCATGAAATGTACGAAAAACTATACAGACAGGGTTTTCCACGGTTCAAAAGAGCGGCCCATGCTCTCCATGTTTGAAGACATCCAGAGGGAACAGGAGAAGGGCCTGAAGGCACCAAGGAGATAAAAAAGTATTTCGGTCCTTTTGTACGTAAGAAAATAGTATGGTTTTGCCTGTACGGCAGAGTTGACAAGAGTTGATTTGCCGCAAAACTTTTTTCTGTTTTTGGAAAATTAGCCGGGATTCTGTCACGTTTGTGAAC
>DEPS01000093.1:16784-18412 GCA_002358875.1 Lachnospiraceae bacterium UBA3386 | reverse complement strand
CGAAAAACAAGATACAGTTCGAAATAAAATAAGTATTGAACAGATTAAAAGAAATGGCTCTTGTCAATTTGCAGTAATTTCGATATTCTGATTTCATCGGTTTTTCTCGGATACAGCTGCGGCTGACATGGACCGGGGATCAGCTGACGGATCTGTGCGTGGATACGGTAAAACGTGGCGAAAATGGGGATGATCGCAAAGAAGCGGGGGTGGGGTCAATATATGGAATACGGGGCATGGACGCTGGTCCCGATCATATTTATCATCGTAATGGCGGTGGCAACAAGAAAGTCGTTTGAGTCTCTCCTGGCAGGCTCCGTGGTCGCCTGTGTCATTATGCACGGAAGGGGTTTTTTCCTGCCCTGGGTGGAGACGCTGCTGGATGCCCTCTCCGACAGGGACAATCAGTGGGTCATACTTGTCTGCGGGCTGTTCGGGAGCCTGATCGCCATGCTCAGGGAGTCCAGGGGGACGGGAGGCTTTGTCCGTCTGGCAGAGCGGATCTGTAAAACGAAGAGGAGCGCCCTGCTTGGGACCTTCGTCATGGGCATAGTCATCTTTGTGGACGATTATCTCAACATGCTCACGGTCGGGACATGCATGCGCGATGTCTGCGACAAGAGGAAGGTGCCCAGGGAGGCGCTGGCCTATGTGCTGGACTCCACCGGGACTCCGGTCTGCGTCCTGCTGCCTTTTTCCACCTGGACGGCATTTTATATATCCCTGTTCATGAAGGAAGAGGCGGTTCAGGCCATGGGCTTTTCCTCAGGACTGGCAATGTACATCCGGACGATTCCTTTTATCTTCTATGCCTCCGTCACACTGATCATCGTCTTTTTATTCGCAATGGGATGGATGCCAAAGATCGGGCTGATGAAAAAAGCCTTTGAGCGGACCCAAAAGACCGGCAGAACATACAGCGAGATAAGCGCCCAGTACAATACAGAAGAGGAAAAGAAGAAAGAGGATGGAAGCATCATCGATTTTCTGCTTCCGGTGGCGGTCCTGATCGCAGTCACGGTCTTTCTGGATGACATCCTCGCGGCGGTGATCCTGGCCCTGGTACTGTGCCTTGCCCTCTATGTACCCCGGAAAAAAATGACCTTTTCCCAGTGGAGCGGCCTTCTGGTCAGCGGCTTTTGTGAAATGATGCCGACGCTGGCGATCCTGGCGGGAGCCTTTACCGTGGCGCGCTGCTGCAGGGCGATGGAGCTGCCGGAATATGTCATTTCCACAGTGCAGCCTTTTGTGACGCCGCAGACCTATCCCCTGATCATCTTCCTGGTGGTGTCGGTGCTGACCTTTGCCACGAGCTCGACCTGGGGGATCTCCACGATCGTCGTTCCCATTATCATCCCGCTGGGAGCGGCTGTCGGCGCAAATCTCATCCTCACCATGGCAGCCATCCTGTCGGGCAGTACCTTCGGGAGCCACGCCTGTTTCTATTCGGATGCCACGGTCCTCGCCTCGGCGGGGGCCCGTATCGAGAATATGGAGCACGCCTTTACCCAGATACCCTATTCGGTCCTGGGCGCCCTGATAACCTGTGTCTGCCTGTTTGTCAGCGGCCTTGCCATACCCGCGTAGCGGGTATTACCTACATAGTGGGTATTATCTGCGCAGCGGAT
>DEPS01000093.1:10123-16729 GCA_002358875.1 Lachnospiraceae bacterium UBA3386 | reverse complement strand
TATCTGCGCAGCGGATATTACCTGCATAGCGGGTATTACCTTCGCAGTGGTGATTACCTGCGGCCGTTCAGGCCAAAATGATTACAGATTTAGAAGCTTTAAGAAAGGAGTACAAAAATGCCTGAGAAAGAAACATCAATGGAACCTGAAAAGAAGTGTCCTGTGATCACGGTGAGCCGCGAATACGGGGCCCTGGGGAGGACTCTGGCGGAAAAGCTTTCGGAGAGGCTCGGGATCCCGTATTATGACAAGGATTTCGTGAAAAAGACGGTGGAGGAGAGCGGATACGCAGAGGAGGATGTCCTGAGGGAGGGCGAGGAGCTCCGTCCCACATCGGCTGTGCTCAATAGGATCCTCGACAGTGCGGTCTCCTACAGCAGCTCCCACGACGCGATCTTCAAAGCCCAGAAAAAAGTGGTCCTGGAACTGGCGAAGTCCCCCTGTATCATTGTCGGCCGGGCGGCGGATCATATCCTGCGTGAAGCCGGGATCGAGGCGTTCAGCATTTATCTGTACGCGCCGGTCAGGGAGCGCGCCCTTCATATGGAGGATCGTGTTGACAGCGGCGGTCTGAACATTGAAAAATATATCGCCAAGCGGGATCAGATGCGCAGGACCTTCTACAAGCGCTATACGGGTCACGAGATGGGCAACGCGAACAACTATAATATCTGTTTTGACACAGGAAGGATCAGCATCGAGATGTGTGCGGACATTGTCTGCAGCATTCTGGGTTACTGAGGCCGGGAAAACGCGGCTGAAAAAACCTCCGCGCTGTGAAAAGAGACCATGCCGTTTTCATGGCTGCATCGTCGGTTAAAGCGGTGCCTGGCATCGCACATCGTGGAGGTGAGGACAGATAATAAAGGAGGGAAGAAGGCAGGAATGAAGAGAGGATTACGAAAACTGATCACCGGAGTGCTTGTCCTGGTCTGCGCAGTGTCTCTTGCAGGCTGCGGCGGCCAGCGGATGATGATGGGGACCGGCGGAACGGCAGGCACTTATTACGCATTCGGTGGAGTGCTGGCCCAGTATATGAAAAACTATACCGGATACAGCGTCACGGCTGTTTCGACGTCCGCGTCCAAGGCCAATATCCAGAGTATCGGGGACGGGGACTACCAGATGGGCTTTACCCAGTCGGACGTCATGACCTATGCCTGGGAGGGAAGCAAATCCTTTGAGACGGACGGCCCCTGCAGGGATTTCCGTGTTCTGGGAGCCCTGTACGCGGAGACAGTCCAGCTCATCACCATGAAGGATGAGATCAAGAGTGTCGAGGACCTAAAGGGACGGAGCGTCTCCATCGGCGCACCGGGATCGGGCGTCTATTTCAACGCAGTGGACATTCTGGAAGCCTCCGGCATCGGGGTGGACGGGATCAAGCCCCAGTACCAGAGCTTTGACGACAGTAAAGAGGCCTTAAAGGACGGCCAGATCGATGCCGCCTTTATAGTGGCGGGCGCCCCCACCTCCGCGATCACGGAGCTTGCGACCACCAACGGCGTCAATCTGATCCCGATCAACGGTGAGCTTCGGGAAAAGATCATGGAGATCTGCCCCTACTACGCACCGCTGGAGATCCCTGCGGGCACCTATCCCGGCCAGGAGGAAGCCATTGAGACCATCACGATCAAGGCGACCATGGTGGTGGATGCGGATCTGGATGAGGACGTCGTCTATGCCCTGACTTCCGCGGTCTTCGATCACAAGGAGGAAATTGCGCTTGAGAACGCCAAGGGCGCTGAGCTTTCGATCGAGAACGCTACGAGCGGGATCGCCGTCCCGTTCCATGCCGGCGCGGCCAGGTATTATGCCGAACACGGAGTCCAGGTGGAAACGCTGGCGGAAGATAAGGGGGAAAAGGAATGAGCAGAAAGAAGAATAAGAACAGAAGCGGCAGCGGGAGCGGAAACAGTAATATAAGCAGAAGCAGCACCGGAAGCAGTGTCTCTAAGAGCAGCAGAACCGGCAGCAGTGCCATCAGCAAGAGCGTAAGCGGTAATTCCAACACTGGAAAAAAGAAGGATCAGAGCGTGATCCTCAATGAGCTTGTGGATGAAAGGAACAGCAATCACGAGGTTATGCAGGAAGATCTGGAAGAGGTCATGCGCAAATATGACAGAGAGTCCAATGTCCGCGTATGGCGGGGAACGCCGGCTCTGATCGTAAAGGCTGTCCTGATCGGATTTTCCCTGTTCTGTATCTGGGTAACTCTGTTTGCGACTTTTCTCGAGGAGATTCGCCTCACTTCCTTTATGGGGCTGATCATCCTGCTGGGCTTTTTGACCTATCCCGCCAAGAAGGGAGAGCAGAAGGTAAACTACATCCCCTGGTATGATATAATCGCAATGGTTCTGGGAACCGGGGCCTTTTTCTATTACACCTTCGCGGCCGAGCAGATCATCCAGCAGGGTACGAGGTTCCAGCCCTTCCAGATCGTGATCGCGGTCATCGGTGTCGCTGCGCTTTTGGAGGTCACGCGCCGGAGCGTGGGCTGGCCCATCCTGTTCGTGGCCATGTTTTTCATCATCTACGCGATCGTCTATGGACTGACCAATCCTGCCCTTGCAGGGCGCCTGAGATATCTGGTCCGCAATCTTTTCTACACAAAGACAGGAATTTTGTCGACACCGGTCAATGTCTGCTCTAAATACATCGTCGTCTTTATCATATTCGGCGCTTTCCTGGAGCGCACAGGCATTTCCGAGTTCTTTATCAACATGGCTAACTGTGCAGCTGGACGCTACGCGGGCGGTCCCGCAAAGGTCGCGGTCATTTCCTCCGCCCTCTGCGGAATGGTGAGCGGCTCCTCTGTCGGCAATACCGTTACGACCGGTTCCGTCACGATCCCCATGATGAAGGAGACCGGCTATAAGTCTGAATTTGCGGGTGCTGTTGAGGCGGCGGCCTCTACAGGCGGTCAGATCATGCCCCCGATCATGGGCGCGGCGGCCTTCCTGATGGCGGATATTATGGGCGTCCCCTATTCACAGGTGCTTGTCCGCGCGATCCTGCCCGCCATCCTGTATTTTACGGGTATCTTTATTGCCGTCCATCTGGAGGCGAAAAAATACAGCCTGACAGGCATTCCTGTGAATCAGCTCCCCAGATTCACTCACCTTATCAGAAAGGTCTACCTTCTTACGCCCCTTGTTCTGCTGGTGATCTGGGTATCCAACAATATGATGACCATGCAGCGCGCGGCGGCTTATTCCATCATCGCCGCCATCGTGGTCGGCATTGCCGACGGCCTGATCGACGGAAGCTACAAAAAGGCTGTCCGGGATCTGAAGAAGAGCGGGTCGGACAGACCTCTCCTGCAGGCAGTGATCGGAGCCGATCACGACACAGGAAACTGCTTCACGGTCCGCAAGTTTTTCGATTCCTTTGAAGCGGGCGGCAAGGGCACCATCACGGTGGGCGCGGCCTGCGGCGTTGCGGGCATCATTTCCGGAACGATCACCATGACAGGCCTTGCAAATGAAATGATCAACGCCATCGTCGCCCTTGCAGGGGACAGGCTGTTCATCGCCCTGTTCCTGACCATGCTCTGCTGCATCGTGCTTGGCATGGGCGTTCCCACGACGGCGACCTACTGCATCATGGCGGCGACCTGCGCCCCGATCCTGACAAGGATGGGCGTGCCGATCATGGCGGCGCACTTCTTTGTGTTCTATTTCGGAATCGTCGCGGATATCACGCCTCCCGTCGCCCTGGCGGCTTACGCGGGCAGTGCTATCGCCAAATCGAACCCCATGAGGACGGCCTTCAACGCCACCAAGCTGGCTATCGCGGCCTTCATCATCCCTTACGTGTTCTGCTTCAGCCCTGCCATGCTGCTGATCGACACGGGCGTTGCAGAGGTCGCCATCATTGCGGTCACATCCCTGATCGGAATCTTTGGCGTTGCCGCCTCCCTGGAAGGCTATCTTTTCACCAATATGGGGGTCCTGGACCGCATCCTTTTAGCCGCGGGCGGACTTCTGATGATCTACCCGGGCAGCCTGACGGATATTATCGGCCTTGCCGTGATCGCGGCAGGCGTCGCCCTGCAGCTCGCAAAGCGCAGAAAATGAGTTCTTCTAAACTGCGCGGCTGCATCCTGCATTTACCCGGGGGCGCAAAAGTGCTCCGACCCTGCAGCCGGATTTTTCAAATGAGATAGCTGTCTGTTTTTTATGAGGTTTGTGCCGCTAAAGGCACAGACCTCTTTTTGCGGCAGGGAGTTCAGCTGAAAAAAACAATAGTTTAAAATTTTGCATAAAAAAAGCGCCACTTTGGCTGGTTTTATTGTATAATATCTGCAAAGTAGTTTTCACAGCCTGGACAGTCAAGACATGTAAGAGGGAGGTTTTTATGCAGAGTTACACGAAGATGCGTTCCACCCGACACCGCGATGTCGTCATGAAAGTCATCCCCGGACATTTCGTGACGCCAAACAGCCATATTAATTATTATATTGATATGACGACAATGAAGACGAGGCAGAACGAAGCAATGGCGGCAGCACACGCAATGAGCGGGGATTATGTCATCAGTACGATCGTGGATACGATCGTTTGCATGGATGGTATGGAGGTCATCGGCGCATACATGGCCGAGGAGCTGACCCGGGCCGGAATAATGTCCATGAATGCGCACAAGACAATTTATATCATGACTCCCGAGTATGACCTCTCCGGTCAGATGATCGTCCGGGAGAACAACCTGATGATGGTCCGCGGCAAGCACTGCCTGCTGCTTCTGGCATCGACGACGACGGGGGCAACGATCGCCCGCGCGGGAGATTCGATCAATTATTACGGCGGTACCATTGTGGGTATTTCTGCGATCTATTCCGCTGTCAGCAAGGTTCAGGATTATCCCATTCACGCGCTCTATACAAATGCGGATCTGCCTGACTACAAGTCATATGCTCCCGGCAAATGCAAGATGTGCCAGTCCGGACAGCGTATTGATGCGATCTGCAACGGCTTCGGGTATTCTCCTCTGTAAAAAGTGCTGATTTCGCAGCAGATAATGGCATATAATGAGAAAGGCAGGCCTGATCAGGCGGGAACATTTTGTTACCCGCCTGATCGGGTTTTTCGGCTTGCCGGGAAAAGGAAGGAAAAGGAAGCTGTATGGAAAAACAGAGAGAAAACAAGATGGGCGTTATGCCGGTGAAGAGGCTGATCATTTCCATGTCTCTGCCCATGATGGTGTCAATGCTGGTACAGGCGCTCTATAACGTCGTGGACAGCATGTTCGTGGCGCGCCTGTCCGAGGATGCCCTTACAGCAGTGACTCTGGCATTTCCGATGCAGAACCTTCTGATCTCATTTGCATCCGGTACAGGTGTCGGCATCAACGCACTTTTGTCAAAGTCATTGGGTGAAAAGAATTATGACCGGGCTGACGAGGCGGCCAGCAACGGACTTTTCCTGGCCTTTCTGACTTATATCCTCTTCCTGCTGATCGGTCTCTTTGGGGCAGGACCCTTCATCGGGACGCAGATCAGCGACAGGACAGTTCAGGAATATGGCACGATTTATCTGGGGATATGTCTGTGCCTGTCGTTTGGCGCGATCTTTCAGATCACATTTGAGAGGCTCCTTCAGTCCACAGGCCGCACCTTTTACAGTATGGTGTCGCAGGGGACGGGCGCCATCATCAATATCATTTTCGACCCGATCATGATCTTTGGCCTCTTCGGCTTTCCCAAAATGGGCGTTGCGGGGGCAGCGGCGGCGACGGTACTGGGCCAGTGCGTGGCTGCCTGCATCGGCTGTTATTTCAATCTGAAGAAAAATGAAGATATACGCTTCTCTTTTTCCCGGATCCTGCAGCCGTCCCGGGACGTCATAGGGAAGATTTATTTTGTCGCGGTGCCCTCCATCCTGATGATGTCCATCGGATCGATCATGACCTATGCCATGAATCAGATCCTGGGCACTTTCTCCAAGACGGCGACAGCGGTGTTCGGTGTGTACTTCAAGCTCCAGAGCTTCTTCTTCATGCCGGTCTTTGGCCTGAACAACGGTCTGATTCCTGTCCTGGCCTATAATTACGGAGCCAGGAGAAAGGACCGCATCGTGGAAGCGCTCCGCTTTTCCATGGCCCTGGCAGTCGGTATTATGCTCTGCGGAACGATCATCTTCCGGCTTTTTCCTCAGGTGCTCCTGGGAATGTTCAATGCGTCCGAGGAAATGCTTCGGATCGGCGTTCCGGCCCTGCGAATCATTTCAATCTCCTTCGGGCTTGCAGGCGCCTGTATTGCCATGGGCTCCATTTTTCAGGCCTTTTCCTACAGCTACTACTCCCTGATTGTCTCCGTCGGGCGTCAGCTTGTCGTTCTGATCCCGGTAGCCATGATTCTTGCCTCCTTCGGGGAGGTCACCCTCATCTGGTGGGCCTTTCCCATCGCGGAGCTCATGTCCACCGTACTCTCGGTTTTCTTCTTCCTGAGGCTGTACAATAAGACGGTGAAAACGCTTTGAGAGGGATCTGACAGGAAAGGATAAGGCTGCAGTCGACAATACACTTTTGGTCTGCAGGTTTTTCTGCGGCGGTACCGGAATAAACAGGGAAGAAGACAAGAAAGAAGTTTAAATGTTTTGCCCG
>DEPS01000093.1:0-10095 GCA_002358875.1 Lachnospiraceae bacterium UBA3386 | reverse complement strand
ATTTGTGCCGCTTGCGCGGCCCAAATTGCTTGATCCCATCGGAGAAACCGCCTTCGCGGCTTTCTCCTCGGGATGCCGCACTGGCGTGCGGCATGGGGTATAAAGATGGAAGACAGATTTTCAAGGACAAGGATGCTTGTGGGTGAGGAGGCACTGGAAAAGCTGCAAAGCTCCAGGGTTGCCATATTCGGAATCGGAGGAGTAGGGGGCTATGTGGCGGAGGCTCTATGCCGCTGTGGGATCGGGACCTTTGACCTGGTCGACAATGACAAGGTCTGTCTGTCCAATTTAAACCGCCAGATCATCGCGACCATGGATACGGTTGGCAGGAGCAAGGTCAGGGTCATGGCGGAACGGATCCGGTCCATTAACCCCTCAGCTGTCGTTCATGCCCATGAATGCTTTTATCTGCCGGAAACAGCGGATCGTTTCGATTTTACAAGCTACGATTATGTGGTGGACGCGATCGATACGGTCACGGGAAAGATTCAGCTGATCCTGCAGGCAAAAGAGGCTGGGACACCGGTCATAAGCTCCATGGGCGCGGGAAATAAGCTTGACCCGGCCGGGTTTCAGGTCGCGGATATCTATGAGACTTCAGTCGATCCTCTTGCCCGCGTCATGCGGCGCGAGCTGAAAAAACGGGGCGTGAAGTCCCTGAAGGTCGTTTATTCCAGGGAAAAGCCTGTGGCTCCGGCTGAAGAGATCTCCTGTGCGGATGATACTGTTCTGGCACAAGAGTCAACGCCTGAGGAAACGGCGGTCCATGTCCGGCGGTCCACACCGGGGAGTATTGCTTTTGTTCCGTCAGCAGCCGGCCTCATCATAGCGGGCGAGGTCGTGCGGGACCTGATCCGTCTGTAACAGGCCACGGCAGCGGACGGCACCGGCTCCGGAAAAACCGTTTTTTAAAAAAATTCACACTACATGCCTGTATATGTAAAAGACGGTTTTTTGCCGGAAGCCTGCAGCAAAAAACGCTTCTGTGCCTGCTGTCGTATAGTTCGAAAGAATTCTCATGTACAATTGTCGGCAGTCCTGCTATAATAACATTGCCGCGGCTGAGCTGCCGCTCTTGCGAGCGGCATGGGAGGTAAAAATGAAAAGGCCTTCTTATCAGGGAAAGCAGTCTTCTGATTTTACGGAAAAGTCTTCTCCGGTTTCCGGCAGGAAGCATTCTCCGGCTTCTTCAGGGAGACGTTCTTTGGGCTCTGCCGGAAGGCAGACTGAGGGGAAAAAGGCCAGGACCCAGCCGCTTTTTGAGAGCTTTGGCCATGCGTTTGACGGGATTCGGATCGGTGTCACGGAGAGAAATATGAAGATTCACTGCCTGATGGCATTTCTGGTGGTGGTATTCGGAATTCTTCTGCGGATCTCTGTGACGGAGTGGTGCATCTGCCTTGTGCTTTTCGGGCTGATCATGGGTCTGGAGCTTGTCAATACGGCTGTCGAAGCGGTCGTTGACATGGTGACGGAGGAATACCATCCTCTGGCAAAGCGCGCCAAGGACACTGCAGCCGGCGCGGTTCTGATCGCGGCTGTAATGGCGGCAGCTGCCGGCCTGATCATCTTTATCCCCCGTCTTCTGGCTTTTTTCAGAGAGGTTTTCTGAAAATGCCTTGTATCTGTCCCGGGATCGCAGGATCCAGTACAGCCGATCAGACACGGAGGTGTCTGTATGTCAGAAATACCGGCTGGATTTTTCGGCGGAAGAGATTAGATACGGCTTGTTAAAATACCGGCCGCTCCGTGAAGGAGCGTCATGAGGCGGCCGGATATCTGTTGTTTCGCTCCGGAAAGAGAGGAAAAAAATGGCAATGGATAAAATCGGCGATGGTCTCAGGAAATTCCTTCTTGTCGGAATCGGTGCAGCAGCCGTGACGGTGGAGAAGTCCCAGCAGATCATTGATGATCTTGTCAAAAAGGGTGAGATCACAGTTGAGCAGGGCAAGGAACTCAACAAAGAGCTTCAGCACAATGTAAAGAAGTCCTTTGAAGCGCGCAAGGCCGGCAGCGAGGCTCCTCTTGAGGAGAAGATCGCGAAGATGGGCGCGGAAGAGCTCGAGGCCCTCAAGAATATGATCAAAAAGGCAGAAGCGGCAGCGGAAAAGATCAAGGAAGCTGCCGGAGAAGCTATTGACGAAGCCATTAACGGGGATGAAGAGACAAAGAAGGCTATTGCGGACGAAAAGGCCCTTGACGAAATGTACGCAGAGGAAGGCGCTCCTGTTCAGAGCCTGTCCGATGTAAAGGAAGAAGAGGAATAAGAAGGGGTATTTCACAGCAGCAGGATCAAAGATCAACGAAAAAATCTTGGGATGGTGTGCCCGCCGCAGACAGAGCACCGGCTTTGTGCGGCGGGTCTTTTTTATGAAATAAGGATGAAGGGAATGGAAGACAAGGCGAAGATGGATAACCGGAGCAGGATGAAGGAGATCCGTCAGGTTCTGTTCCGGAACCATATTACCCGCGGCGTGACCCCGCAGAAGCTAAGAGTGATCCTGGAGGAACTGGGGCCGACCTATATCAAGATCGGACAGATCATGTCCCTGCACTCGGATATTCTTCCCAGGGCTTACTGCGACGAGCTGATGAAGCTGGGATCTGAAGTGGAGCCCATGCCTTTTTCCGAGGTGGAAGAGGTCATCAACCGCTCCTATCGTGAGGACTGGCACCGGATCTTTTCAATGATCGAGGAAAAGCCCCTTGGCTCCGCATCGATCGCGCAGGTGCACAGGGCCAGGCTTTTGTCGGGCCAGGACGTCGTCGTCAAGGTGCAGCGAAAGGGCATCTATGACACCATGGCCCGTGACATAGGGCTTCTCCACCGTCTGGTACACCTGATGCCCTCTGTGGGAGGGATCAAAAACGTGGTGGATCTGGGCATGGTCCTGGATGAGATGTGGGCGGTCGCCCAGGAGGAGATGGACTTTTTGAGAGAGGCCGCGAACCTGGAGGAATTTGCCCGCTGCAACGAGGGCATTAATTATGTCCGTGTCCCGCGCCTGTACAGGGAGCACACGACCAGCAGGGTCCTGGTCATGGAATATATCGGAGGCTTCTCGATCGATGATAAGGAGGGGCTGCTGTCGGAGGGCTATGATCTGGAAGAGGTTGGGCGAAAACTCGTCAACAATTATATCAAACAGGTCATGGAGGACGGCTTTTTCCACGCGGATCCCCATCCCGGCAACGTAAAGGTCTGTGACGGGAAGATAATCTGGATCGACATGGGGATGATGGGGCGTCTGAGCGCCCGGGACAGGCTGCTTATGGAGCGCGCCGTGCGGGCGATCGCTGTCAGCGACATAGAGGCGCTTGAGGGCACGGTTCTGGAGCTCTGCCAGCCAAAGGGAAAAGTTGACGACGGCCGCCTGTACAGCGAACTGCGCACACTGATCGGCCGCTACGGAAAGATGTCCCTGGGCAGCATAGATATCGTGGATTTCTTTATGGAGATCCTGGATATCATGAAGGAAAACGGCCTGCGCCTGCCCCACGGGATGACCATGCTCGCCCGCGGCATGAACCATATGCAGGGCGTTCTGGCCCGGATCAGTCCCCAGGTCAACATGATGGAGATCGCTGCCGGCCGCATCCGGGAAAGCGCCATGGAGCACCTGAACCTCAGATCGGAAATCAGAAAGGGAGGGAAAAAGCTCTACACCGCCGCAAACACCATGGTGGAGATTCCCCCTCTGTTAAAAAGTGCCCTTGAGGAATACCTCAAGAGCCAGGCCAAGGTCAAGATGGAGCTGGATACCACCAGGGAGATGGAAAATCTCCTCCGCAAGCTGATCCGCAATATTGTCATGGGACTGTGGGTCATGGCCCTTCTTATCAGCTCGAGCATCATCTGTACAACGGATATGCGCCCGAAGCTGCTGGGAATACCGGCTCTTGGCTTTTTTGGCTACATGCTTGCCTTCATCATCTGCCTGTATATCTTCATCCGTCACTGGCTGACCAGAAAAAAATAGCCGATCAGGGAGGGAAGTGTCCCTATGTCAGGGATCTGACCGCTCAGGATATCTTACATTTTCCCAGCTGTAACGGGTGCCTTCGGCCACAGGCGCCAGAGGGGTGACGTAGTCCCTGGTCACTTCACTTTCATCGATCGTGAATCGGATATGAACGGAGGGCTTCAGAAGAGCGACCGTATTTCTGCCGCTGACGTAATTGAATTCTTCGCCGGGAGTAAAATACCGGATCTGCTGTGTCGTGAGGCACCACATGGAGTGGCAGAGGCGGTCCATGTAGTCGTCGTCAGAGAGGGCTTTAGCCACGAGCTCGTAGCCATCGATTTCCGTAGAAATGGAAAAAACGAGATCGTCCCAGGTGGCATCGACCTCATACCATTCATCGTCGAGGCATATGAGATTCCAGGCATGCTTATCATTTTCTTCGTCGGATTCGCCGGCGTAACCGCAGACCATGGTGCAGGGAATACCCGCCTTCTGCAGCAGGTACTCGTAAGCCATCGCGTAGCCGTCGCAGAGGGCCCCGCCGGGATTGCCTGAGCTGTCCTTTACCAGGGCGCCGTATGCGGTATGGGCATAATCATTTTCGATTTTGCTGTTATTATACCAGGCGGTGTCGATCAGAAGGTCATGGATCTGCAGAGCGATCTGCGCGTCCGTGAGAGAAAAATCTACTCTTTCGAGCAGGGCGTCCGCAGCGTTTTTGAGCTCCTCCTCCTCCTGAACATGCTGGTCATAGGGGTCGGGAAGGGAGAAGATCACCTTGAACTGTCCTCCGAAGGAGGGCAGGATATAGTATCGGCATTCGAAATGGCTTCTTCCCTGGGCGATCCAGAAGAGCTCGGGATGGTCTGTGACCAGAGCGTTATATGCCCTTGTGTAGCTCTGTGCAAATGTCTCGCTGGATGGGTCGATGCTGATCAGACGCGATTCCTCCGAATAATCCCCGCTGCCCGAATTCACACACAGAGCGAGCATGGCATCGTAGAGAAGCCGCTCCTCCCTGGAGATCTGTGTGTAGTAATAGTAAAAATACTCATCCTCAGCGGCCTGAGACGGACCGGAGCCTGTATCGCCTTCAGAAGCGGATTCGGAAGCTTCTTCGATCACGATATCCATGCCGGGAATATCGGTATGAGCTTTTGCGGTCGTCCCTGTGTCCGCTTCCTCGACCCTTGCCGATCCTTCTTCCTGACTGGCGGAACTGTCCGGATCCGGTAAAGGTAAAGGGGACGGGGCCGGATCAGTTTTTGCAGGTCCCTTTTCCCCCTGTGGGTCCTCCCTGCCGGCGATGCCGCCGGTCAGAGCATCTATTTTTTCCGAAAGAAAGAGAGCGGCATCCGAAAAATACCTGGTTATTCTCTCTGTCGGAGTGCCGGGAACAGGGACCAGGTTATACTGCAGGATCCTGAAGGCAAAAAAAACGCAAAGAATTGCGATGATCAGGCGAATTATTTTTTTCAAAAATATCCTCCATGTGGTACACTAAGACCATGCATGATTTCAGGAATAGCTTTACTGTTCAGGCTCCATCGGGAGCCTGAACAGATACAGACAGCATAACTATACACATGGTTCGTTTTAAAAGCAAGCGTCTAAGAGCCGGGGCAGCATTTCCCCTTGTTACTGTTCACGCCCTCCTGAGGGCTTGAACAGTAACTTGCGAAAATCCCATTCCAAATCGCTTGCGCGATGGGATTTTCGCCGCAAGACTCGGGTTTTGCGCGAAAAATCCGCGCAAAACACCTCGAATTTCGAGGCAGTCTGAACTGTAACTTCCCCTTACTCACTCGAAGCATGTGTAATAGGAGGTAAAAATGGCGGATTTTATGAGTATGATCATAACAACATTGGATATGGAGCCGGGGTATGAGCCGGTCGGACCTGTCTGCGGATCCAGCAGGAACCAGTCGGATCCGGACCAGGCTTTTCTCGAGGCTTTGAGAGAGATCAAAAAGAGCGCAGCCCTTATGCAGGCGGATGCCGTTGCCGGAATGAGACAGATGTCAATTCCCGCAGGGGACGGTTCAGGCCGCTTTCATCTTCAGATGTACGGGACGGCAGTCAGAAAAACAGCAGGAACCGGCCGGGAGGCTGCCTTTGCGGCCGCGATCCCTGCCTCGGCTGCATCTTTGCAGAACGGCAGGCAGGAAGGGGACTTTCTCATGGACGGTGTCACCCTGGTCCGCTATATCGGACAGAGTGAGTATGTCCGTGTCCCGGACGGCATCATCAATATCGGTGCAGAGGCTTTTCACAATGCCCGCGTTATCAGCATCGAGCTGCCGGACACCGTGACTGAGATCCGGGAGGGAGCTTTCAGCGGCTGTGAGCGCCTTGAGAGGATCCGCCTTTCCACCCACCTTCTGGTCATCCGCAAAAATGCCTTCCAGGGCTGCATTTCCCTGTCGGACGTCGCACTTCCGGCAAGCCTCAAGGAGCTTGACAAGGCGGCCTTTTCAGCCTGCCCTGAGATACCCTCCGTCACGGATTTCCTGCGCAGAAAAGAAGCTGAAGCAAAGGATGCCGAATACCTGCGGAGCCGTCGGCCGGTCTGGAGGAGACAGGGACGCTGCCAGTACTGCGGAGGCTTTTTCAAAGGCGGCCTCAAGGGAGTGAAGGTCTGCAGCATGTGCGGGATGGAAAAGGACTACTGAAAAAAAACTGCGGGTTTTAGTTCAGATACAGGTTGATTATCCGGGCAGCAGAAGTAACCAATGAAGCACTGTTTTCGTCTTGTCAGGTAAAAGATATTTAGTTACTGTTTTACTGTTCAGGCCCTCCTGAGGGCGTGACCGGTAACGATAATTATTCTTTGCTGATATTGAATTTACAGGATACAGATCACCTGACAGGAGGTGGGAAAATGAAGAGCGTATTTTTAACAAGAGCAGCAGCGGCGGCAGCAGCCCTGGTGACTGCGGCGGGGGTTATGGCATATCCTGCGTTTGCCGCAGACGGAGAAGGAAAAAGAAGTACCCGGGAGCAGGACGCGCAGACGATGAACAGCGTTTATTTTCTTCCTGACAGCGATACCTACTATATTTCCGAGGATGACATAAGCTGGATGGACGATGAAGAGCTCATGCTTGCGCGCAATGAATTTTACGCGCGCAAAGGACGCAGATTCGTCACGAAATCGATCCGGGATTATTTTAACAGCCAGTCCTGGTACGACGGGCGGATCGACCCGGATGATTTTTCCAATGATGTGTTCAACCGCTATGAAAAGGCCAATATTGATTTCATCCTGGCATATGAAAAAGAGAGGTCAAAAGGCCGGAAAAAGAAAGAAGATAAAGAAGATAAAGAAGGGACAGCCACAAGTTCAGGCCTGTCCGGGATGACCACCGAGTATGAAAAGGTCAGGGATCTGTACGGGGATGCGTTTCGTCACAGCTGGACAAAGGAAGAATGCAGAGCCCATGGTCTGACCATGCTTGTACCTGAGATGGATTCTTTAAAGGAACTTGGATACACATGCAAAGATCTTGACGATGACGGGATCGAGGAGTTTCTGGTCGGCCCGACCGATACTCGTGAGTACGGTGAGGGAGCGGTTTTTGGTATTTATACCATGAAGGACGGAAAGGCGTTCGAGACGGTATCTGCCGATGAAGACACCAGCCTGTTTATCTGTAAGGACGGAACTATCCGCAAAGAGAAGGAATATGAGAACGGAAGCTGGGAGATCGATTACTATGATCTGAAAGATGGAGAGCTGTTCCTCAAGAGTGTCCTTGTCATGGACGAGGAGGAAGGGGGAGAAGAGCCCTGGTTCGCGGCGTCCGATGTGCAGGCATTGTCCAAAGACGAGGACATTCTGCAGGATCTGGCTGCAATGGATCACCGCGCAGACGCTGCCGGAATAGAGAGCAATATAAAAAAAGAAGCAGATAAAAGCAGCGAAGGGATCGAAGAGCTTTCTCCTATCAGCTATAAAGAGGCTTCTGAGATCAGGACATCCTATAGTGCGGACACACTCAACCTGACGTCGTTTAAATAAAAGCGATCGTTTATGCTCCTTACAGCCCGCGATTCTCTGCCTTGCACGCAATGGAGATCCCTGCTGTATTCTGGTAACTGTTCCAGGCTGCCTTTCTTTTGGCCGGCACCTGTTTTTGGCTGTATTGCAGCATCTTTGCCTGTGCGAAGATGCTGCTTCATTTATAATGATCTCGGAGTAGCGAAATGAAAATACTGATATTAAGCGATTCACACGGACATCATGAACTGGTGAGGGCGGCGATCGGGAGAGAAGCTCCCATCGACCTTTTGATCCATGCGGGGGACGTGGAGGGCGACCTTGAAAGGATACTTGGACCGGCGAGGGAATATGGGATCCGGGCAGTCGCCGGAAATATGGACTGGTCGGACAGTCTGGAGAGCGAGCTCTGTTTTCCACTGGGGGATCATCACACTGTCTACCTTACCCACGGCCACAGGCTGGGTGTTCACGGCAGCCGGAAAAAGCTCCGGGAGAAGGCGCAAAAGTGCGGTGCGGATATTGCCATTTTCGGCCACATTCACATGCCTGTCTATGAAGAAGAGGACGGCATCACTGTGATCAATCCGGGGAGTATTGCCAAGCCCCGGCAGGAGGGGTGGAAAAAAAGCTATGCTGTGATGACGCTGGATGATGACGGAAACATGAAAGTCCGCTTCAAATCCCTTCCCCGGATGCCGTTTTTTTAAGGCTCTTTTGTATAGAAAAACCGTATAATCTAATGCGAGTTCAAAAGGAACGGGGCTCTGGCGGCCCCGTTCCTTATAATGTCTACCTGACCAATCTGTACGGAAACTATATGGAAATCCCGCCGGAAAACAGGAGGGAGGTCCACACGGGATTTCTGGTCAGAACCTGAACAGAAACCGGTCTGAGAGGAGATATAATTTATGATCATCATCCTGGCTGTCAGCGTGCTGCCGCCTCTGTATCTTCTGTGGAGGGTCTATCAGAGCGATAAAATAGAAAAAGAGCCGGTCGGCCTGCTGTTTACGATTTTTCTGTATGGAATGCTCTCGACTCTTCCCGCAGGGATTCTGGAGTCTGTCGGTGAGCTTTTTGCTGTTGAACTTTGGCCGAACTGGTCGGAAACCAGGGCGTTTAATCTGGTCTTCTACTTCCTCGTCGTGGGCGGAGCAGAGGAGCTGGCGAAGTTTTACGCAATGAAGATCCCCACATGGAAAAACCCTGAGTTTGATTTTGTTTTTGACGGTGTCGTCTATGGTGTCACTGCAGCTCTGGGTTTTGCTGCGCTCGAAAACATCTTCTACGTGACAGACTCAGGTCTGGGTACAGCGGGGATCCGCGCCTGGACCGCCATCCCTCTCCACTGCATTACCGGTATCTTTATGGGTCATTACTACGGAATCGCCAAGGCGGCGGATGTCTGGGGGGATCCGGTCATCAGAAGAAAGATGCTCCGCAGAAGTGTCCTGATTCCCATGATGATCCACGGCGCCTATGATTTTATCGCGGTCGACGGGTCGGAAATCTTTTCCATACTTTTCTTCGTTTATATCATCATTCTGGATATTTTTGCCTTCCGTGCGCTGCGCAGGTATTCAGACAGTGATGTCAGGCTGTACTGATTTAGGTCATAGGCTGCCATATGATCAGACTTTTTTACAGTGGGTGACGAAATCCTTTAACCCGAATCGCGTGCCGCCTGTGCGGCACGCGATTCGTTGATCCCATCGCCGTTTTCGCTTTCGCGAAAACGCCTCGGGNNTGGTCTGGAACATCGTGGAAGGCAGAGGGTGTGCCCGGGAAGTGGATGAATACCTCATGGGATATTCTCTGCTGCGCGAGCAGTGACAGACAGCAGGATCAGACAATTTGTGCCGCTTACGCGTCACGCGCTTCGTTGATCTCATCGCAGTTTTCTGCCTTCATCGAATGCTTTGCATTCGGGAAAACGCCTCGGGTGCCTTAGCGCCTGCGCTGCGGCATGGGGTGGAAGCTTATTAAAAAAACTCTTTTTAAAATAAAAAAACTCTTTTTAAAATAAAAAAACCTGTTGACAACATTACATTATTGAGTTATAGTATCAAATGTCCGTTGCAGAAACAGATGCGGGGGACACAAAATGCGATAGTAGTACAGTTGGTA
>DEPS01000058.1 GCA_002358875.1 Lachnospiraceae bacterium UBA3386 | reverse complement strand
ATGCCTTCGCGCTTGCGCGCTGCAGCATGGGTATAAGCATGATAATAGAATAATAAAGCATGAGCCGGCCTGGATCCCGGAGCCGGCTCATGCAAAAGCGCCTGTGAGGCAGATTACAGCAGACGACGGTCAGATATTGGAGATATCACTGAGCGGGACACAGTGGCGGTCATTGATCGCCTTGACCTTGTTTACGCGGTTGACGTATTTCTCTGCAGTGAAGGCCTCCGTGTTCATCCATGTGTTGACGATCTCCGAGGAGATGAGGGTGCCGATGATCTTGGCCCCCAGGCAGAGCACGTTGGTGTTATTGTGCTGCCTGGAGAGGGCGGCGCAGAGGGGATCCTGACAGACTGCCGCGTAAATGCCGTTTATTTTGTTTGCGATCATGGCGCTGCCGTAGCCGACGCCGTCGACGAAAATGCCCCTGTCGCACTCGCCTTTTGCGACAGAAAGGGCGGCCGGGTAGACATAGTCCGGGAGGTCGGCGGCGTTCTCGTCATAGGTTCCAAAGTCCACTACTTCATGTCCCATTGCCTCCAGCTGCTTCTTGATCTCGTTCTTCATGCGTGTGCCCGCATGATCATTTGCCATTGCGATCTTCATCTTAATTCTCCTTTCAAGGGGGGCCATTTTTAATGTTTCAAGTTATGCTGCTTTAATATATTTATTATAACAGAAGAGAAGATGAAACACCAGGCGTCGTTGCCGATGCCGCATTTGCTGCGCTGGTCCAGCTTTTCGTACCGTTTTTATATCAGGAATCGACGAGGACCTTTAAGAAAAGCCTGTATTTCTTCATTGATCGTGAACTGTTTGCTTATACGGATGTCATCAACCTCACTTTCTATAAAACAAACAGGGAGGAGCCGCTCGAAATCGAACCATCAGAGGCACTAATATATCGATTCGCTGCAGCATATTTTCTGCATTGCATGGTCAACCGGAAATTGTCTACCTGTGAATCGGATTTTCATGAACTGTCAGGATCATATCCGGACACTTATTTGATGGACGAGCTTTTTAAGGCTGCGAACCAATGCTGTAATGAACGCCCTTTTCAGAAATGGCTTGTGGGAACAGAGTTCGTCAAAAATGGAGGGAGGTATATAAGGAATTCATTCCTGAGTGTAGGCGGGGAGAAAAAAGATGAGATTTTTGATGTTGCGAGATCGAGCCGTTTCATACTCCGTGATGTTTCCGGACATTATGAGTACAGCTGGAGCGGTGTACGGCATCGCAATGGCGGGCTGTGCATCGAAATCAATATCAGCTATCCGCTGGAAGAATATGCCACATACGAAGACATGATCAGGGGGCTTCTCAAAAACTGGGGCAGCAGGACTTTCGAGAGCTTCAGTAAAGAGATACTGGAGAAATATAAGGAAGGGATGGATGAGAAAATAAAGAAAAGGCGTGCGGAAAGACTTGCTGTTAAGGGCAGTGATATCGATATTAGTGAAATCTCATTTGAAGTGACGGAAAGCTTTTTCTGGGAACTTCTGGGGTTTAAGCGAAAGAGTACGATACTCTCAAGGAGATTCGCCACGGATCTGGAACTGATGCTTTTCACTCTTTCTGTCGGAGAAAACCGGCATACCTATGAGCAGCTCCGCCAACTGCGTGACAAAGAGTTTGGGAAAGACACAGAAAGAGAGAAGGAGGATGAAATGAAAGCTTTAAATGAGGTCCTCCTGGGCTACCTGAATCTTGGCCCTGAGCGTTACATGAGATCGTTTGAGCAGCTCAAAGATCTGCTCAGTGGCGGCTTCTCTTTAGGAAGCCTTCTGGTAAAACATAGTAAGGTAACAATACCGAATATGCCTCGGATGGTTATCATCAATATCGCGCTTGACAGATATTTCAGCAGGCTCGAAGGAATCCGACGGTTAAAGGACGGAAGAACAGAAGAACTGATTGGATTGTTCCGTAAAGCGTTTATTGAGACAGAGGTAAAAAAACTGTGTCTTCTGACGAAAGAAGAAATCACGATGCTTCTTGAAAATGACTGCGTAGTCGGCGTTAGAAGAGAAGAATTAAAACTGTTAGGGGAGGCTATATGATCACAGAACGCTAGCCGCCGCACTGATCCTGTTTTCAGTGCGGCGGTTTTTGAATGGCTGCCTGTATTTTTACAGATCAGAACCTTTATACCGGTGTCAATAAACTGTATAATATGACCAAAGATGGAACTGCTCGTTTTTTGTCGATCATATTGTGTGAGGCGTTTTTTGCCGTGGATCGATCTGACGGGGGGTGGATGAGATAAAGGAAAAGGGCGATGATATGAGCAGTAAGGTATTGATCATAAACACTGGCGGAACCTTATCTTCAGTGGCCAGGCAGCATGGGCTGACACCGGGGCTGACTACTGATTCCATGTTGAAGGAACTGCATGTTGTGGCGGGAGAGGCTGAGCTGACTACGATGGAATTCAGCTCGGTGGACAGTGCCAATATTTTCCCGGAGGACTGGGCCAGGCTTGCGCAGCTGATCAGTGAAAACAGAGACAGGTTTGACGGTATTGTGGTGATCCATGGAACGGATACGCTCGCATATACATCGTCGATGCTCTCCTTTATGCTGCAGAATATCCGGATCCCGGTGGTCATTACAGGCAGTCAGCTCTCCATCTCGGATCCTGTGGCAGACGCAATGGAAAATCTCCGGTGCGCGATCTTTATGGCCCAGACCAGGTGCCCGGGTGTATTTGTGGCTTTTAACAGGAAGGTCATGCTGGGATGCCGGTCCTCAAAGGTGCGTTCTCTGAGCTTTGATGCTTTTGACAGCATCAACTGTGAGAATGTCGCCAGCATCAGCTCGATCGGGATGAAGATCAATAGGCATGTTCTTCCGAAAAGAAACGGTGTCTTTCGCCTGCAGAACCGCTATTGTCAGGATGTTGCTGTGCTGAAGCTGTTCCCCGGCATGCACAGGGAGGTCCTGAAAATGTATGTCGAAAACGGCTGTCGGGCAATATACATAGAGGCCTTCGGGCTGGGCGGCATGCCTTTTTTGAAGCATGATTTTATCGGAGAGCTCCGGAATCTGACAAAGGAAGGCATCACGATCCTGGTCGGCACACAGTGCCGGTTCGAGGGCAGCAGTCTTTCCGTATATGAGACCGGCCGCCGTGCCCTTGATGCCGGTGTGCTCCAGGCATATGACATGACCTCGGAAGCGGCTATAACAAAACTCATGTGGGTCCTGGGTCAGACAAGGGATCCTGAAGAGATCCGCGAATACTTCCAGCTCAACCTGTGCGGGGAAGTGCATATAGACTGATCCCAATCATGATTCGATTTTGAACTGTTACATGTTACGGCAGAGGGTGAAAAAAGCACGTTAGCTGTTCAGACTGACTGACCGGCTTTTGAACATCAAAAAATGACCTGTATGGCTGCAGGCGCAAAAGCGCTCCGGCCATACAGGTCGTTTGTTTTTCTGAGTTATCCTAAAATCAATTAAAAAATATCCGTACACGTTTCTATGATGAATTAAATAATTCTTGAGCCGTTATTCCGTGTTTGCACTATTTGATGTTTAAAAAGCAACATATTGTCAAGCGATATTGATTTGTTACCATATATACCACATTTTGATATGGTGTTTTCATAAATCCCTACCAGAATTTTCACCCTTTCTGTTGTGATTGTGGATGGAATGTGATACAATGTGAATGGTTAAGTATCCATTCACAAAGCAACTATCGGGACATTTAATTTCGTTACGAGTTCCGATTGCCTTATGCGCATCCATACACAGAGGGATCCCATGTTCATCAAATATCAGAAAATAGTCCGCGATGACAGCGGCATTATCCTTTCGGGGAGCGCGGCCCTCCTGGAAAGTTCCTATTTGCCGAACAAAGACGGCAATCGGACAAAGTCCCATTCCAGGCAGTCCGTAGTCGAAAAACTGGGCAAAGTTATCTGGATTGACAAAGATGACAGAAACCAGGCGATCTTCCAATCCCCGACACGGGGGCTTGTTTTCTACAATCTTCATTCTGATGAATTCATCCCGGTCACTCCGGATGACAGGAGGCTCTGCGGGACGAAATTCGAGAGCCAGCTGGCAAGGGTCCATACAAATTTCGGGAGTCCTTATCTCTTCTTTTCTGAATTGGAGAAGACTCCGTTCATGAACATCCTCAGAAAAACATTTACGGATCAAAGACTATACAAAAAGGTTATCATACACCTTGGGCATGACTGCCTGAAAAATGGTTCTTCTGTCAAGTGCGGCGATTTTTTAATGGCTTCCTGCCTGTCGCATATTGCTGATGGCATTCCGTTCAGCACGCTGAATTGTGATTCCGCCTATTATGCGGCACTTTCAGACGACAGCCTGAAGGTCGCGTATTTCAAAGCCGTAATTGCCGAAATGAGGAAAAGCCATCCCGAATTCGGAAGGTGCTGTTACGTTGATTCAACCCCTTTGCCGGGCGAAGCGGAAAACAACCCGTATAATGCGGTTTCAAGCCACGGGACCGATGGCGCCGTCATGCAGTGCCGCCTGGTCCTCGTATTGGATATCCAGACCAGCATACCGTTATGGTTTGAGATCATCCCATCCAATGTCCTGGACAAAAGCACTATCATGTCGATCACGTCAGACGTAGAATCCACCCTGGGCATCAAAATCGACATGTATGACCTTGATGCCGGATACGCCCGCGAGGAGCTTTTCGAGATGTTCAACAGGGGCAACAGCACATATGTCGATGAAGGGGGCACCCTCCGCGACCACACGGTGCTGGTAAGGATGCCTGCCTCAAACGGGTATCCGCGTGATGACCTGTACATGAAAAGCAAGCAGGACTTTCATGATCCTGATTATGAATTTGATTATGAACGGCACACATTCTTCGGACAGCGGCACGAGATATCATTGTTCGGGCATCCGGAGTATGCTTTCGTATTCATAGACAAAACACAGGCCCAGGATCTCCTCAGGGGCTGGCGGACGCGCCATCTGGATGAATGGAACAGCCTCAGCAAATCCGCAAAAGAATGGTATAAGGTAAAGGACGGCTTCTTTATTCTCACCGGGAATAAAGAGCAGCCCCCGGAGCAGGCCCTTGTGGAATACAGGGGCAGGGCAAGGATCGAAGGGTTTTTCAAAGACGGCAAAACGTTCCTCCGGATCCTCCCGCTTGCCAAGTGGACGAAGAGCACGGTGACCGGGAAGATATTCCACGATATTATCGAAACGACAGTCTACAGGGCGTTCAGAAAACAGGTCGCGCCTGCGGACATGAATATGTCAGCCCTCATAGCGTGCATGGACAGCTGGGAATGTGTAAAAATATCCGACAGGCTTTTGGAGGTCAAGACGCCGAATATCCAGGTGAGGCAGGCCCTTGAAAAGCTTGGCTATACAATTCCCGCCCATGTCAATCTGGATGACCTTCGAAAAGAGATATTGGAAGGTATCCCGATGCCGCGGACTCCTGTTACGCTTAGGAAGCGCCGGAAAAAGAAGGCTGACAATCCGCCTATATCCCCTGAGGAAAAACTGGCGGCAAGAGAGCAGGAAAAACTGGCCCGCGAAGCAAAGAAAGCCGATGAAAAGGCCAAAAAATCAAAACACCGTGAAGAGTCAAGGACTCAAAAAAAGAATAAGCAGGCAGATACAGTCACGGATGTAAATGTTCAAAGCAATGAGGAAGATGCTGCAGCTGCCCATTCAAGAAGGAAGCCGGGCGTGCCAAAGGGTTACAAACGGGGTCCTTACAACAAGGATGGAAGTCCCAGAAAAAAGCCTGGTCCCAAAGGAAAGGCAGTAGCCGTGTGAGTGCTCATTAGCAGCAGACTGTGTATGGATACTTTTCCTTTGATCTTAGG
>DEPS01000173.1 GCA_002358875.1 Lachnospiraceae bacterium UBA3386 | reverse complement strand
CCGCCTGTACATCACTGTGCCGCTGCTGGTGATCGGCGGCCTTCTGACATGGTTTGCTGTTACAAATGACAATGGCTTCCAGACCGTGTGGCGTTACTTTTCATGGAGCAATCAGACTCTGGCAATGATCGCCCTGTGGGTTTCGACGGCGTACCTTCTGAAAAAAGGCAGGTACCCCTTTGGCTCCCTGCTCACTGCCCTGCCGGCGGTTTTTATGACTGCCGTCAGTATAACCTATATTCTGATTGCAAAAGAGGGTTTCCGCCTGAATCAGACAGTCTCTTATACTGCAGGAATCATCGCAGCAGCTTCTGCTCTCTGCGTGTATCTGACGCTGCTGTTTAAGAGCAAACGGGCCTGATCGGAACAGGGGACGGTTCCCCGTTCCAAAAAACTGCCGCTGATGGTCCGGCACCACGGCACGTAACATGTACGAACCAGGGGACGGTTCCTCATTCCGACATCCCAGAGCGGAACGAGGAACCGACCCCTGGTTCACCCCCCCCAGAGCGGAACGAGGAACCGTCTCCTGGTTCACCCCCTGGTTCGTCAGCCCCGAAGAAATTTCTTGAATAACATTCCCTTTAATAGTATACTTAATTTTATTATATTGTCCTTCGTGATAAAAAGCATCATGCAACATCTGTGCGTCATCCGAAGGCTTTTTTTATTTTAATTAAGTTCTGAAAAGGACATAAAAAAATAGGCGGAACGGCTGTGAGGAGCGCTTAAGCTGCAAAACTCACCGGTGTCCTTGCAGGGCTTCCTGAGCGGAGGCAGGCTGTACCTTCATGATTGTGCGCTGAGCTTTGCCGGAGATTTGTATGAAGAAGCTCTGAAGAACAAGTTGGGTCTGGATATTTATTCCCCGCTTATTGCTTTTTCACTGTCAGGGCGTTTTCCTTCCCGGCTGAAAAATATCCTTCGTTTAGCCAACCTCAATAAAATCGTCATGACATCCATGCGCGTCTATGTCCGTCCCGGGCGGATTCATACGATCCGCGGCATCGAGGAGGCTGTGAAGCGAAAGGGTGTCTTCAACTTTGTTTCAGCCTACAAAGAGGGGGATGTGATCGAAGACTGGCACGATATCCGACAGAATTTTTCTCTGTTCGCTATCGTAGTGGAGAGCAAAGCCGAAGCACATGAGGTTATAAAGTACATCTATGAAACATTGCAGGTTCTGGACGAAAACGGCGAGGATATGAAGCTCCCGCTGCCCGAGATGCCATGGCTTCGGGATTAAGCCAGGGAGAAGACATGCATATGACAAGACGAAAAGAAGCAGAAATCATAAAAAACTGGCCGGAGAACAGCGGCACTCCTCTGGTCACGGTTATTGCAATCTGCTACTGCCACGAAAAATATCTCTCTGCCGCGCTGGACAGCGTCCTTGCCCAGGAAACGAACTTTTCATTTGAAATAGTGGTTCATGACGATTTCTCCCCGGATAAAAGCGCCGCCATTATCCGGGAGTATGCCAGGGCGTACCCGCGCCTCATCCGGCCAGTTCTGGAGGAGGAAAACCAGTTCTCCAAAGGAACTCACGCCTTTTTTCAGGCGATTATCCCATATATAAGGGGAAAGTATTTAGCCTATCTGGATTGTGACGATTACTGGACGGATGTGAATAAGCTGCAGGAGCAGGTGGATTTTCTAGAAGCGCACCCCACCTATCTGGCTGCAGCACACAACTGCACCATGATCGATGCGGACGGCGTTCCGACCGGGGCACAGTATCCGGAGTGTAAAGAGGAAGAATACACGATAGCGCATTATCTGGACGACACGCTGCCCGGTCAAGCCAGCACGCTTTTAATACGGAACACCTTCATGAAGGCAATGAGGGACCATCATCTTATTATGAACGCGCCGCCGGGGCCTCTTGACCGGGTCTTCTTCCTGACGCTTTTGTATAACGGCAGAATTCACTGTATCCAGAAGAGCATGAGTGCCTACCGCTATGTCACAGAGGGAGGGACGAGCTTTACAGCCAATTATCGCTTCAAAATCCGACGGGACGCGCGCTATTACCTCTCACTTATCCTCTTCTGCAAGCGGATGGGCCGGACCGGGGACGCAATCGGAATGCTTCGCTGGTTCATCGGCTTTACGGAGTACCATAAAAGCATCGGAAGCGTCGGCGATGAGGAAACCGCGCCTTTCCTGGATTTCTGCCGGACATCTATCTCATCCCTGACCGATCAGCTCATGTGCAGCTATAAGCGCTGTGCCTGCTGCGGGCAGCTTGTCCGCTATGTTCCGATGCCGATCGATCAGCAGGAGATGGCACTCTCAATTGACGGACTGTTCATGCCCGAGACCCTCAACCCGGACGCATATATGTGCCCAAACTGCGGGAGCCTGAACACAGAGAGACTGATGACAGCCGCGCTGGAGCGGCTGAAACTTTCAGAAAAGACCCGGGACTTTCACATCCTCCAGATTGCTCCCTCCCATGCGCTTGACGCCTGGATCCGCGCAAACTGTCCCGGTGCGGCTTATGAGACCTGCGATCTTTGCATGGAGGGCACAGGCTTTTGTGCGGACGACGTGCCTGATGAAAGCTATGATCTGATTCTCTGTTCCCATGTTCTCGAGCGTGTCCGGGACGACCGCAGGACACTCGCAGAGCTAAAGCGCATCCTCAGAGAGGACGGGCTCATTTTGCTTCTTGTCCCGGCGGACCGCGCCTTTTCAGGAACAGACGAGGATTGGGGGCTCAGCGCCGGGGAAAACCTGCGCCGCTTCGGACAGAAAGATAGCTGCCGCCGCTACAGCCGTGAAGGCTTGCTGTCGCGTTTGAAGGAGCATTTTTTCGTTCAGACCCCGGGCAGAGAATTTTTCGGCGAAGACTGCTTCCGCCAGGCCGGTCTTCCTGATTCCGGCACCCTGTATGTGCTCGCCAGGTCGGACCGGGCTGCGCTTTTATTCGATGCAGCTGCCGGGAAGCAGGCTCCCTTGCTTTTGCCCCTTGAGTCTGCCACGCTGGTTGTCTATTTCCAACAGCCGGGGGATACATATTATACAGAGGAAAAGAGCGTTTACATCAGCGTTCCCAAAGTAAGAAATTACGGCTGCAGGGTTCCTCTCTCCACCTTCGGGGAGCTCATAAGGCTTCGGATCGATCCGATGGAGCATTCCTGTTTCATACAGGAGATCAACGTCACCCTGGAGACAGAAGACGGAGAAGAGATCTCCGTACCCATCCGGGAATCAAACGGACTTGCCTGCTGCGACGGACTGGTTTTCATCAGCGATGATCCGCAAATCGAGGCGGACATCCGGCAGGGAAAGTATCGGGCAGTTACGTTTTCCTGCAAGCTGATCTCCTGTGAAGACGAAGATACAGCCTGTCTATATAACTTCTCCGGGGCATTGTCCCGGGCAGAAACGGAGATTTCCGGTCTGCAGGAAGAAATATCCCGGTCTAAGGCGGAAGCTGGCTCACTGGGTGAAGAACTGTCCCGGGCGGAAACAAAGATCTCCGGTCTGCAGGAAGAGCTGTCCCGGTCTAAGGCGGAAGCCGGCTCACTGGGTGAAGAACTGGCCCGGGCAGAAACGGAGATCTCCGATCTGCAGGAAGAGCTGTCCCGGTCTAAGGCGGATATAGAAAACCTGACCGAACAGCTGGCTGCAGCCCGCCGTGATTATGATGTTATCTCCAACGCAGCTTTCTGGAAAATCACAAAACCGGCCCGCGATGCCCTGGACCTGATCAGGAAAAAGCTGTAACACACAAAGCACCTGTCATAAAAGCCGCCGGAGTTGAGAATGGAGGCGGTGTCCTCCGCTTTCTCAACTCCGGCGGCTTTTCAGGTCCGTATTTCTGACATGCAGACTCCTGCATCACAAGGATACTTACTTCCCGGCTTCCTTTGTTCCATGAGGGGCAAAAGGATTGTATCCGTTTGCCGCCATGATGAACCAGGCGGAAGGGGCAATGTGCGTGTCTTTGGTAAAGCTCAGGGTGGAGCCGTCGTCCAGGTTCAGGCCCGTATATAATTTTTTTACGGTCGCGGCCGGGAAAAGGCCGTTTTCTTTCTGAATCCCGACAAGGGACTTCATGGCTTCTTCGTACTTATCCTCTTTTCCCAACACCCGGTACATAAGTGCCGTGAAAGCAGTGCCTTCAGCCCACCAGCCTCCGTTCTTGTTATTGCGGTTATACGGGTAACCTCCTTTTTTGACCTTCATGCTTTCTATTGTTTCCAGAGTTTTAAGATAGGGCTCAAAGGAATCCCACATTGCCAGGGCACCCAGGGACTGAACGTCAAGCAATACGATACTTCTCGGATCGGGCGTATAGCCGTCCTCCAGGGTTTCCGATATGAACCGCCCTCTCCCTTCATTGTACATGTTTTCAATGAAGCGGATTGCATACTGTGACGCCTCGAGATATTTTTCCTCAGCTGTCGCTTCATACAGCCGCGAAAAGGCAGCGTAAGCGATAAGGTTGTCTTTTGTATTGCGGGTGGTTAGCGGGTAAACATCGAGCGTATCGCTTTCTTTCCAGCCGTCAAATCCCCTGGTGTAGCCCAGCGAATGATCAAAGCACTTTTTCTTCACCCAATCCATCAGGGAGCAGGCAGTTTGAAGGTATGATTCATCCCCGTAGAGATCATAATATTGCACTAATGCCAGGGCAACATACGAGTTGCTGGCTGTGCTGCTGCCAACCTGATGCCGGTCCTCCTGCCACTTCCCGTCTTCATCATACCAGCCCGGCAGACGCGTTCCGCTGTTCCATCCGGGGAAAGCGCTGATGTCGCCGGCTGCATAGGCATTTCGGACCCTCCTCGGGTCATTTCCTGATCCTTCGGAATCATAAGCCCGGTCATTCTGAACAGCGTAAACAAAGGCGTCAAGGATTTCCTTCGCCTCCTCCTTTTTCCCTGCTGACAAAAATGCCAGTGCCGCCAGTGCATTGTCCTCTGTAAAGGCCGCATTTTTGAGCTTTCTGTCGTCTGCGTCACTGGAGCGGAGAAGCACGGGCGCTGTCTTCGCGCTCTTGATCTCCCCGGTAAAACGGATCTCGTCCAGGTAAAACACAATGTCTTTTTTGGCGTTCGCCGCACCGCTTACTTCATACCCGAAGCCGCAGACAATATAGCTCAGATCCGCTCCATTGAGCGGTATGACGTATTCCTTCCAGTCCTTCGTCAATATGACCTGTCCGGTGGATTTTTTCGTGGAGCTGTCCGGATTATCCGTTGTCTTTATATTTTTTGGGTCATATCCGAAGCCGCAGGTAAAAAACTCTACGACCTCGCCGCCCTTTTTCCCCCTGGCATAAAAGCGCAGGGCGTCCGCGCCTGAGAGATCAAGACCTGCCCCTCCCTTTTTGCCGTCGTTGGGCTTCGGAGTTTCATCCCACTTCTTAAGATAGCCGTTCAGGAACATCCAGCCGCCCTGGTCCTTCCTGCTCCCCTTTTGTTCGCATCGGATGCAGGTCGTTCCGGAATATGGTTTCTTCTCACAGTTCTCATCCATGTCTTTTACAAGACTGTCGTCCGAAGCATAGATTTTTGACTTTTGTGTAAAATGGTTTTCTGTCAGACCGTAATCTCTGTACACATACACACAATCCCGGGTCCGGGACAGGCGGCCTGAAAGAGCGTTCAGCGCGGAGTTTTTTGCCTTTTCAATCGCAGACTGTGCAGTTTCCTTCACTTCGGAAGGCAGATCCGTTTTCGTCGCTTTCTCCACTGGCTTTGCTTTGGAAGGAAGGTCTGTCTTCGTCGCTTTCTCCGCCGGCTTTGTGTTGGAAGGCTTCCCTTTCTTCGCTGCGTTTTCCGCCGGCTTTGCGTTGGAAGTCTTCTCCACCTTCGCTGCAGTATTCTTCTGAGCTTTCTCCCCGGTTTTTTTCCCGGTATTCTCTTTTCCTTTTTCAGCCGAATTACTTTTGCCGGCTTTTTTTGCCGACTTTGTTTCAGATTTCTCTGCGGCCAGAATAACGGTCTCACCTGTAGAGCCATTCGCAAAATCATTTGCGCCGGCTTTCCTTAAAACGCCTGGTTCCGCCGCTTCCGCAGTCAAAAGGCCGGCCGTAAGCAGGCAGGCCGCAAAGATTGCCGCGATGACACGCTTAAATGATCTCATGCTGTCTGTTCCTCTCTCTAAAAAATCATTCAGTTATGATCAAAGCATAAGGTTTTCATGGTTGTATTCGCGCCTGCTTCGAATCATATGGCCAAGGGTCTTATAAAGGTGCTCCGGCTCCACCGGTTTTGACAGATGGGCGTTCATTCCCGCCTGCAGGGACTGCTGCACGTCCTCATCAAAGGCATTGGCAGTCATGGCGATGATGGGGATGCTTTTCGCGTCCGGGCGGTCCAGCGCGCGGATGGCGCGGGTGGCTTCCAGCCCGTCCATCACAGGCATACGCACATCCATGAGGATAGCATCGTAATATCCCGCCGGATGTTTTGAGAACATATCCACGGCAATGCGGCCGTTCTCCGCGTGGTCGGATCGGATCTCTTCCATATCCAGCAGATCCATCAGGATCTCCGCGTTGAGCCCCATATCCTCCACCACCAGCACCAGACGGCCGGCAAGACCCTCTCTCTCAGGATCGTCCTGATCAGCGGTCAGATCAGGAGCCGTCCCGGCATTCTGTTCCCGACGGGACAGGGTCTCCTGCACGCAGCGGGTCAGGCTGTCGGTGAACAGGGGTTTTGACAAAACGGCATCCGCTCCGGCCCCGGCGGCCTCCTCCCGTTTATCCTCCCCGTCGCAGCCTGTGAGCAGGATCACTATGGCTTCGCCGCCGTCCATACCGCGCAGCTTTCGCGTAAGAGCGATTCCGTCCATGCCCGGCATCATCCAGTCTGCCAGGATCAGCCGATAGGGGTCTCCCTGCGCCATGCGCGAGTGAATCATGGAAAGAGCCTCCGCACCGCCGGCGGCAATATCTGTCCGGATGCCGATGGACTCCGCGATCAGCTTCGCATGTTCGCAATTTATCAGTTCATCGTCCACAACCAGGGCCCGCAGCCCGGCCGGAAGCATCCCGCTTTGAGCTGTATCAGCGCTGCGCCCGGAAGTTTTCAGCGTCACAGTGACGGTGAATGTGGAGCCAACGCCCTTTTCGCTTTCCACCGTGATGCTGCCGTTCATCTTGGTGACGATGCTTTTAGTGATCGCCATGCCCAGGCCGGTGCTTCCCAGCTTGTTGCTGGCGCCCTCCGTTTCCTGGGAGAAGGCCTCAAAGACTTTAGGGATATAATCTTTGCTCATGCCGATGCCTGTATCACTGATGATGAAGCGAAGGCTTCGGTGGTTCTCAAAGCCTGCAGTCTGCTGGACGGTTAAAGTGACCGCCCCCGGTGAAGGCGTGAACTTCACGGCGTTGCCCAGAATATTGATGAGCACCTGCTTGAGCTTCATTTCATCGCCGATATAGTAATCCTCGGTTTTCCCGATGATCCTGCATTCGTAACGCAGACCCTTTTCCTCGCACTGCCCGCTGACCATGACATCGATCTGATCCAGAAATTCCCGGAAGCTGAACTCCTCGTCTCTGAGCTCCATGCGTCCGGATTCGATGCGGCTCATATCCAGAATGTCGTTGATGATACCCAAAAGATGCCTGGCGCTGGCACCTATTTTTTCCAGATGCTCCCTGGTCTGCGGCGTGAGGCCCGGATCGTTCAGGGCAATGTTGTCCAGGCCGATGATGGCGTTCATGGGCGTGCGGATCTCATGGCTCATATTGGACAGGAAAACCGATTTTGCATGATTGGCGTTCTCCGCCTTGTCCAGCGCTTCCTTGAGCATCTGCCGCTGGTTTTCCTCGGCGCGCACGGTTTCCTCAATGTTGTGGATACCCAGGAGTATCCAGTGAGACTCCGACCATACGCCGACCGGAACTATTTTAACCTGATAGGTCGTACTGTTTCCCGCATGATCCGTAAGCCTGAAATTGTGGTACAGGGCATGGTCCCTCGTCAGATACCGCATAATGCTCTCGCGGTTTACGCGGGTGTGAAAGGATTCATATTCCTCTTCGTTCATATGACTGAGCCGGTCGAGAAAAGCGGAGAGGGAGCGATAAGTATACAGCTCCGGGCAATACTCCAGGTAGCTGTCGTTCGTACGCAGCACAGCAAAGGTATCGTGGTCTATATCCGACCGGATCAAAACATCATAATCGTCCGTCAGTGCGCTGAGCATCATCCACTGCCGCTCCTCATGCTGCTTGCCAAGCTGGTTTACCGCAAAAGACGACACCGCCTGCAGAACCAGCAGAGTATTGGTATTGGAGCGGGGATTATCCACGCCGAGAAAGCCGACAATATCGCCGCCAAGCCGCAGAGGCGCGGCCATCAGCGACTGAATATCCTGCATCGCGAGAATCTTGTACTCATCCGAATCGTGGTCCAGCTCTCCATCGGTAGAATTGATGTAGAACTCGCCGTTGGTCTCAAACTGAACGATCCAGCGGTCCACAATGGCAATATCCATGTTTTGCAGCTTTGAAATTTCCGCTTCAATGCCCTCTGCACACCACTCATAGGTATTGCTCATCCGCTGGGATCCCAGGTCAAATTCAAAAACATAGGATCGGTCCGCACCGTAAAATGAAGCGACCAGCCCCAGCAGCTTGTTAAAGATGACATCATGGTCTCCATTCCTGCGCATAATGGTAATGCAGTCCATCAGGAGGTCGTTGATTATGATTTTTTGTTGATCCAGCCCCTGCATTTCAGTATTTTTCGCCATGTCTTTCCAATCTATATTTGTACTATTCCTCATATACTGTTCAGTGCCCTGTTTATATTAAAGGACACATTTGCGCATAGCTATATTATAATGTTTAAATTATGATAAAAAACAGCATAAAAAAACGGAGTCTTCTGACTCCGCTCAGACGGAACGTCCGCGAGGTGACCTCTAACATCCGACCTGCCGCTTAGGAGTCCATCCCGATTAAAAATTCTTTCTTTGACTAAATTATTTATAGAATACTCTATTTTGATAAGGAAGTCCATATTCATTGGTCATAAAAATTCCAGCCCGGACCGTTCCCGGTCCGGGCTGGAATCTTTCTTTGTCATGTCTGCGTCTTTTTACAGGGCTGCTTCGACAGCGCTTCTGACATCCTTCATGTCCACGGTAGGCTCAAAGCGGGCGATGACCCTGCCTTCACGGTCCACAAGGAACTTTGTGAAATTCCATCCGACATACGTCTTGTCGCCGAAAGTCTTGTTGTTCATGTCTGCAAATTTCTTCAGTGCCGCGTTCTTCAGGCCTTTTCCAAAGCCGAGGAAGGGCTTCTCTGCGGCGAGCCAGGCAAAAAGCGGATCGGCGTTCTCGCCGTTCACATCGATCTTGGCGAACTGAGGGAATTCCGTCCCGAACTTCAGGGTGCAGAATTCGTGGATCTCATCCTCATTGCCGGGAGCCTGGTTGGCAAACTGGTTGCAGGGGAAGTCCAGGATCTCGAAGCCTTTCTCTCTGAACTCCTTGTAGATGGCTTCCAGCGGTTCATAATGCGGAGTAAAGCCGCATCCTGTTGCCGTGTTGACGATCAGGAGCACCTTGCCCTGATACTCTGACAGGCTCACATCGTTTCCCTTCCGGTCTCTTACCGTAAAATCATAGACTGTCTTCATTTCGCATTTCTCCTTTATCAGATTACATTGCATATTTCTCAGTTTCTTTTTTATTTCAGCCTTTATCTCTCTCTTCATCGAGCATCTTGTACAGGACCTGATACAGGCCCACAGCTTCCTCCTGCGTCAGATGAAATTCCTGCGCTATGGTCTCCGGGACGCACAGAGCGTCGTCCTGAAGTTTTTCTCCGGCCTGCGTCAGAGTAATTACAAGATTGCGCTCATCATTGGAGTCTTTTGCCTTCTCGATATAACCCTTGGCCTCCAGCTTCTTTAAAAGAGGCGTCACCGTATTCGACTTCAGAAAAAGAGCCTCGCACAGAAATTTCTCGTTGACACGCCTTTTCTCCCACAGGACCATCATGACGATGTACTGAGTATAGGTCAGATCGAGCTTGTCGAGCAGGGGCTTGTATTTCCTGGTGATCATATTCGAAACGGCGTACAAGGGGAAACACAGCTGGTTCTTCAGTCTCAAGGCGGCATATCTGTCATCCATTATTTTGTCCTCTAAAACATATCGCACACGACTTGTTTTTCTGTATTGTATCGCGCACGATATAATATGTCAATACCTTTTTTTCTTTTTTTAGATATGAAAATGACCAGGTTAAGAGCAATTTTACGCAATATTGCTTTGATAAAGATATGGGGAGATGATAAAATTGAATCTATGCACAGAGTGAAACCGTCATTTTCGCAATCTGCACTGAGAAACGGCAGGTATAAAATTTTTTACAATGCCATAAACGTGAAGGGGACGCGCAAGTTGAATCAGGCCAGATTTATTGTCTTCGATGTAGAGACTCCCAACCGCTACAATAACCGCATAAGCGCCATCGGTATCACCGTAATTGAAAACCAGTCTGTCACGGACAGATTTTTTTCATATGTCAATCCACAGACGTTTTTCGATCCTTTCAACACGAAGCTGACCGGGATCAGCGAAAGCACGGTCGCTGCAGCACCATCTTTCCCGGAGCTCTGGAGAAAGATCGAGCCGATCATGTCAGGCGGGATCCTCGTTGCGCACAATGCGCAGTTCGACCTCGGTGTGTTGAAGAAATGCCTGAATGACTACGGGATCATATGGAAAAACGAGGCACAATACTGCTGCACCGTGCAGATGGGACGGAAGCTTTTGCCCGGCATGGGGCACGGACTCAATACCATGTGCGACTATTACGGAATAGAACTCAACCATCACCAGGCAGACAGCGACAGCATGGCGGCAGCCATGATCCTTCTGCGCTACATGGAAGGCGGGGCGCAGGCCGGAAGATTTGTCAAGAAATACCGGTTTGACGGAACAGTTAATGGCAGTAAAGGAAAGACCAATGGAAGTATATGAAGCTTTGTCTGTTTTAAGGGAAAAATCTCTGGTGGACCAGGAGCTGCGCGACAGACTTCTTAAAACAAAAGGGAGTCTGACTCCGCTTGCTGATTTCTGCAGGATCAGCACCCAGGCAGGAGTCCCCTTATATGAAATGGATCTTCTGTCTGCCGGAGAAGACTATTACGCCGCGATGCGCAGATCCACCAATGGCGGAGGGGAGAATTCCCCCCTCCTGACCGGGGAAGATGACTACTACGAACTGTTTATTGCAGAGTTGGAATCTGTGGAAGACAGGCAGCCATGACTTATTTTCTCCGGAAGGAAACCCTCCGGGCATATCCTGGTACAATTATTTTTCTGTCATCAAAATTATGCTAAAAAAACTAACTGTACGGTCAGAGCGACGGGCACGTTATGCTCCGGGTCGCCATAGGAATCCAGCGCGAGATAGACGTCAATCTCCCCGTCCGCCAGCATTTGCAGGCACTCATCCACGGAAGCTGTCAGCTCAACGATCTGTGCTTTGACTCCGTGTGCCGCAGCCCATTCCTCAAACAAACCAATCTGGACGCTGCCCTTGTAGGCACCGATCTTTTTGCCGTTCAGGGTGGAATAATCCTCCGATGTGATCTCCGTATTATCCTTTTGGATAAAAAGGTAATACTCCTCCGAGCCCATCGGCAGGTCGGAGAACAGCATCATCTCAGCACGCTCCGGAGTATAGGAGACGTCGCTCATCAGATCGATCTGACCATCAATGAGCATCTGCATCAGATCAGGCCAGGAGCCTTCAACGTACTCATATCTCCAGCCGGTATAAGCCGCAATCTTGCGCTGATACCTTGCGAAGATTTTTCCACCGATGACGTTATGGAAAAACTACGCATTGCTGCGCGCTCCCGCAATGCTCTAAACCTGAAAACAGCTCCGACACGAATGCCGGAGCTGTCTGTTGTCCTTCATCAGCGGCAGGGCATTATTGATCAGATAATCAATCCTGCCACTGTCTATATAGTGGAACAAGGAACCATCCCCATGTCCATAGGCTGCTGTTGTGTTTACGCCGGAAGGATCCCTTTTGGTTTCCTATTTGTCTATTTTGACGCTCTTTGCGGCACTCCATGACGAGTAGTAGTTTTTCCCTCCCACAGTTTTGTAGGTCCGAATCCTCACATAATAGGTTTTGCCTTTTTTCAGGCCTCCGATCCTTTTCGAGACGGCCGAAGCTTTTTTGACGGTGACTGTTCTGTTTCCTGATTTGAAGGCTTTGCCTGTACTGTACTGGATCTGGTAACCCGTAGTCTGCACAGCCTGCTTCTTCCACTTGACCGTAAACTGTCTGGAGCCTTTGGTCAGCTTCGAGATGGCCGTGCCCTTCGGGATGATTTTAAATGTTTTCCTGACCGTCCCCGTATAGTTCCCTTTGAAGACAATCTTCACCGAGTATATGCCCGGAGTTTTACGCCCGGCTGAATATTTCAGGGTATAGCTGCCTGCTGCAATTGTTTTCCCGTCCGACCCTTTGACAGTGACCTTCGGCTTCTGGACTTTTCCATTGTATGTAAAGATCGTCTTTGAAAGGGTGATCGTCTTTGGATAATAAATCACTTTTTTAGTGACTGTCTTTCCGCACAGGCTGCACTTCTTTGCCGTTTTCCCGTTTTTTTTAGTAGTGGCTTTTGTCGTGACCAGTTCAGCAGCCCATTTATGCTTTTCTTCATATGAAATATTATTCTTTTTGGCATATTTAATGGCAGTAGAAGTACAGCTGCCGTAAATCACAGCATATATCACGTGCGAATTATCCGAAATCCAGTAGCTGCCTGTCCATAGAATATCCTCACCGATCCTGTTAACGCTGTCCGGAACCGACAGCTTTCTCAGTTCTCCACAGGCATAAAAGGCCTCTTTTCCAATGGTCTTTAGCCCATCAGGCAGCTTTACATCCGTCAGATGATTGAACCATGCAAACGCCCTCTCCGGGATTGATGTGATGCCCTTCCCTATGCTTATGCCGGTCACATGATCCCGGATAAAACTCCAACAGTTATCAGCATCGCTATATACGCTCCAACTATCAGTGTCTGACAGTGCATGCCGATAATGTGCTTCTAAATCAATGGAAAGAGCGCCTTTTCCGGAAAAGCTGAGAATACCTGCGTCGTAATCCCAGGTGATCTGAGCCCCGGCGATCCTCGTCACGCTTTTGGAAAATTTCCCTGAAAATGCATCAATCGCATAAAAATCCAGGCAGTTCGCTTTGGAGGCATAGTAGACGATTCTGTCTCCTGCCAGGACGGGCCTGCAGTCAGAAATCATGGCCCTGGCTGTGAACTCTTTGCTGACCGTATTTCCGGAGCCGTCCACGAAAAGGTAATGCAGCACTCCCGTCGAGAGAGGATCCCGCTCATCGGCAGGAGAGACGCTTTCCTCATCTTCCGGCTTCTCTTCCCAGGCGACCATGAATCTGTTGTCGTTTATTTTGGTAATATTTACACCGAGAAAGCTCTTCCCGCCTCCGGAATAAGCGGTCAGCCACCTGACAGACGAATGCTCCGCATCCGGATCCGACAGGGGCGTAACTGTCAGGTAAATATTATGGGGCGTATCGGATGTGACGCTGTCATACTGGGACTGATCGATGGATGTCCCGAGGCACAGGACGTGATCTGATGATATGGCCAGGCCGTCAACACTTGCGTAACAGGGGATCGCCCATGCGGATGTGCGGTTGCCGCCATAGTCAAGGACGGAAAAACGTTCCGAGAACGCGTTGAAGTAGTCCGTGCCCGTCCGGTTCGTGTCGAATCTGGAGAGCATGGTGCAGCGGCCTCCCTCGCTCTGCTCGCAGATAAACAGATCCGTGCCGCTATGGCCCAGATATTGGGAGAAAGAATGCCAGAAATCGCCATATACGATTTCCGTATCAAAGGTCTGTTCGTCCATGCGGATCAGCATCATTCCCTGATGTCCCTGGCCGACAGCCTCATCTACATAGCCCTGTCGCCCGGTGGACAAATACAGCTTTCCGTCCACCTCGTCCATGCTTACGCAGGAATAATCGAAGGGATAGCGGATTTCATACTCCCAGCCATCCTGTGCCAGAATGTTTCCGGCACCGAGGCGGTTCCAGTCAAAATCGTATTTGATGATCCGCAGCACCTCCGTGCCATCTGTGCAGTCTTTATTGTACTGTCCCTCCGCAACATAATATGCATCCGCCCCCGCATAGAAGCCGCCCCAGACATCGAGTTCCATGGAAAGATGCCCCTGTCTGGTCATGTGGAAGGATTCATCAAAATACTCAACGACGATGTCCTTCCCATCATATTCCACACGCATGTATCCGCCCTGGACGGCCGTCAGATATGCGCGCCTTCTCAAACTGACGCTCGTTACGTCGTTTGCGGCCGGCATCGTGTTTCCTGTCCACGTGATTTTCGAATTTCCGTCTATGCTGCCCCGCGATGCCGCCATCTGTACTTCCGCATGGTCGCTTTCCTCTATAATTGCTCCTTCCGGCATGACGGTTTCTTCACTGCCGACTTCTTCCGCATTGCTTTCTGAGCCGCCATCGGACTGGTTCTCTATATCCTGCGGCCCGGCATCTTCTTTGGGCTGCATTTCTTCCGTCTGAGAGTCGGGAATTGTCTGTTCGGAAGAATTTTCCGGCAGTCCGCCATCCTGTCCGGAATCCTGCGTTTCTTCCATGTCAATGATCGGATCATCCGGCTCATCCTCATCGCCTGAATCCGTCATGATCGGATCCTCCTGGCCTTCCCGATCCTCCTCAACCCCCTGTTCTTCCTGGTCCTCCTGGACTGCCCAATCGCTGTCAGGAGATTCGTCCGAATCAAGGCCTTCTGACGCTGAAGGATCCGTGTCAGAAACTTCTTCCGCCACGGATTCCTCGGATTCCGATTCGAAAACCTCCGCTGCAATGACCGGCATCTGAATGGTTCCTGCCCAAAGCGTTGATGCTAACAATAATGCCAAAACCTGCTTTGCCTTCTTCATATAACCTGATCCTCCTTTTGCCTTATCATGTCTGTAATCAATTGTTCAGCTGCGTCCGGCGGTCAGCCCATTTCATGCCATTATAATACTTCTATGCCTTTTCAGCCAGTGCCTCTCTGGCACGATTCCTTCCAGCCAGGTATTCTGCCTCTTTTCGATTTACTTATACCCTGTTTTCTTCCAACCTCCTTCTATAGTTCTCCGATAAAAAAGAAGAATGCCTTTCCCTGTACGCCGGCCTAATGTTTCCAGTCACTGTTTCTTAATATTTGCCAGCTCCTCCTGGGCGCAGTTCCGAAAAAGGTACTGGGCAGAAAAGTATACATACCCGTCCGCTCCTTTACTTTCAAGCTCGGCGATCTGCTGCTGCAGATTCGAATCATTTAATGTCCACCCGGGATCGCCTGCGGACTTCGACGGCTGCGTTTTGTAGAGGGCAAGGCCGACATAGAACTTTGCGTTATTCTTTTTCTTCCCGAGGAAAAGATCCAGCCGGTCCGAAAACATTGCCGTATTTCCATTCTCACCCCACTGGTTGGTCCAGTAGATCTGGGGCATGATGTAATCAATATAGCCATCTTCAGAGAGCCAGGTATCTATGTCCGCGCCGTCGTTCATGGCATTGTCATAGTTGCCGGCGGGACTGATTCCAAAGGTACTGCCGGCCTCGGAGACAGTCCTGTAGACCTCCCTGATCATCCTGTTGACATTTTCTCTTTTTTCAGCGGATGTCACGACTTGATAGTTCCAGCCCGCCGGCTGTTCTTCCTCCGAACCGACGACCGCGTATTTATTGTAAGGCTCCCTGATTCTGTAATATCCTTCCTTTGCATTGTAAAAGTAATCGTCAAGGTGGATCCCGTCGATCCTTTCCCCGCCGCTTTCAAACTCCAATAGCTCCTTAACCGCGGTGAGGATCCTCTGCGTGCTCTCATCATCTGCAGGATCATAGTAGTAGTCAAAGCTGACGCGGTAGGGGTTCAGCCAGGCGTGGACTTCGATACCGTATTTATGCGCCTCTTCCAGGAAGACGCCGAAGGGATCATATTCCCCATAAGCCTCCCATGCAGTCAGGGTCTCGTCGCCCCCGATATACTTTGAGGCACGGAAGGTCCTGCTGCGCCAGAAGGCATCGTCAAAAGCCCTGGCATGCAGGAACACAGTATTGATCCGGTATTTCTGAGCCTCCTCAAGGAACCTGTCGGCATTTTCCCGGTAGGCCTCCTCGTCATCAAATACAGAGAGGCCGAGAGAGGCATATTCCTTGTAGCAGAGCCAGATTCCCCGCATCTGGACATCCTCCTCCGAAGCGCTGCGGCTGTCTGCAGCATATACCGGTGTTTGGGGAACGAAAAGGATGCCGCCTGCCAGTATCATTACTGCCAGTATCGTTGTAAACAGATATGAAAGCAGCGTTTTCATGCTTTTTCCTGCTTCCGCTGCCATCCCTCTCCGGGCCGTCCCCGGCCTCGTATATTTCTTTTCCTTTGCCATGGATTCCTCCTAAAGCAAATCAGTACATCGGATGAACTGTGACGGGCCGTTATCCTGTCACAGTTTCCCCTCAAACAGTACTTTTCCTCCGATCTGCACGTGCCTTATTCCTTCTGCTTTCCATTCGCTTCTACGCAGTCCAATACTCCTCGCATCAGCGGCATACTTTCTTAAGATATTTTTCCGGGACTTCCTTCGTCAGCCATACCTTGTTAGCCGACAGGAAAAAGCGAAATCCGTCTTCCGCCATCCTCCGGCA